>JBMYWR010000031.1:0-25751 GCA_049607625.1 Colwellia sp.
ATGGAACAGATGAGTTAGAAGAGTGGGGTAGGGAAAGTAGTTATTTAATCTTTATCGACTCAATGCCTCGAGCTGATGAAATTTCTTTATCTTTTAAACAAAATGCATATATTGCAATTGAAAAGAGTAAAGAGGCAGAATTACTCATTTTAGAAAATGACACGTACACGAAAGTGATAAGAAACAATAGCGGAGGCTAATAAAATACTTAGTAAAAGCATTGCCACTTTAATGGCAAAAAAAGAAGCTTGTGCTCATAATAAAAATTCAGATAAATAATGTAATTTATGAACCAAATTATTATAGACACCCATGCATATAGTTATGGATATTTTTTTGTGTACCCCAAAGTGTACCCGAAAACTGATATTAGGGTGCTAGCCCTTTAAATACAATGAGGTTTCATAATCGTGCCAGAGAATGGTATGAGCGTTATTGTTCAAGAGCGTTCCATTTTACTATTTAATTTATTGTGTTCATACTAGCAAATCGAACACCATAAATTAACTTAAATTGATGAACACTTTTAACTTTATTATAAGTTAGAAGCGAAACTTGATTATCTATTGAACGACTATCCTCAAGCAACAGCTTCTTCATACTTTAAAGCAACTTCGGACAGATACGAAATGAGTGCTTTCTGAGCTAGAAGTGGCTTGGTTTTAGTGCTTTTTCCCCAGAAGTGTCCTGTACAACCATCTTCTTTATTTGATTTTCTAGCGATATATTAATGCACATTGCGCATAAACCACGAAATACATTTTGCTATGACATAGTAATAAGGATTTTGTGATGAAATGAGGTTAACGTGAGGTTTGTCATAAATCTTCCTTGATTAATGATGAGCTTGAATTTTAACTATCGCTTATTAAAAAATTAGTAAGCGTTCTATCAACTTGTAGATTGATCTAGATCAAATGGGGTAGTTGTTTAAATTTTAGCGACGCATATACTTAAAAAGGGTGAGTGTATAGCGTTAGCAATCAAATCAAAAAACTGTTTAGGTACAAGTCAATGCGCTTACATTAAGAATTTAACTTTAGGAAGTGTTGTATGAATTTAACCTTTTTAGGTGGAACAGAAACCGTTACCGGGTCTAAATATTTAGTTGAGACGAATACGACAAAGGTTTTAATAGATTGTGGTCTTTTTCAAGGATATAAATGGCTTCGAAAACGCAATCGAGAACCTCTTCCAGTTGACATTAAAACGATTGATGCGATTGTACTAACGCATGCTCACCTTGACCATTCAGGTTATATTCCAGCTCTTTACAAGCAAGGTTATAGAGGCGCTGTTTATACGCACCCAGCGACTATAGCTTTATGTTCAATCTTGCTTCCTGATAGTGGTCATATTCAGGAAGACGATGCTCGTTTTTATAAAAAATATAAACTAGGAAAGCATAAAGCTCCAGAGCCTGTTTATGATAAAGAAACTGCAGAAAAGTGTTTATCTCTATTTAAAGCGGTTGAATTTGAAGAAGAATTTAACATTGGCGATATGTGTATTAAACTCCAAGATGCAGGCCATATTTTAGGTGCTTCAAGTGTTATTGTAAAAGCAGAAGGCAAATCCGTTGGCTTTTCTGGAGATGTTGGTCGACCAAATGATATATTTACGAATCCACCTAAACCATTACCGAATTTAGATTTATTGATTTTAGAGTCTACCTATGGCGATCGACGTCATAAATTACTTGACCCATTTCAACAATTAGCCGAAGTTGTCAATACTACTGTTAGAGAGGGAGGTGTGCTTTTAATTCCCAGCTTTGCGGTAGGAAGAGCTCAAGTATTACAGTATATGTTAGCTGTATTAATCAAAGATAAACGCATCCCACAACTTCCTATTTATCTTGATAGCCCTATGGCAATTCAAGTTTCTGACATTTATTGTCAGTACCATGAGCAACACCGTTTGAATGAAGATCAATGTCATTTAATGGAAGAAATGAACACCTATGTTCGAAGTGTTGATGATTCTAAAGCACTTTCAGAGCTTGTGTCTCCACATATTATTATTGCGGGTAGTGGTATGGCGACAGGTGGCAGAATTTTACATCACATGAAACGTCTGTTGAGTAAGCCTAAAACAACCTTACTATTTACTGGCTTTTTAGCGGGGGGAACACGTGGAGCTAAGTTAATTAGAGGTGAGAAGTTAATTAAAATCCACGGACAATGGTTACCTGTAAATGCAAATGTTGAAGTCATTGATGGTTTATCTGGACATGCAGATTATGTTGAAATTGGTCAATGGTTAGAAAATTCATCAATTAATAAAAATCTCCCTATTCGACTTGTTCATGGCGATGTTGAAGCATTGGAGGGCATGTCAGATTATTTAAAACAAACTTCTGAATACGATGTAGAGATAGCTAGCTATAAAAGCATTCTACGAATTTAGTGCATATATGAGTGTAGATGAGGCGAGGTGATTTTCTGTTGTGCTATAAAGTAGAATAAAGCCCTCACTTTTAAGTATCTCCTTTATTTGTGGATACTTTATTGTTAAGGTTTAGCGCCTTATGATAAATTACTCTCGACTACATATAAAATGGATATAAAACGTAAAACGCTTTTCTGGAAACTGTACCCTTCGTTTCTTACTATCTCATTTATCTCATTATTTGCCATTGTTATGGTTGCCCTTTGGTCTATTAAAACTTTTCATTATAATGAAAGAGCAGGGGATTTAGAGATAAGGGCAAAAATTTTAAGTCCTGAGTTTTCCCGTCTTATTCACTCACAGCGTTTCGATGAAGTACAACAAAGAGCGCAAACCTTGGGTAACAATGCTTCTACTCGTATTACCATTATCTTACCTTCTGGCAAAGTTATAGGAGATAACAAAAAAGCGCCTGAAACAATGGATAATCATAAGAGCAGGCCTGAAGTTGAAGAAGCAACGCTTGTCGGTAAAGGTCTTTCAATTCGTTATGGTTATACACTTCGTATTAATTCTATGTATTTTGCAATACCAATTATCCATGAGAAAAAGTTAATTGGTATTATAAGAACCTCTACACCGCTTGATACTTTACAAATTGCCTTATGGGATATTTATTATAAAGTCGCCTTGGGCTTTGTTATTTTGGTCATCATTACCGCAATTGCTAGTTGGTGGATGTCAAAATCATTGGTTCGCCCGTTAGAGATTATGAAAGTTCAAGCACAACGTTTAGCACAGGGGGACTTTTCTAGCCGTGTACAATTAAACGCTAACGATTCATTAGAATCTGAAGAGTTAGGTCAAGCATTTAATGAAATTGCTATTCAGTTGAATCAACGCATAGAAATTATACTCAACCAACGTAATGAGCAAGAAGCTGTTTTTTCAAGTATGGTTGAGGGCGTTATCGCTGTTGATAGTAACGGTGATATTCTGCGTATAAATAAAGCCGCTTACAATATTTTAAACATCTCTAAGAGACATATAGAAGGGGTTAAACTCCATGATGCAATTCATAGCCCCGAGTTACAAAAACCTATTGAATTTGCACTTAAACAAAATGAGCCAGTAAAACAAGAAATTGTTATTCAACATGAAGAAGAGCAAGTTTTACTCGCGCAATCGGCCCCCTTACTTAACACCCACAAAGACAGGTGTGGTACGTTGGTGGTATTTAATGATATTACCAAATTGAAAGAGTTTGAATTACAGCGAAAAGAGTTTGTAGCTAACGTTTCTCATGAATTGAGAACACCTTTAACTGCGATACAAGGTTTGTCGGAAACTTTGATAGAATTTCCAGATTTGCCAGCCGATAAAAGAGATAGTTTTACTAAAGTAATTCACACACACTCAATGCGTTTAGAAGGGATTATCGAGAATTTATTAACCTTGTCTAAAATAGAGAAGGAAACTGAAATTAATGAAATTGAATTCTCTAACCAGCCGATAACCTTAGCCATTAGTAATGCTATTTTCTTATGTAACAGCAAAGCATTAGCTAGAAATATTTCTATTATTTTAGATTGTGATCAAGACATCTCTTTCAAGCACAATTCATCTCTAATAGAGCAAGCGATTATTAATTTATTAAACAACGCAATTAAGTACAGCGATGGTGATAGTGAAATAAAAATAGCAGTTCTGAAAGAAAATGATTCAGTTAAAATAAGTGTTGAGGATAAAGGAAGTGGTATTCCTGAAGAGCATTTATCAAGGTTGTTTGAACGTTTTTACCGTGTCGATAAAGCACGAAGTAGAGAGCTGGGTGGGACTGGTTTAGGTTTGTCTATTGTAAAAAGAATTGCTTTAGCTCATCAAGGTGCTGTTAGTGTGAAAAGTGAAATAAATAAAGGCAGTGTTTTTACCTTAACACTGCCTTTGAATAGTTAATCACTAATGCTATAGCCTTTTGCTTCTAAACAGACATTACGTGCTTTATTGTAATTAGTTAGCTGCTCTTGTTCAATTTGCTGTGCTTGCTCGGCTTGTAGTTGCGCTTCTTGCTGAGCAGCTTGTTCTTGTGCTGCTGCTTTTTTGTTATGCCTTCTTTTGGAAACAACTCCTACAGCTGCGCCTTTTGCAGCGCCATTACTAACATCGTTACCGCCAATTTCAGCAATAAGCGCACCAACTGCTGCCCCACGTAAGGCACCACCACGTTTTCTGCCCTGTTTAGCAGGCTCAGAGGTAGCTGGTTCAGACGTTGTAGTTGACTCAGGTGGTTGTACAACGGTTGGATCAAAGCCCGTTTCATCTACTGCCCAACTATGACAAGTATTTTCATCTTTCTGTTGTTGTTCATCGCTTTGCCCGTTGTTAGGGAAAATATATTGCTCTGCATTAGCAAAATTCATTGTGGTTATCGAAAGGATAAATAGAAACGTTTTTGTCATAGTTTTCATAATTTTCTCAAAATTGTAGTATATTGATTATATAAAAAGGTAAACCTGAGCCGTTTTGGTTTACCTTTGCTTTTTGTTAAGCTAAAAATTTAATTTTTGCTTTAAGATAATTTAAATATAAAAGCGTAATAGGATTAACTAACAGGTAGTTGTTGTATCATGCTCTCAACCATCTTATTAATAGCTTGTTCACGCTCTTCGATAGAATCATAAGATTTTAATGGCTTAACTAAAGTACTTCGGTAAACACTTTTCTTTGTTTCATTATCGATAATATCAAGTACTAAGGTACCTTCAACGTAATCTTTAGTGCTAACGTGTGATGTGCCTGCACCGTAGCGGTATCCACAGCGATAACAGCCAGCATGATAAGCGCCACCATAACTTGAACTTACCTTAATTTTGTCTTTGGTGACAATAAAGTAGCTAACTAGAATATCTGCATTACCTTGGTCATCAGATGATTTACCTAGTGACTCTAATGATGTTTCAATTGCGCTATCTAAACGCGCTCTGTCCATGTCGCTTATCATCGGGTTTCTTAATAAATCATCCCCAATAACGTTAAAAGTTTCTACTGAAGCGAAATCGTATTGTGAACTTTTATCAACCGCAGGGGTGTAGGTTGTTGAGCAAGCTCCAAGCATTATGACCAAAGGGATAATCATAAATTTAGAAACGATTTTAATTTTTGTTTTGATGTTTGTTTTGATAGTTTTTAAGTTATTCATACGTACCTCTTATTTTACGTTTATGTGTTTATTCGTTTTTGATTAACTGGCTTATGTATTAGTCTTCATATGAACTAAGCGTCTAACTAAGTTGATGGATTAATTTTAAAATTAACCCACTATGTGTTCAAATTACTTATAATCAACTAGCGTATGCTTGAGGTGCATAATCCTTAGATTCAAACTTTTTTACAATAATGTTAACAGCATCTAAATAAGGATCATTTATCGAGTGACTTACTTTATAAACGTAAGTTTCAACGTAGTCCTTATTTTCTAGTGCTACTGCTAAAACAGTATCTTCTATAAATTGCCGGCATAAGCCAGATGAGTTCATATAGTGTGTTAACTTCATTAAGGTTTCTTCAACCAATTTATTGGTTAATAAGACTGTATTATTGATCTCTATTTTCTTGAATTGGTTAACATTATCCATGTTATTAACTCCTCTTAATTGGTGGTATGTATTGAGCCATTATTATTTTTGTTAAACCTGTTTATTTACAAAGAGGTTGCTATCAGTGATAGCGATTACTTGATGAGTTTTATTATAAAAAACGTATGGTATGCTTACTAGTTACTTATATGCATTAACAGTATGCATCAATCACATATCTGTGAGGTAAACCATTTGCTAGAACTTAGCGGATTAGAGTTAAAACATGATTAGAGCAAAGCTAGCATAAGAACTTGTAAGTATTTAAATCAGTCTAAAAAGAACAGTTAAGTTACAAGTGTTTAATGTGTTTAATTTATTTTATTTACGCTGTAATATGCATAAAGCACATAAGTTTATACAACCAAAAAAGATCGGAATAATGATGCATACATTAGAGCAAAAACTAGCGAGGGTAGATCTTAATCTACTCATTTCCTTGAGTGTACTTTTAAAAGAAAGAAGCGTGAGTAGAGCGGCAGATAAGCTTTATTTATCGCAGTCAGCGATGAGCAGAACCTTACAAAGGTTAAGAGATGTTTTTTCCGATCCATTATTCCATCGCACGGCCAACGGCATTATGCCAACTGAAAAAGCCTTAGCGATAGAGTCAATGTTACCTGATTTACTGCAAAGTCTAGAATCTATTTTACATGACGAAACATTTGAAGCTAAACGTTGTGATAAACACTTTGGTATTTCACTTCCTGCTTCACTTAATCATGCCATATTTTTACCTTTAGTGAAGAAGGTATGTGCTCAGGCGCCACTGGTTCAATTAACCAGCTATTCGGCAAGTAGTAATCCTTATAAGCATCTCGAATCGGGGTTGTTTGACTTTTCTCTTCATGTCGAAAAACCTTTTGATAGTGCTTTTAATGCTTATGATTTAGGTGATGTTTATCCTGTTATCTTTGCACGTAAAGGGCATCCACTATGCAATAAAGAAAATGCGACTCTAAAGCAATGTTTAAAATACGCATTTGTAGACTTAAATACAGAAGAAAGTACAGATGTAGGTTTTATTAATCCGATTGATAAGTTGTTGATGAACCAAGGTGGTAAACGAAAGATTCAGTATAAAAGCAGCCAGTTAAGTATTTTAATTGAAATACTTAAAACCTCAGACTCACTCATTATAGGGCCAGAATCTTTAATGTCGTCAGATGAGCTAAATAATGAATTTGTAGCAATTTATTCTTTTGACAAAACAGCAGAAAATGCGATTTCGTTTTATTTATTAGAACATGTGCGTGTTGAAAACAGTAAGCCTCATCAATGGCTCAAAGATATAATTATCGACACAGTAGCACTTGCTCATAATGAGTGATATTGATTATAAATATAATATTACATCTCAAAGGCTTAAGTTTTTAATATTTGGTATATGATATTGCTAGCTGGCTGATAGCTTTTAATTTTTAGATAGCTTGTTTATACAGCAGGACTTTATGACTTCAGTAATAAGAAAAAAAATTGTTATCTCGATTTGCTTGATTAGTCTTTTAATTTTGGCTTTTACGCAATTTGCAGACGAGTACAGTGAAGCCTACACATCAAAAACATTAGAAAGTGTTGCTATTACTTACGGTGTTGCCAGGGCAATGAATGCTACTGTATCTGTATTGCAGGGTACCGAGATTAACGCTTCACCTGCAGGAATAGGGGTAACATTTAGTATTGGTGAGGTGTTAGACCCAGTAAATGATTTAATTGAGCGTTTCTCTTTTATTGTAATGCTATCAATGGCTTCATTAGCGCTTCAAAAAATACTCATTTTAATAGGCTCCTCTATTGGCTTTAATGTGCTATTGCTTATGTCTGCTGCTTGGTACCTTTCGCATGTTTGGTTTATTTCAAATCAAAGAGGTAGACAATTGGCGTTAAGGTGTTTGTATTTCATTGTGTATATTCGGTTTGCGTTAGTTTTGGTGGTTGGAGCTAACTTCTGTGTAGATTATTTCTTTATGAGCGATCTTCAAGAAGTGTCAAACCAGTCTTTATTGAATAATCAAATAAAAATGGAAACGTTAACGAGTCAGTTAAAAACAGAGTCTATTACCCCACAAACAGAAGAACAAAGTATGTTAGACAGCATTAACTCTGCATGGGAGTCTATTCAAATGGGGTTTAGTAGAGCTAATTCTAAAGTGGATTCTTTAAAAGCCTTAGCTGAAGATTCTATCCATAGTATGGTTGATCTTATTGCAATGTTTGTTTTGCAAACGATTATATTGCCGCTTTTATTTATCTGGCTATTTTATCGTGGCATAAGAGCTTTATATCTATATTGATAGGCTTCATGTGCCTTCAGTCAATGTATTGAACACAACAGTTTAAATACCTTAGTAAGCCGCAGAATAATAATTAAAAGAGAAGTTAGATAAACAATTTATGAAACGTATTATAGAATTAGATGGCTTAAGAGGCTGGTTGCTTATTATTATCGCTTGTAATCATCTTTATGGCGGTTATGTTACACAATTTACCCGTGAGCCTTTAGGTTTTGTTTCTGCAGCAGAAGGGTTTGTTTTTTTATCGGGGTTTGTTGCCTACCTTGTTTATTCTCGATTGTTTGATAAAGAAAAAAATAACGCTTCGAATATCCTATCAATATCAATATCAACATCAACATCGTCCGCATCCAAAGAAAAAGGGCGTGCGCCTTTGGTAACCGAGGTTGATAAAAAAATTTGGCATCGGTGTCTCACCATTTATAAGTACCATTTATTCAGTTTGTTTTTTGTCTATGCGCTTATTTGGTTTTTTCCCGTTTATAAATCGATTTGGATTGATTTTTTCTATACGGGAAATCTATATGACAACCCTGTTTCAGCAATAGGCTTTGCCGTTTTATTATTAGAACAACCTGGTTACTTTGATATTTTAGTGATGTATTTAGTGCCAATGACTTTCTTACCTTTTGCTATAAAAGCGATGAAAAGAGGGCAGGTAACTTGGGTTGTTGTAATCAGTTTCTCTATATGGCTTCTCGCACAATTTATCAATCAAGACATACTTATAAGCGCAGTTCAATACCTTTCTCCTTCAACTAAACTGCAGTTAAGTTACTTTGATCCCTTTGCTTGGCAGTGGCTTTTCTACTTAGGTGTGTTTTGTAGTTACTTAAGATTTGATAAACATTTTACTTTTGTATTTTCGCCACTAGTTAAATCATCACTTATTTGTTTAGCACTAGTGCTCATGTTGTTAAAGCATATAGAACCCGCTTGGCTTAACGCACTCTTTGTAGATGGTTCTTTAAAACTATTGTTTGGCGAAAGTGGCTCTGTACCTATTTTAAGGCAAATAAACTTATTGCTTCTTGCATACTGCTTCTTTTTAAGTATGAATAAACTGGCCTTTATATATAGAGCAAGCTATCCCGTTTACTTGGGCCAACATGCATTAGCGGTTTTTGCTTTTCATACGGTGGCTATTTATTGGCTTTATCCTTTGTTTATGCCTCAAAATGCAACGTTTTGGTATTGGGATCTTTTTTCATGCATTTTATTTATTACTTTACTCTCATTAGCTCCGGTGCTTGAAAAAGCGTTTAACTCACAAAACAGAAACCCCTCAAAAAAGGAAGCTTAATAACTAAGCTTTAAATTATAAAATATGCGAAATATTGCTATTTAATGGAGCATTATCTAACGAGGTATAGCATAATAAGCTCATTTAAATAAACACTTTCACAGGTTTTACTATGTTCAACAGCACTGAAAATTACATTGCATCAGATGATCTTCGCCTAGCCGTTAATGCAGCGATTGCGCTGGAAAAGCCTCTTTTAATAAAAGGAGAGCCCGGTACAGGGAAAACGCAGCTAGCTGAAGAGTTAGCAAAATCGCTCGGATGTAAATTATTTCAATGGCATATTAAGTCGACCACCAAAGCACAACAAGGTTTGTATGAATACGATGCTGTTTCAAGGTTACGTGATAGCCAACTTGGTGATGAAAAAGTTAATGATATTAGTAACTACATTGTAAAAGGCAAGTTATGGCAAGCTTTTGAACAAGAGCAAAGACCAATATTGCTAATTGATGAAATTGATAAAGCAGATATTGAGTTCCCTAATGATCTACTTCAAGAACTTGATAAAATGGAGTTTTTTGTTTACGAAACACAAGAAGTTGTTAGAGCAAAACAAAGACCTATTATCATTATTACGTCAAATAACGAGAAAGAACTACCTGACGCTTTCTTAAGAAGATGTTTTTTCCATTACATTAAATTTCCAAGTAAAACGGAAATGCAGCAAATTATTGATGTTCATCACCCCAATGTGAAACAAGATCTTTTAGCACAAACACTTGATGTATTTTTTGAATTAAGAGACTTACAAAATATTAAGAAAAAACCTTCTACATCAGAGCTAATTGATTGGTTAAAGCTCCTCATTGCCGATGATATTTCTCAAGAGGTGTTAATGGATAATAGTAATGACGTTATTCCTTTATTTGGCGCTTTATTAAAAAATGAACAAGACGTGTCTTTAATTGAAAAGCTGGCTTTTATGAGCCGTCGTAAAAGGTAACTTGCCGTGTTCATCGATTTTTTTATGACCCTGAAAAAGCATAAAGTACCTTGTAGTTTAAGAGAGTTACTCGACTTTATTGCTTTATTAAAGTCAGGTGTAATTTTTGCCAATGTAAATGATTTTTACTCGCTTGCTAAAATAGTCATGGTTAAAGATGAAATTCATTATGATAAGTTTGACAGAGCCTTTGCAGAATATTTCAAGGGCATTGAAGAAATCGATATCTTTGATCGCATATTACCAGATGACTGGCTAAGAAAAGAGTTTGAAAAAAGTTTAACGGAAGAAGAAAGAGAAAAACTCAAAGCACTGGGCGGTCTTGATGAATTAATGAAAGCTTTAAATGAAAGGCTTGAAGAACAAAAGAAACGACACGCAGGTGGCAATAAATGGGTAGGTACAGGTGGTACATCACCTTTTGGTGCCTATGGATATAACCCTGAAGGCGTTCGCGTTGGCCAAGATAAAAACAGGAATAACCGTGCTGTTAAAGTATGGGATAAACGAGAATTTAAAAACTTTGATCAAGATAAAGCACTAGGCTCAAGAAACATTAAATTAGCGCTTAAAAAGTTAAGAAAATTTGCTAGAACGGGTGCAAGTGAAAAGTTAGACATAAACACGACTATTCGCTCTACAGCCCAAAACGGTGGCTTACTCGATGTGCATATGGAGCCAGAAAGACATAATGCAGTTAAAGTGCTTATGTTTTTTGATGTAGGTGGTTCTATGGATGAATATATTCAAACTTGTGAAGAGCTTTTTTCAGCCGCACATACTGAATTTAAGCATTTATCTTTCTTTTATTTCCATAATTGTCTATACGAAAAAGTTTGGCAAGACAATAAAAGGCGCTACACAAAAACGATTGATTTAGAAGAAATCATTCGAACTTTTTCATCTGACTATAAGGTTATTTTTGTTGGTGACGCGACCATGGGGCCTTATGAAATTGTTGCACCAGGTGGTAGTGTTGAACATTGGAATGAAAGACCAGGTAGTGAATACATGAATCGACTTACAAGCCACTTTAATAAAGTAGCATGGCTTAACCCACAACGTGAAAGCGAATGGCTTTATTATCATTCTATTTCACTGATGAGCCAATTAGTGTCAGATAAAATGTACCCACTAACGGTTGATGGTATTGGCAGTGCGATAAAAGAGCTTAGTTAAGGGCAAGAAACTAAGCCAAAAGCTCAGTTTTGCAAAGGTTGAAAGTTAGAAAGGTTCAAGGTTGAAAGCCTGTAATTTTAGCTTTCTTACTTTTACCTTTTATTTTCTATTCTCTCATCCGCTTTTATCCTCTACATCTGCTGGCTAAACGGTTCCACCCAAGACAGCGGTGGAATGACGACATTGTCGAACATTCCACTTTCAAGCATTCAAGTTTCCTTGGTGTCTGCTCTTACCCAAAGCGTGTTTAATTAGCCAAGCCATATTAGTTTTGTACGCCTAAAGGCGAACCTACAACGGTTAATTGGTTCTTGCTTCTGTCAAAAGGCTTTGTTGAAGGTCTATTCTCTCATCCGCTCTTATCCTGTAAATCTGCGGGCAAAACGGTTAGTCACTTGACCTTCCCAAAAAGAGGTATTAATTCGTGTCATCGGCGTAATTCGATGAGCTCTCTATTCACTAATTTGCTTTTTTTAAGGGGTTAAGCGTTTAATCGTTAAAGCTAATTAGTGATTGGAAGTGTCATCGTCACACGAAACCCACTTCCTTCTGACTCTTTAGTGTTGCTTGGTTTAGTTTCAATATCTTGAACTTCAACATTTTCAGCTTTATCATTTTCAGTTTTAATAAAGCCCCCATGTAATGCAATTGCTTGCTGCGCTATTGCTAACCCTAAGCCTGTTCCTCCTGTGGCTCTTTCTCTGCCATCTGCCACACGATAAAAAGGCTTAAATAGCTTATCTAGTGTCGCAGTTGGTACACCAGGCCCATTATCTTTAACAGTAATAACAGCGTAAGAATCACCCAACTGTTGTTTATTATTTTTAACCGTATTATCAAAACTTAAACTTACTGTAATAACGCCATTAAGAGGGGAGTACTTAACCGCGTTATTGATTACATTACTTATTGCGCTACTTAACAGGTTAGAATCCATATTAAGCGTAATATTGGCCTTATCTTCAAAGTGAATAACACTATTTTTAGTAGAAGAGATATATTGGCAATCATCTATAACGTGCTTAATTAATTGATTTAACGAACCCTTACTAGGTGAAAAATGACTGTGATTATGCTCAAGTCTTGAAAGCGTTAAGACTTCTTCGAGCATTTTATCTAACCTTTCAACTTCTGTTTCGCATCGTGTTAAATGTTGTTGCTGTTCATTAGGTGAGTTCATGCTTTTTTCAGCTAGGGCAACCGCTAATTGTAAACGCGTTAATGGTGCTCTTAACTCATGAGATACATCACCAAGTAAACGTTGATGTGCAGTAATGTTGCCTTCTAACTGCTTTGCCATTTGATTAAAGCTTCGAGCAAGTTCACCAAATTCATCTGATCGTTCATCATAATGATTTATACGCGTATTTAATTCACCCTTACCCAATGATTTACTGGCTTTTTGTATGGCTATTAGAGGCTTAGTAAATGTCTTTGCTAATAACCAACAAAAAATGAAGCTAATAAATAACAGGCTTATGAGACGTATTCCAGCCGGTAAAGACTTAATAAAACCAATAAACCTTCCTGGATTAAGCGGTGTAGCAACAAAAACTTGATGGGGAATATTGTTAATTATAAAGGGTGATGATGAAGTAACTTTTGTATAAGTAAAGTCAATAGTAATGGGGTTTTCTAACGAGTTTGACGCTAAATAATTTTTTACTTTTGACCAACCTCTATGCCTTGGGATTGAGATATGGTTAGATTTTAGGTTTTTAATCAGTAGAAATTGACCCGTTCGCTTATTAAATTTTAATTGTAACTTCTGAAGATGTACTCTTCGCTTACTCTCTAACATTGGCTTGAGCTGATTTAAGATATCAAGTTGGTCAGTATCAACTATCTGTTGAACAGGTGCAGCTCTAAATTGAATGGTAACGAGGTAACTCACTAAGAAAGAGAGCGCAATAGCGAACCAAAAGGCGAGGAACAGTTTTACGCTGATATTTGGATAAAGCTTCTTTAACCGCATACTATGCATCTCCTTGAAGAAAAACATAGCCTGCGTTGCGCACCGTTTTGAACTTATCGATGGGATCAATACTTAACAGTTTGCGGCGTATATTGCCCACATGAACATCGACGGTTCTGTCAAACGCAGTTAATTTACGTTGTAATACATTTTCAGAAATTTCATCTTTACTTAGAATATTACCCTGATTCTCCAACATATAAACCAAAACTAAATACTCGGTGCCAGTTAAGGGTAATAAGGTGTTTTGGCAAAATGCTTCTCTAGTGCCTTTATTTACATGAACGCCATTAACGTTAAGATGATTATCTCTTTCAGTTGGCTCATCGATATCTTTATTAAGCTTTTTAACAATATCTATTCTTCTAAATATTGCGTTTATTCGCGCGAGTAGTTCACGATGCTTAAAAGGTTTTGCCAGGTAGTCATCAGCGCCTAGTTCAAGACCTAAAATTTTATCGTTATCATCTCCTTTACCTGTTAGCATTAATATAGGCGTTTTATGGTTGCCGCCAAGTGCCTTTAAAACTTCAAATCCATCAAGGACAGGCATCATAACATCAAGTATGATGAGGTCGTATTTATCGTCAAATGCTTGTGCTAAACCACTGGCACCATCGAAGCATGAGGTTACTTTTATGTCTTCTGTTTCAAGATATAAAGTAAGTAATTCTGCAAGTTCACTATCGTCGTCAATTAATAAAATATGTTTATGCATGAAGTTTCAATACGTTTATTAGGTTGTTCTTTAAGTAGGGTTTAAGTTAAGTGTACGCGATTATTTATCTCATTTTGATATCTTTACATAGCTTTACAAAGCCTTGCATTGCTTTTCATTAGCTTGTGTATACTTAGTTTCAGTTAAGGACAAACACTTAGTTAAATTAAAGTTAAGAATCAAATTACCATCTATTAGAGAGAATTCACATGAATAAAAAATTATTAAATACAATATTAGGCGCTTTCACTTCAGTGGCATTAGTTTTTTCTGCAGCATCTTATAGCAATGAAAGTAACTCAGAATATCATTCAGATGCAAAAGGTGAGTTAAGTTTAAGTTCAATGAGTGATAAAAAGTTAGCAAAGCTTACCAACTACCTGTCTTTATCTGAAGAACAAGTAAGCCAAATTAAAGCGCTTAAACAAGAGGAAAAAGAGGCACTGGCTAAATTAAAGCCTGCAATGAAAGCCTTAAAGAAAAGTGTTTCAGAACTAATGGAACAAGAGAGTTTTGATGAAGGTGCTTTTATTGCATTACAAGACGCTAATAGAGATACCATCTCATCAATAGCACTTATTAAAGTTAAAAGTAAGTTTGCTATGAAACAAGTACTTAATGATGAGCAATGGGTTAAAATGACGGAATTGAAGAAGATGCGTGGTAAGCGTTCACGTCATTAGTATAAGACTATTAGTATTGAGAGCTTAAAGCGAGTAGATACTTCCTTTAAGCTCTAATTGCGTTAAATATAAGCGTAAATCAAGCTCTATTTGATGATAATCAGGCTGCATGTGTTGGCATAAATGATAAAACGCTTTGTTATGGTCTTTTTCTTTTAAATGCGCTAATTCATGAACAACAATCATTTTTAAAAAATGCTCTGGTGATTTTTTAAAAAGGCTACTTATACGAATTTCATTTTTTCCTTTGATTTTACTTCCCTGTACTTTATTAACAAAACTATGCAAACCAAGCGCATTATTAATGATATGTATTTTGTCATCATATTTTATTTGGCTTAAAGGCTTGGCGCTTTTCATAAATTGGTTTTTTAAATCCATTACATAGGTACGTAAGCTTTTATCATTTGTAAATTGATGACACGTCGGATATTTGTTGAGTAAATATTGTTTTAAAGTGTCTCTTTCTAACAATTTCATACATTGAGTTTGTATTGTAGGGGAGTATGAGGATAAATATTTTAACGGCTTCGACATCAGGAAGTTAACTTTTATAAGGTTAATTGGTATAAGTTAGTGTTTAGCAATAGGTTACTATTGAGAGGGGATTATACAAGACTGAATACAGATTGTAGGTTTTAATTTGAGGTAAGTTTGGATGTATCTTCTTTTATAGGGCATTCATCATCAGGTAGGCACTTCATTACTTCTAAAAACTGATCCATCTGCTCATTAAATATATCAACCAAGCTAGGATCAAAATGCTTACCTGATTCATCGTTGATTTTTTTAATTGTTTTGTCTAATGGCCATGCTTCTTTATACGGTCTTTTTGTGGTTAAAGCGTCAAAAACATCAGCTAAAGCTGTTATTCTGCCCTCTATAGGAATTGTTTCACCTGATAAACCATGAGGGTAACCACTGCCATCCCAGCGTTCATGGTGATTAAGTGCAACACTCTTAGCCACTTTTAACAACATATTGTTATGGCCACTAATTATCTTCTCACCAAAAAAAGTATGTTGCTCCATAATCATTCTTTCTTCTGTATTTAACTTACCTTTTTTAAGGAGAATGTTATCAGGAACACCTATTTTTCCAATATCGTGCAAAGGTGCTGTTTGTTCTATCATTTGCGCTATAGACTCAGGCAGACCATATCCTCTGGCTAATATGCCCGCATACCTTCCTACTCGACATACATGCTTTCCGGTATCATCATCTTTTAATTCTCCTGCAACAGCTAAGCTTTTTACAAGCGCTTTAACTGACGACCTTAATTCTAATTGGGTTTGATCAATGCTGCCCTCAAGCTTTTGCTGTGTGCTGTGCATTGCTTTGTAAGCTTGTCTCATTTTTATATGGTTTTTTATACGTAAGCCAATCTCGACTTGATCAAAGGGCTTAGTAACATAATCATTAGCCCCTAAAGACAGGGCTTCGTTTCTACATTCTGTAGTTTTTAAACCGGTAATAATAATTATGGGTAGGGCATCAGCAGAGTGAGTCTTACGAACAGCTTTTAAAATTTCGAAGCCACTTAAATGTGGCATTTCGATATCGAGTAGTATTAAATCAACTTCTGTAGATTTAATTACATTGGCAAGTTTTCTAGGGTCAGTTATTTCAATGGTATTTGCTCTGCAACTATCTTTTACTATTTTTGACAATACTAAAACATTGGTGACAGAATCGTCACATACAATAATATTAAAAACAGTACTTTTATCCATTTGGAATCAGCTATTAAAACGAGGGACTACTTTAAGTATAGCTAATAAATAGCACTTTAAAGCTATTTTTTAATGTTTTTTTGGGGAAATGGTAGGAGGTTAGCGGAAAAGAATTATAAGACTAAGTGTAAAGTAAACTCAAACATTTATGACTGTTTCACAAATATTTGAGTTTACTCATATTTTATTATTTGAGCTTTATCTTAATCAAAATTAACACATATCGTTAAATGGATTTTCACTTGGAAGTGAAATTTTGTGGGTAAACTCTGCTATTGATAAACTATCTTTAGAGAGTTTAATTTCATTTTCATCAATAAGATTTTCACCAAACTTATAAATAAGATTAAAATCACCTGAGTTCGCTTTTAGCTTATTAACTTCTTGCGCACGATTAACCGTTACAAGCCTTTCTTGGTAAGCAGACATTTCTTCATCATTGTAACGCTTATGTAGCATTTCTAGGGTTATTTTAGGTGATAAAATTGTTGCGGTTGCATTGTTACCACCGAAACCTTTCGAGTTAATAAAAGCAATATCCATATCAGGGCAGTTCCAATGCTCTGTTGCGATATTTAGGTGTTCGTTGTGAACATCTTTTGCAACACTGTCGATGGTGGTGACACCAGGCATTATGTTATGGCTAAATACGCCTAGAGCTACAGCCATTTGGTCGCCGCTAGCTGGACCAATAGTGTGACCTACAAAAGCTTTAGGTGCCGTAACTGGCCAGTTTTCAATATTAAAGCCTTCGGCAACTTTATGATAAATCAAAGATTCAGTTACTCTGTTTTGCGGTGTGCTCGAACCGTGTGCAAGAATAAAGCTACGTTGCTGAACTGCTTCTTCACCTAGAATAGACTGCGCTAAGGCAACAGATTTGGCCATAGTAATGTAATTACCCGGTCCTGGTGCGGTTATCGATTTTTTAAATCCATCAGCGTTAACAAAAACATCAGGAATAGCACCGAGTACATTAGCGCCCATTTCTATCGCCAGTTTATCGTCCATTAAAATAGCAAATTGAGCACCTTCACCGATTGTAAAACCACAATTATCGCCAAAAGGTCTGCTGGTTCTACGATGATCTGCTACACCGTTACCGTCTAATTTTTTCAAGCCTTCTTCATTAGCAAGGGCATTCATGTTTCCAAAACCTTCGATGAGTTCAGGGGTAATAGGTGTTTCCGCACTGCCCACAATGGCTACACGTATACGGTCGGCTTTCATATCATGTACAGCAGTACGTAAATTATAAAGGAAGGTTGCACAGGCGCCAGAAGAAGAAAAGGTGGTTCCGACATTACCAATAACATAGGCATTGATAAAATCTGTCGACATGGTATTTAAACCTAAAGCCAGGTTTTTGGTACTAACACGGTCGCCTTTTAATCGATTACGAAGTAAGCCCCCTAAACCTTCGTTTTGCATTTGACCAGCAACAGATGATGAATACGCACCCACTTGGTCAGGGGTTATCTTTTCTAAAATAGCGTCCCATTCAATACCAGTAGAGCGAATCGCATCACTTGCTGCAAATATGGTTGCTTGCAGCCCACGAGGTTGAAAACGGCTGTTATAAAGGCTCTCTAATTTAAAGCCTGTAGGAAATTGACCAGCCGCCTTAATGGGATTATCACGAAAAGCGTCATGCATAACCACTAATTCTTCTGCTATTTCAACTTTTACTCTTTTATCGCCTAGTGAGGTTACCATCCAAGAACTAGGAAGTGGTTGTGGCAGTTCCTTTTCACGTAATTCAAAACAAATGTTTTGCTCTGAAGGGGCAATTTTCATTTTTTGATGCCAGTGAGTTGCATCTGGATCAAAATGTGTTTTTTCAATTTTTCTAATAAGTGTACCAGCAAGAATTTTATCACCTAGTTTGGCTTCTATATCTTTTTCGTCAATAACTTGGTTTTGTTCATCAACTAATTGGCCATCTTTTAAGGTAACTAAGTTCATCAGAGTCGCTAAACCTAGATAAGTTTCTTGTCTTGCCTGTGCAGTTAGTTTATCGATAACTATTCGGCGAAAGCCTTGATGAAAAGAAGTACGACCAGCGGCATTAATTCCGCCCATGCCAACAACTAAGGGTAAAGTATTCATGAACAACCTATTATTTGATACAAAATTTTATTGTCTCAGTATAAAGTTTAAACAAGATTAGTTTTGTCATTAAGAGACATAGTATTACCTTTATAGGACAAAATTTGTTAAAGCATCAAAAAAACGATATAGTTCAGCATGTTTTGCTTGTTCATTGAGCATGATTACATATTATTTTAAAGTTTATGTACCTTTATGGCCGATTATGAAAGTAATGCTGCTATTGGTTAAGTTTTTTAAATCAGGTAGTTTAAGATGTCGATAAAAGTTTCTTTGGTTTTATATGAAGATATGCTGGCGACTAGCGTGAGTTTGCCTGTAGAGATGTTAAGGGCTGGCGAAGCTATCGCGTTACGTAAAAATAAAACAGCACCGACGTTGTCAATACAAAAAGTTTCTCAAACAGGAAAACCTGTCTCAACAAGGTCGCTAATTAAACTCAAAGCAGACAATTTACTTAACCATATTAAGCGTCCTGACTATGTATTTATTCCGTCGATGTGGCGTAATCCAAGACCACAGTTAAGAAAATGTGCAGAAACCATTTCGTGGTTAAATAGAATTTGGCATGAAGGTGCAACATTAATAGCCGGTGGAACAGGTGTTTGTTTTATTGCTGAGTCGGGTTTACTCGATAATAGGCCAGCTACCACCCATTGGCACTATGCCAAACAATTTCAGAGAAACTATCCTAAAGTCGATTTAAAGCCTGATTTTTTCATTACTCAATCGAAACGCATTTACTGCGCGGCAAGCGTAAATGCACTTGCAGATATTACGGTTCATTTAATTGAACAAATCTATGATTTAGATGTTGCGCAGCAAGTACAGCTAAATTTTTCGCATGAGATTAGAAAGCCTTATGCGGAGCAAAGATACCTTGAAGGTGGGGTAGAGCGCCATGCAGATGAGCTTATTGCGCAAATGCAATTTTGGATGAAGAACAATTTAAGTTCGACAACAACATTAGCTGAATTAGCTCAACAATTTGAGATCAGCCCTCGTTCATTTAGTCGACGGTTTAAACAAGCTAACGGAATCACCGCAACGTTTTACTGGCAGCAATTAAAATTAGAATCAGCGAAAGAGTTACTTAAGAAAACTAATTTACCCATTCAGGATATTTCAGGGCTTGTGGGGTATCAAGAGCAAGGTCATTTAACCCGTCTGTTTAAAAAGCATTTGAACTTAAGCCCTAAGGCATATCGATTAAAGGTAAGGAAAAAGCTATTTGATTTAGAGGCTGATTAAACTAAATTCAGGTGGGCAATAAAATAAACCTCTTTTTTCATGACATAAAAAAGCTAGCAAGGTTTCCCGTTGCTAGCTTTAGTTGTTCATTGCAATGTAATAATTATTTAATCTAATCTGACAACCAGCATCAACAAAGGTTAGTGAAGTAGAGCCTAATTAATCACTTCTACAATGATATCTACTTGTCTTTTATTATTTTGCTGAGTAATTGCAACTCGTATGGTATTAACTTCTGTTTTAAAGGTTAATGTTAAACGACCGTATTTATTCTCACGGTGAACTATTTCACCGTAGCTTTGTTCATAAAATTTAATTATGTCGCTTTCACTTTCTTTAGTAAAATAATTTACAACAGCAGGCATTTCATCTGTTAAGTTAGCGAAAACTAGTGCGTTCTCAACAACAGGAACCGTCACGATAGAGCTTTGTGAAATCGAATACTCAATAGGTTTGGTAGGCTTTTCAACTTCTTCATTAAGGGCATGAACAGAAGCCGATAAGCTTAATGTTAAGGCTGCTATAGCGAAACATGACTTTTGAATAAGCGGGGTATTGTTTTTATTAATCATTGATAGTTGTCTCTTGTTGTATAGCTTGCTGAATAAATTACTTTAAAATACTAACCCTTTAAAACGTAATGTTCAATACGCTTTTTTATGTAACTTTCAAAAGTTTAAGCTATCTTTGTCGATAAACAATAATTATTTTGTCGAAAAGTCACTTTTATAATGATCTACCCATAAAGCTGTGGCACCACATATCGCAACAGGCATCACGATAAGATTAATAATAGGGATCATAGAAAAAAGGCTCACAGTAATCCCGAAACTATAACTCAATCCTTTTTGCTCTTTTAAAGTATCTTTCATTATGGGAAAGGGAATTTTGTGATTATCAAAAGGGTAATCTTTGTATTGGACAGCCATCATCCACCCCATAAAAAGTAACCAAATTATTTGACCAACAATAGGTATAAAGAAAGATAATATAAAAAATCCCAATGCCCTTGGAAGAAAGTACTTTAATTTAGTCCACTCTCTGGCTAAGGTTCTAGGAGTATCTTTAATAAGGTCAAAGAAGCTACCTTGTGGTGTTGATTCACCGGATAGAATAATCTCTACTTTTTCTGATAATAAACCATTAAAAGGAGCAGCTAGCCAATTCGCAACGGTACTAAAAATAAACGAAAAGAGGATTAGAACGCAGAGCACAACCATAGGCCATAATATATAACTAAGCCAATCTAACCATTGAGGTAACCAATTCATTACAATATTCATGTAATGTTCGATTTCTAAGAATAAAAAATAAAAAGCAATGCTGAATAAAATAGCATTAATAATCAAAGGGATGAAAACAAAACGACGTATGCCTTTAAGTCTAATCAATTCAAAGCCCTTGATGAAGTAGCCAGCACCACTTAGCTGTGTTGAGGATGGTGAACGAGTTTGATTATTTGTATAGTGAGTCATAATAAAAGTATAAGATTGCTAATGTTTTTTATTATAAGTTTTTTTATTGAAATAGACACATTTAACTTGTTACAAAAGTTTATTTTATCTGTTAAAGTCGACAAGGTATAAATTAATAAATCTTAATAGGCGTACTCATGGAAGCAAATCTGAGAAATATACTAATACTCATTAGCGCAATAGCGATTGTGGCTATTTTTATTCATGGTCTGTGGACTATTAGAAAAAATAAAAACCCATATAAACTTAAAACAGGTAAAGAAAGTTACGAGCCTGGCGATCAAGAAGAAAGTGTTGACAGCAATGGCTTTGACCGTTTTGGGGTTGGCCAAGTAAAAGTAAGTTCTCAAGCAAATCAAAATAATAATACAAATGAGCACTTGCAGGGTGATAACGACAGTGAAAACCTTGAAGTCACTCAGAAAATAGAACCTAAAATTAGTATAAATACGGGTTCAGAAGAGCAAAAAGATCCGCTAATTGATACCTTAAGTTTTAATGCAACAACTCATGATGAGCATATAACGCTAGGTAATTCTGCAGTAAAAGATAACCTTGAGGGTAATCAGAATAAAGAAGAGTTTTCATTATCATCTGTAGATGTTTCAGAACCATCTTCTATTCTTTCTCAAACCAGCGAAATGAGTTTAACGCAAACAATTGTTCTAGATAAGAACGGTATTAAAGAAGAGCTCGGTAAACTAAGAGAAGAGCACCTTCGTAAAAATGTTTATCAAGAGCCTGTTTCAAGAGCAAAACCTCGTCGCATTAGTAAGTCAGTGACACGAAAAATAAGTAAGGAAGAGCTTAAAAGAAATCAAATGGAAATTGATTTTGATAATTCCCCAGCAGGCAACGAAGAAGAGGTTGCTGTAAATAATACATCAACATTAGCACCTAATAGTGTAAGTAAAACAAACAGTAGTGTAGCAAATAGCCAAGATAAGCAAATTAATCAAGAGCAGTTGGTTATTGCACTTAGCGTGGTAATGCCTCAAGGCCAGCAAATGATGGGAGCTGCACTTTTGCCAATGTTACTGACATTAGGCTTTAAGTTTGGTGATTTAAATATCTTTCATCGTCATCAGGACAATGCGGGTAATGGCGATGCGCGTTTTAGCCTCGTAAACATGATGAATCCAGGTACTTTCGATTTAGATGCTATGGAAACGTTTGCTACACCAGGCGTTAGTTTATTTATGGCGTTACCGTCTAAGGGCGATGCTTTTGAGGATTTTGATCTTATGTTGTCAGCAGCGAAACATATTGCCCAAGCTTTTAATGCGCAAGTTATTGACGATAAGCGCAACGTCATGACGAAACAAACAGAACAACATTATGTAAGTAAAATTAGAGAGTTTGATAGACAACATCGACTTGCAATAGCAGAATAACAAGCCTCTCTTTATAAATAATGTCGTTTACAATGAGCGTTTAATTCATAAACGCTCACATCTTTTCTCCAATACTATTCGTTAAAGTTGATGGCTAAATCATCGATAATCCGACTTAGTGAGTTTTATATCTATACCCCATAAGGAAAACCTTCAATGCTATCGGTTAACTTTTCTCCAAAACAGATAGAGATACTTAGTCATTTTGATACCGACATTAAATCAGTTAGGTTACAAGAACTTTTTGAGCAAGTAGAATTAACTGAAACTGAGTTAGTGATGTTGCTTAAAGCATGTAATGCGCTTTACCGAGCAGGGGAACAAGCTATTACAGATGAGCAATATGATCTTTATACCTCAATGTTACAGGCGATTAATGATCGTAACCCATTCCTTCTTCAAGTAGAACCAGAAGCCCTAGCCGAGGCTAAAACCGTGGAGCTTCCACAAAGAATGCTTTCTACAGAAAAGTCTTATTCTTTAGATGACATAAAGAAATGGTTAAAGCGTATTTTAAAAGCAGCTCAAGAAATTAATGTTTCGGAACAAGATATTCAGCTTAGAGTTACCCCAAAACTAGATGGTTATGCCGCATTTGATGATGGCGAACGGTTATATACACGCGGAGATGGATACAGGGGACAAGATATAACAAGGGCTTTTGAAAGAGGGCTTAAAATTGCAAATAATGGCAGTAGAGGTTTAGGCGCGGGTGAAATTGTCATTAAAAAAAGTTACTTTGATGAAGTATTAAGTGATATTTTTGAAAACTCGAGAAATATTCAAGCCGCGATTATTGCCGAAAAGAAAGTGGACAAAAATGTTCAAAAAGCGATAGATGACGGCGCATGTGTTTTTTATCCTTTTGCTATAATTGAGAATAAAACAGCGCACTTTTCTGAAATAATTGAAAACTTTGAAACGATTGTTGAGCAAATGTGGAATGCTGTTGATTTTGATATCGACGGCGTGATTCTTGAAACAACGCACGAAGCCATCAAGAGTCATATGGGAGCTACAAGACGTAATCACCGTTGGCAAATTGCCTTTAAAGTGAATGAAGACTCGGCTGAAGTAGAAGTGATAAATATCGTTCCTCAAACATCTCGTACAGGCAGAGTATCGCCTGTTGCTGAATTGGTTCCAACCAAACTAAGTGGTGCTACGATAAGCCGAGTTACAGTGCATCATTATAATATGGTGAAAAATAATGGTGTTGGTCCAGGCGCAATTGTACAGATTGTTCGTAGTGGTTTAGTCATTCCGAAAATAGAAAAGGTAGTTAAAAAAGTAACACCACAGTTGCCAGAAACATGTCCTAGTTGTCATTCGCATTTGCTTTGGGAGTCAGATCATTTAATTTGCCCAAATAAGAGTGACTGTCCTGCACAAACTGAAAATACACTAATCCATTTCTTTAAAACCTTAGGCAACAACGATGGTTTTGGCCCGAAAGTAATAGAGCGTTTAAGTCAGTATGGGGTTAAACATATCCATGAAATTTATAACCTGAAAGTACATCAATTTACAGGCTATGGTTTTGGTGATAAAACCGCTAAAAATTTATTTGATCAATTAGTCGCTAGTCGTGAAATTGAGATTGAAGATTGGCGATTCTTATCTGCTTTTGGTGTAAGCAGGTTAGGTGGTGGAAATTGTGAAAAACTTCTTCAACATCATGCGCTAACAGAACTTTTTGAATTAACAGCTGAACAGATGGTAAAAATAGACGGGTTTGCACAGCTTAGTGCAGATGCAATCGTTGAAGGGCTTAGTAATATTAAAGAAGAGTTTTTTAATGTTTATGAGCTCGGATTTAATTTAGCAAACACGCCAAAAGCATCTGATGAAGATACACTTAATTCACCTATAGCAGGGGCTGTTGTTGTTTTTACCGGCGCTATGCAACAGGGCTCTCGTGGCGACATGGAAAAACAGGCAAAAGCACTTGGCGCTAAAGTTGCTAAATCGGTTACAGGTAAAACAACTTATTTAGTCACAGGAGAGAAAGTTGGAGAAAATAAAACCAATGCAGCTAAGGATAAAGGTGTAGAAGTTTTAACAGAGCAAGCTTATCTAACGTTAATCTCGGGGTGATTGTTTTGGCTTAACTCTGATTAAGAATGCAGATTAAGAACTCAGGGAAGAGATCTCATCGAATTACACAGATGACACGAATTAAGAAAGCTTTAGAGGTAAGAACAAGCCAAAAGACCGTTTTGCCCGCAGATGACAGGAGAATGTGCGTCCTGCATTCTCTAATAAGTCACATCCATGTGACGTGCAGATTCGACAAAGGGCCAATGAGGGCGTAAGAACCAAGAAACTAGTCTGGTAAGATCAAGACACTAGCCTAAGCCGAAACAGGAGGTAAGAAACGAAAAAGTAGTTTTACTGTTTTGCTATTGCTCAAAAGTGTCAGATCTTTGAGCCCTTACCAACAAGTGTCTAGTTTTTAGTCTCTCATCCGCTCTTATCTGCGTAATCTGCGGGCAAAACGGGCTTATGTCTAATCCCTGTCCTTCCACAAAACGGGCAGTCACTTATCTCAGTTCTAGTCTTTTTAAGGCGAAAAAAAACCTGCTATAAGCAGGTTTTTTTCTTACTTTCGTAATGTGGCTCCCCAAACTGGGCTTGAACCAGTGACACATGGATTAACAGTCCA
>JBMYWR010000032.1:0-25692 GCA_049607625.1 Colwellia sp.
CGACCAGAAAGTTTAGAACCTTCTGGGTAACGGTTAGCAATAGCTACCCATGGATCTTCGCCTAACTGCTTCATACCTAGAGATACACGAGTACGCTCACGGTCGAATTTTAATACTTTAACTTGGATTTCATCACCAACATTTACGATTTCACTTGGGTGCTTAACGCGCTTCCAAGCCATATCTGTAATGTGTAATAAACCATCGATGCCACCTAAATCAACGAATGCACCGTAGTCAGTAAGGTTTTTAATAATACCTTTAACTTCTTGGCCTTCTGCTAATGATTCAAGTAACTCATCACGTTCTGCGCTACCTTCAGCTTCGATAACTGCACGACGTGAAACAACAACGTTATTACGCTTTTGGTCAAGCTTAATAACTTTAAATTCTAAATCTTTACCTTCAAGGTGAGATGTATCACGTACTGGACGTACATCTACTAATGAACCCGGTAAGAAAGCACGAATGTTGCTAACTTCAACCGTGAAACCACCTTTAACTTTACCGTTGATAACACCGATAACAGTTTCTTTTTCTTCATATGCTTTTTCAAGCACTTGCCATGCTTCATGACGTTTAGCGTCATCACGAGAAAGAATCGTTTCACCGAAACCATCGTCTGTCGCTTTAAGTGAAACGTCAATGTGATCGCCAACAACAACTTCTACTTCACCAGCAGAGTTTTTGAATTGATCAATTGAGATAACACTCTCAGATTTTAAGCCCGCATCTACGATTACGTTGTCTTTATTAACAGCTACGATTGTACCCTTGATGATTGAACCAGGGCGTGTTTCGATTTCTTTTAAACTTTCTTCAAAAAGTTGCGCAAAATTTTCCATAACTTGTATTTTTACTCGTTATTAGTCCAATCTACTTCATGTATCATGGGGTGATTAAATAGACCTCTGTACTTCCTTGACAAGGCTTGGCTTGGTTAATTTACATTAAAATATAATTAATTTAATGCTCTTCTTTTACAATTTTACTCGTAATTATTTATGCTTTTGTTAACTTTCCGTTAGCAAAAGAGAGTACTTTATTTACCACTTCCGTTATAGAAAGCTCAGTACAATCAATGGTTAACGCATCTTCTGCAGCAATTAAAGGAGCAACCTTGCGGTTCTGATCTCGCTCATCACGCTGACGTATGTCATCCAAAAGGCGCCCGATTTTAGCATCAAACCCTTTTTCTTTCAACTGAATTAATCTTCGTTCTGCTCTAACCTCTGCACTTGCCGTTAAAAATATCTTAACGGGTGCATTAGAAAAGACAACAGTTCCCATATCTCGACCGTCTGCAACTAAGCCAGGCTCTACATTAAAGGCACGTTGTCTGCGTAGTAAAGCTTCACGTACACGTGGATAAGCTGCAACTTTCGATGCGATTTCACCAACTTCTTCTGTTCTTATAATATTGGTAACATCTTCACCCTCAAGAATAACGCTTGTTTCACCGTCATTGTTGATAACGAATTGCACATCTAAATGTGCTGCCAGAGGAATTAATGGCTCTTCCTCATCTAAACTTACCAAGTGATGCTGAATTGCAACAGCTAACACACGGTAAATTGCACCACTATCAAGTAAATGCCAACCTAGTTGTTCCGCAACTATTCTTGCGACTGTACCTTTTCCGGCACCACTTGGGCCGTCTATGGTAATAACTGGATTGCTGTCCTGCATTCATTTTCTCCTAATGTCTAAAATCGACGCAATTATAAGGGATTTATAACTAAAAATCGCATAAATTTTATTTTACATTAAAATCAACAAGATACCTGAGCTAACTTGTCGAAATAATCTGGAAATGTTTTAGCTGTACACTTAGGATCGTTAATTGTTACTGGCGTTTCACTTAAGGCAACAAGTGAGAAACACATGGCTACTCGATGATCGTTATATGTATCGATTTCGGCATGTTTAAGTGATGCTGGAGGTGTAACTGAAATATAGTCTTTACCTTCTACTACCTCGGCGCCAACTTTAATTAACTCTGTCGCCATTGCATTTAAACGGTCTGTTTCTTTTACACGCCAGTTATAAATATTTCTGATGGTAGTTGTACCCTTGGCAAATAGTGCTGTAGTAGCAATGGTCATCGCGGCATCAGGAATATGGTTCATGTCCATGTCAACAGCCGTTAATGGTTTGCCTATCACGGTAATTGACTCGTCATGCCAATGCACCTCTGCCCCCATTTTTTCTAGTACATCGGCAAAGTGTTTATCTCCCTGAACACTTTGTTTACCAACACCATGTACTGTTATTTCTCCACCTTTAATAGCACCTGCGGCTAAAAAGTAAGAAGCAGATGATGCATCCCCTTCAACCATATATTTGTCAAGCGCTTGGTACGACTGATTACCTTTGATGGTAAACGATTTATAATGATTATTTTCTACATTGACACCAAACTTGCGCATAATGTCGAGGGTTATATCAATATAAGGTTTTGAAACAAGTTCACCCTCTATATCGATATGACTATCTGTCGTTAGTAGAGGAGTAATCATTAATATGGCGGTTAAAAACTGACTTGAAATAGAGCCATCTATAGAGACATTATTTCCAAGTAATGTTTTACCCTTTATCTTTACAGGCGGGTAATCTTTTTCCTCTAAATATTCTACATCAGCACTTAATTGAGCTAATGCATCAACTAAATGGCCAATGGGGCGTTCTTTCATTCTTGGCTCACCCGTTAAAACATACTCACCATGACTAGCGGCTAATGCTGCACATAATGGACGCATTGCAGTCCCAGCATTACCTAAATATAATTCCAATGGTGCTTCATTTGTGAAAAAACCGTTATTACCAACTACCGTGCACTGCGTGCCACATTCACTCAACGTATAGTTAATGCCCAGAAGCTTTAGTGCATTAAGCATGTGGTTTATGTCATCACTCACTAACAAGTTCGTAATTTTTGTTGTGCCTTTCGCTAATGCTGCAATTAATAAAGCTCGGTTCGATAAACTTTTTGAACCCGGTAAAAATATCTCACCATTAATTTTATTTATTGGATTTAATGTTAATTGCTCCATGCTAACCATTCCTCTTTTCAAATGTTTTCATAAATTCTATAAGTGCTTTAATACCTTCAATTGGCATAGCGTTATAAATACTTGCGCGCATACCACCAACACTTCTATGACCTTTAAGCGCCATCAAGCCCTGCTGTTCTGCTTGCTCTAAAAATAAAGCATTAAGCTTTTCATCTTTAAGCCAGAAAGGAATGTTCATTTTGCTTCGGTAGGTTTCATGGATGTTATTAACATAGAACGGGCTCCTATCAATAGTGTCATACAACAATTGAGCCTTTTCTTCGTTAATTTTTTCGATTGCTGCGATACCGCCTTGTTCTTTTAACCACTCAAAAACAAGACCCGCTAAATACCAAGCATAAGTGGGTGGTGTGTTATACATTGAGTCATTATCAGCGGCTAATTTATAGTTCATAATGCAAGGTGTCGCTTTCTGAGCATTACCTAATAAGTCATCACGAACTATAACGATAGTTAAGCCTGATGGGCCAATATTCTTCTGAGCTCCAGCATAAATAACACCAAATTTAGTTACATCAATACGATGTGATAAAATGGTTGAAGACATATCGGCTACTAAAGGCACATCACCCGTATCAGGAATATCGTTTATTTCGATACCATCAACTGTTTCATTTGGGCAATAATGTACATAAGCAGCTTCAGGGTTTAAAGGCCACTGGCTCGACTCAAGCACTTCTGTTTGATTGTCTTTCGTTGAAACAATATCAATGTCATTAATATCGCCGAAGTTTTTAGCTTCTTTTGATGCTGCTTTTGACCAAGATCCAGAAAGGATATAGTCAGCAGATTTTCCTTTGGGTAATAAATTTAGAGGGATTGCTGAAAACTGCCCTCTACCACCGCCATGACAAAACAGCACTTTATAATTATCAGGAATACACATTAATTCACGTAGATCTAACTCTGCTTTTTTTGCCATCTCCATATAGATACTACTTCGATGACTAAGCTCCATTACGGAACACCCTGTATTCTGCCAATTTAAAAATTCATTTTGAGCTTTTTTCATCACAGCTGACGGTAACATCGCTGGACCAGCACAAAAATTAAAAACCTCAGACATGCTATATCCTTTAATACTTAAATCTAAAAATTAGTAAACAACTAAAACAATAAAAGGCGGGATGAGCCGCCTTTTATTAAGTTTAATTGAAATTATTCTTCAGAGTCACCTGATGGTGACTCTGATACGTCTTGCTGTGCATCGTGCTCTTGTGAATTAACACCTTGCTCTTTTGCTTCAGCAACCTCTCCTTCAACAAGTTCACCTTCTATAGGCTCTTCAGGAGCTTCAATTTCATCAATGCGCTGTAATGCTACAACATGCTCATCTTCTACAGTACGTATTAAACGAACACCTTGCGTATTACGACCGATAACACTTACTTCATTAACGCGGGTTCTAACTAAAGTTCCGTTATCTGTAATTGCCATTATTTCATCAAGTTCTTCCACTTGAACAGCACCAACAACTTTACCATTACGTTCACTAACTTTAATAGAAACAACACCTTTAGTTGCTCTACTTTTCGCAGGATATTCGGCTAGGTCTGTTCGTTTACCAAAACCATTTTCAGTGATGGTTAAAACAGGTCCGTCATTTTTAGGAACAATTAACGAAACAACTTTTTGATCACCTTCAAGTTTAATTCCTCGAACACCCGTACCGGTTCTACCAATCGGTTTAAGTGCCCAACGCTCTTCACCTGTTTCAGGGTCAATCTTTATTTCGCCCGTTTCACTATCACGAACTTTCTCGTTAAAACGTACTACTTTACCAGCGTCTGAGAATAACATGATGTCGTTAGTACCATCGGTAATATCTACACCAATTAGCGTATCGTCATCGCGTAAGTTTAAGGCAATAATGCCGTTTGCACGTTGGTTACTATAAGCAGTTAAGGCTGTTTTCTTCACCGTACCTGAAGCGGTTGCCATAATAATATATTTACCTTCTTCATATTCTTGAACAGGTAAAATAGCGGTAATTCGTTCATCGCTCTCTAATGGTAAAATATTAACAATAGGACGACCTCTTGCTGTACGACTTGCAAGTGGTAATTGGAATACTTTCAACCAGTAAAGCTTCCCTCTATCAGAGAAACATAAAATAGTATCGTGGGTATTAGCAATTAATAAACGTTCAATGAAATCTTCTTCTTTCATTTTCGTTGCAGCTTTACCTTTACCACCACGTCGTTGAGCTTGATAATCACTTAACACCTGATATTTCACGTAACCTTCATGAGACAAGGTAACAACAACATCTTCTTCACAGATTAAGTCTTCAAGCGATAAATCATGTGAAGCATTGGTAATTTCTGTACGACGTTCATCACCAAAGTCGTCACGGATAACTTCTAACTCTTCACGAATAACTTCCATTAAACGCTCTGGAGAACTTAAAATCAGCATTAACTCTGCGATTAACTCTAAAAGCTCTTTATATTCATTAAGGATTTTCTCGTGCTCTAAACCACTTAATTTATATAATTGTAATTCAACAATGGCTTTCGCTTGAACAGCGGTTAGGTAGTATTGGTTATCACGAATACCGTATTGCTCTTCTAACCATTCAGGACGGGCGGCATGAGTTCCGGCGCGCTCTAACATGGCACTAACATTGCCTAAATCCCAACCTTGAGAAATAAGTTTCTCTTCTGCTTCTTTACGTGAAGGAGAATTTTTAATGAGTTCAATAATCGGCTCTATATTAGCGAGTGCTATCGATAGACCTTCAAGAATGTGAGCTCGTTCACGTGCCTTTCTTAATTCAAAAATGGTTCTGCGAGTAACAACTTCACGACGGTGAAGTACAAACTCTTCTAGCATTTGTTTCAAATTAAATATTTTAGGTTGGCCATTACCTAGCGCAACCATGTTGAAACCAAATGAAATTTGCATTTGCGTCAGTTTGAAAAGATTGTTAAGAACAACCTCACCTACTTCGCCACGTTTAACTTCAATAACCATACGCATACCGTCTTTATCAGACTCGTCACGTAATGCAGAAATGCCTTCTAAGCGTTTATCTTTAACAAGCTCAGCCATCTTTTCAATTAAGCGTGCTTTGTTAACTTGGAAAGGTAACTCATGAACAATAATGGTTTCTTTGCCGGTTGTTTCATGTGCTTCAATGGTTGCACGTGCGCGGATCTTTATTTTTCCACGACCTGTTCTGTATGCTTCCTCAATACCTGCCCTACCACTGATAATACCAGCTGTAGGAAAATCAGGCCCTGGGATATGCGTCATTAACTCTTCTACAGATATCTCGCTGTCATCAATTAACGCTAAACAACCGTTAATTACTTCCGTTAAGTTATGTGGCGGAATATTCGTTGCCATACCAACGGCGATACCTGAACCACCATTAACAAGCAAGTTAGGGATACGTGTTGGCATAACAGCTGGGATATGCTCAGTACCGTCATAGTTAGGTACAAAATCAACCGTTTCTTTATCTAAGTCTGCAAGAATAGAATGTGCAATTTTAGCCATTCTAATTTCGGTATAACGCATTGCAGCAGCGCTGTCGCCATCTACTGAACCGAAGTTACCTTGGCCATCAACAAGCATATAGCGTAAAGAGAAAGGCTGTGCCATACGAACAATTGTGTCATAAACAGCGGTATCACCATGTGGGTGATATTTACCAATTACATCACCAACGACACGCGCTGATTTTTTATAGGCTTTATTCCAGTCATTACCCAAAACATCCATCGCAAAAAGCACACGGCGATGAACAGGTTTTAAACCATCTCGAACGTCAGGCAATGCACGCCCAACAATAACACTCATGGCGTAATCTAGATAAGAAGTTTGAAGTTCATCTTCAATATTAATTGGAACTATTTCTTTGGCCAAATCTGACATAATTGGACATTTCCCCTTTGCTAAACTTTTGCAATTATTTAGTTAAACTGTTTAGAGACTAAATAACAGCGTTTTTATTATGAATATTTTATAATTAATCACGGATACTAACACAGTTTTTTGATATGCAATACTGCTTTATTTTAACCTTTTATTAACGTTGCATTTCAACACAACAAACGTACAAAAATCAACCAGAAAAAGCACATTATTGATGATTTACTAGGTTTAGGCACTAGGCTAAATATTTACTTTAGTTTATGATAAAGCTTCTCATCTATATATCATAAAATAAATCGGCTAATACCTATGACAGACCCACATATGAATAGACCACAAACACAAACAGTTAATCCATCACTTAATGTGAGTCATGATGAAATAGCTAAATTCGAAGAAATAGCAAGCCAGTGGTGGGATTTGCAAGGTGACTTTAAACCACTTCATCAAATTAACCCGCTTAGAGTACAGTTTATAACGCAACATATTAGCGACATCAATAGTACCTTATTTGATAAAAACATTATTGACGTAGGTTGCGGCGGCGGAATATTAACGGAGTCTTTAGCAAAGTTAGGTGGTAAAGTCACCGGCATAGATATGGGGTCTGAGCCACTTAATGTTGCTAAACTGCATGCATTAGAAAGCCAACTTTCAATCGAGTATCAAAAAATACCTGCAGAAGAAATGGCAATTAACCATCCTGAAAAATTCGACATGGTGACATGTATGGAGATGTTAGAACATGTACCTGACCCTGCCTCTGTTATAAAAGCTTGTTCAGATCTTGTTAAACCAGGTGGTTTAGTTTTTTTCTCTACTTTAAATAAAAACATTAAATCTTATTTAATGGCCATTGTTGCTGCAGAAAAAATATTAAAGCTTGTTCCTGATGGCACGCATGACCACGATAAATTTATTAGACCTTCTCAATTGATCAGTTGGGCTCATGAAAGCGGATTAAAATGTATTGATACCAGCGGTATTCACTATAACCCTGTTAGTGGCAATCATAAACTTATTGACTCTCTCGACGTTAATTACATCTTATGTTGTGTAAAGCTTTAATAGTTAGCTTAGTTTTTATTGATAAAGCGGCTCTTGATAAAGGATTCTAGACAAAGGTATTCTTGGCAAAGGGGTATTGAGAGCACTTTTAAATTTCAATCGTCAGCTTTTAAATTAATTATAGGGTCTGTTCTAAATCAAATGAGATTTGTGTTGTCACTTTTATTTTATTTTCATTGCTACCAATCGAAAACAGAACATTAAACCACCAACAACACAATTCTACGTAAGCTGTTGTAAAATAGGTTTTTATATTATTTCCAGTTTGTGTGATTATTCTTTAAGCATTTAAACAAAATATTTTTTTGTATTTATATTTAATTAAAAAAAGATGTTGCAATTTAATAATTCTCACATCAAAAAGTGATACTAGGTTAGTGTTGACTAACTTGTTTAAATTAACATTAAAAAGCTTTAAATTGAACTGAAGTTAACGCTTGCAAATAAGTCAAAAGCTCATTATCTTGTGTCTAGGTTTTAAATAAACCCAATATGTTGTGTGTTTAATAATCTGCATACCTTCGCAGGACACAATAAAATAAAAATAAGACTACATAATAATAAAACTGGTTTAATGTACTCCGTTGAACTACAAATAATGGCGTTAAGGGACTTCCATGAATAACAACCTCTTTGTTACAAAGCGTAACGGCGAAAAAGAATCAATCGATCTAGAAAAAATCCATCGTGTAATAGATTGGGCTGCAGATGGCTTAGATGATGTTTCTGTATCTCAAGTTGAGATAAAATCTCACATTCAGTTTTATGATGGCATAAAAACCGAAGATATTCATGAAACGATCATTAAAGCCGCCGCAGATCTTATTTCTGAAGAGACGCCAGATTATCAATACCTTGCTGCACGACTAGCGGTATTCCATTTACGTAAAAAAGCCTATGGTCAGTTTGAACCTCCAACTTTCTACAAACATGTAGTTAAAATGGTTAATATGGGTAAATATGATCAACATTTACTTGAAGACTATGATGAAAGCGATTTTGAACAAATGTCTTTGTTCTTAGATCACAGCCGTGACTTAAACTTTAGTTATGCTGCTGTTAAGCAATTAGAAGGTAAATACCTTGTACAAAACAGAGTAACAGGTGAAATATACGAAAGCGCACAGTTTTTATATATGCTTGTATCTGCTTGTTTGTTTGCAAAATATCCTAAAGAAACGCGTTTGAAATATGTAAAAGGTTTTTATAACGCCATTTCAACGTTTAAAATATCATTACCTACGCCAATTATGGCTGGGGTACGTACACCAACACGTCAATTCTCATCTTGTGTGCTTATAGAATGTGATGACAGTTTAGATTCCATTAATGCAACTTCAAGCAGCATCGTGAAATACGTTTCACAACGTGCTGGAATCGGTGTTAATGCAGGTAAAATCCGTGCACTAGGTAGCACAATACGTAATGGTGAAGCTTTTCACACGGGTTGTATTCCATTTTATAAACACTTTCAAACAGCTGTAAAAAGTTGTTCTCAAGGTGGCGTTAGGGGGGGTGCTGCCACTCTATTCTACCCGCTTTGGCATTTAGAAGTTGAAAGTTTATTAGTTCTTAAGAATAACCGCGGTGTTGAAGAGAACCGTGTGCGTCACTTAGACTACGGTGTACAATTTAACAAACTGATGTATCAACGCCTTATTAAAGGGGGTTATATAACATTATTTAGCCCAAGTGATGTACCAGGTTTATACGATGCTTTCTTTGCTGACCAAGATAAGTTTGACGAGCTGTATGTACAATACGAAAACGATGAATCTATTCGTAAGAAAAGAATCAAGGCGATTGAGCTATTTACTTTATTCGCTCAAGAGCGTTCAAGCACAGGCCGTATATATCTACAAAACGTTGATCATTGTAATACGCATAGCCCTTTCGACCCGGCTCAGGCGCCAATTCGTCAAAGTAACTTATGTTTAGAAATAGCCTTACCAACTAAGCCACTTAGCGATATAAACGATGATGAAGGCGAAATAGCGCTTTGTACATTATCAGCCTTTAACTTAGGCGCTATCGATTCGCTTGACGAACTAGAAGAGTTAGCTGATCTAGCAGTACGTGCCTTAGATAACTTACTTGATTATCAAGACTACCCTGTTAAAGCTGCATTAAATGCTACTATGGGGCGTAGAACGCTAGGTATAGGTGTTATTAATTACGCTTACTACTTAGCAAAGAATGGGCTTTACTACTCAAATGGTAGTGCAAATGATTTAACACATAAAACATTTGAAGCGATTCAGTATTATTTATTAAAAGCGTCTAATGAACTAGCCAAAGAGTCTGGTGCATGTCCTAAGTTTAATGAAACACGTTTATCTCAAGGAATATTGCCAATTGATACTTATAAAAAGCACATTGACAATATTACCAGTGAACCATTACATCTTGATTGGGAAACACTACGAGCAAGCATTCAGAAGCACGGCGTAAGAAACTCAACCGTTTCTGCATTAATGCCGTCTGAAACATCGTCACAAATATCAAATGCTACGAATGGCATTGAGCCACCTCGCGGTTTAATTAGTGTTAAAGCAAGTAAAGATGGTATTTTAAAACAAGTTGTTCCTGAATATAAAAAATTAAAAGACAACTATGAGCTACTTTGGAACATTCCAAGTAACGAAGGTTATCTTGAACTTGTCGGTATTATGCAAAAGTTTGTTGATCAAACTATTTCGGCAAACACTAATTACGATCCATCTAAATTTGAAGGCGGTAAAGTACCTATTAAACAGGTATTAAAAGATTTACTAACCGCTTATAAACTGGGTGTTAAAACCATGTACTATCATAACACTCGTGACGGTGCGAGTGATGATATGGAAGCCGAAGATGATGGCTGTGCAGGCGGTGCTTGTAAAATATAGCCACTGAAAATGATATAAAACCAGCGTTTAGAGATGATTTTCTCTAAACGCTTTTAACGATGTAAACACAAACATTATAATAAAATTCACACCACGATAATTACGCTTATCAATAATAATAAAGCATTGTGAAAGTTATTTTTAAAGGGAAAAAACATGACGTACACCACGTTTAATCAAACGCCAAACAATGCGCTAGCTGAGCCTATGTTTTTAGGTAACAGCGTTAACGTTTCACGATATGATCAACAAAAGTACATGGCTTTTGAAAAACTAATAGAAAAGCAGCTTTCGTTTTTCTGGCGTCCAGAAGAAATTGATGTATCAAAAGATAGAGCTGATTGGCAAAGTTTAACCGCTTCTGAAAAGCATATTTTTATTTCAAATTTAAAATATCAAACACTATTAGATTCTATGGCTGCCCGTTCTGTGAACGCGGTATTATTGCCACTGGTTTCGTTACCTGAACTAGAAACTTGGGTAGAAACGTGGGCCTTTAGTGAGACAATTCACTCGCGCTCATACACCCATATTTTACGTAACTTATTCACAGAGCCAGGTGAAGTATTTGACGATATTATTGTAAACCCGGCTATTTTAAATCGCGCATCAAGCATTGCTAAGTACTTTGATTCCGTCATTCTAACGACACAATTACTTCAGTCGCAAGGCGAAGGTACTTATGAGGTTGAAGGTGAGCAAATTGAAGTAAGCAAGCGTAAATTGAAAGAACGTTTATATCTTGCAATTTGTTCTGTTAATGCATTAGAGGCGATTCGTTTTTACGTAAGTTTTGCATGTTCATTTGCCTTTGCAGAGCGTGAGTTACTTGAAGGTAATGCAAAAATTATAAAGCTCATTGCGCGTGATGAAGCCTTACACCTAACTGGCACACAACACATTTTAAATAACTGGCTCAGTGGTAACGACGATCCAGAAATGAAAGAGATTTGTGATGAATTAAAACAAGAAGGCTTACAAATTTTCCTTGATGTTGTAGACCAAGAAAAAGAATGGGCGCAGTACTTATTTAAAGACGGCTCAATGATAGGTTTAAACGCCGAAATTATAAACCAATATATTGAATACATCTCTAATCAAAGATTAGCTGCAATAGGTTTTGAAGCCCCTTTCAGCATAAAAAGTAATCCATTACCTTGGATGAATGCTTATCTTGTAAGCGATAATGTTCAAGTTGCCCCACAAGAGACCGAGATAAGCTCTTATCTTGTTGGACAAGTGGACTCTTCTGTTGATGCCGATGACTTCGACGACTTCGACTTGTAATATTTTGTCGTTTTAACTGTTTATTATTACAATATGGCGTTTAAAATAAACGTTGAGAAGCGAGATATTACGTTTCTCAACGATGATAAAAACATACTCGATACCTTAGAAAGGGAAAACATCGAATCACACTTCCACTGCCGTGATGGCTTTTGCGGAGCGTGTCGTTGCACACTAAAAGAAGGTAGTGTCGACTATCAACAATATCCACTTGCCTTTGTAGGTGAAAATGAAATCCTTACCTGCTGTTCTTTCCCCACAAGCGATATAGTGATTGAAATAGATTAACGCTATACCTGATAACTACACATCAATAATCATATCAATAAACAAAGCAAAATAAACCTGAGCTAAATCTTAACATTTCCACTATTCCTCGTTATAGCCCTAGTCATAGCCTTACTCATAATTTATGTTACTTTATAAGATATAAAATTTCGCATGGGAATAGTTGGAGTTTAAGCTTTGTTAGCTGCGTCAGTCTACTGAGGGGGGTTGAATTGGTATTAGATAAAAATTAAGGAAGTGACTCACGTTATGAGCCACTTCCTTATTATAATGTACTTATGTGTTATTAAGCCTTGTGGGGTTAAGCCTGGTGTTGTTAAGCCTTACGGCGAGCTATAACAGCGTCACTTAACTGTGCAAGAAGCTTTTCAGTATCATCCCAACCTATACAAGCATCTGTAACACTTTGTCCATAAACAGCCGCTTTACCATCTTTAATACTTTGGTTACCTTCAACTAAATGACTTTCAACCATTACACCGAAGATATTGTCGTTACCAGCACTAATTTGACCGCTCACGTCATCACTTACCAACATTTGGTTTTTAAACTGCTTTTTAGAATTTGCATGACTAAAGTCAATCATGATCTTAGGATTCAATCCACTTGAAGTAAGCTGTTCAGTAACCTCTTTAACACTTTGTGCATCAAAATTGGTCGTTTTACCACCGCGAAGGATTATATGACAATCTTCGTTACCTGATGTTTCAACAATCGCTGCATGACCATATTTAGTAACTGATAGAAAATGGTGAGAAGCCGCTGCTGAGCCAATTGCATCAATTGCAATTTTTATCGTACCATCGGTGCCATTTTTAAAACCCACCGGGCAAGATAAACCTGAAGCAAGTTCACGGTGAACTTGAGACTCAGTCGTTCTAGCACCAATGGCGCCCCAACACATAAAATCACCCATGTATTGTGGAGTAATCATGTCAAGGAACTCCCCTGCTGTTGGCAAACCAAGTTCGTTTAACTCTAGCAACAATTGACGACCTAAACGTAAACCTTCGTTTAACTGAAACGAGCCGTCCATATATGGGTCATTAATTAAACCTTTCCAACCGACTGTAGTACGTGGCTTTTCAAAATAAACACGCATTACGACTTCTAGGCTATCTTGATATTTGTTTCTTAGCTCTACAAGACGTTGTCCATACTCCATCGCAGACTTAGGATCATGAATTGAACAAGGACCAATGACAACTAGAAGTCTGTCATCTTTTCCTTGAAAGATTTCATGTATTGCCTGACGACTTTTAACTACCGATTGTGTCGCTTGATCTGAAGCAGGAAATCGCTCCATCAAAGCAACAGGTGGTAATAAATCTTTAATTTTGTTAATGCGAATGTCATCAGTTTGGTACATATTTTTGTCTCTTAATTTACTGCATGAAATACAAGTTTATTTCAACTTGTCTAGATGAATATAACTTACCAGTGTTATTAATGGAATACCAATAAAATAGGCATCATGTGGGTGTTTTTTTTGTAAAAACTAGATAAAACTTTACGAAGAAGATTATTTTTTTGAATGGGTTTGCTTAGGTTACAAAATATTGGGATTGAACATGTATTTATTTTGTTTCGATAATCGAACATTGACCATTGACTATTAAACATTAAGGAGTGTTTTAAAACACTCCTTAACACATAAGATTATTTAACCTGCTCTCTACATAAGAGATAACTAAACTGCTCGAGTTCAAATTATTTAACGAAGTTAAGAGCTTCTTTTGCCAAACGAGTTATCTCTGGCCAGTTTTTATTAGCAACTGCATCATTAGGCACTAACCAAGAACCGCCACAACAAGCAACATTACTTAAAGCTAGGTAATCCCTTACGTTATTAATATTAATACCACCGGTTGGGCAAAATTTAATATCTGGGAATGGACCGCCAATGGATTTAATCGCATTAACGCCACCCGAAGCTTCTGCCGGGAAGAATTTCAAATGGTCATAACCATAATCTACTGCATCCATAAGCTCTGAAATCGAGCTTATGCCTGGAATTAAAGCAATCTCGCTTTCGTTACCTGCACTTAGTAAATCTTTGGTCATACCTGGGCTTATTGCAAACTTTGCTCCAGCATCAATAGATTGCTGTAATTGTTGTCGTGTTGTTACAGTACCTGAGCCGATAAGTGCTTCAGGCAGTTTACTTGCGATTTCACTAATAACATCTAACGCTGACGGCGTTCTTAGTGTTACTTCAAGTACTTTAACATCTGCTTCTAGTAAAGCTTCTGCAATAGGAACCGCATCCGCTACTTTATCAATAACAAGTACAGGTACAATCGGTCCTGTTGCAAAAAGATCTTTCGGTTGGATCTTCCAGTTTTTTAGCGCTGTCGTGGTGTTCATTTAATTTTACTCTTAATGTATTTTGAAGGCACTTCTTATAGAAATGCCTGGAATTTTTGTATTGCTGCTGGCTTTTAAATTACTCGATGTTTATTCGTCGAACAATGAGCAAGCGCCTGTTTCAGCTGAGCTTAAATTGCGTCTCATAAAGCCAAAGATTTCACGACCTGTACCCTCATGATTTCCATTAACGTTAAACGGAGCGAGTTCTCTTTGTGCTAATACTTTTTCATCAACTAGCAAGGTTAAGTTACCTGACTCTCCATCTAATCGAATTAAATCGCCGTCTTGAATTTTAGCTATTAAACCGCCATCGACAGCTTCCGGACATAGGTGAATTGCTGCAGGTACCTTACCCGAAGCGCCTGACATTCTACCGTCAGTTAATAAAGCAACTTTAAAGCCTTTATCTTGCAATACACCTAGTGGTGGGGTTAATTTATGTAACTCAGGCATACCTCTCGCTTTAGGCCCCTGAAAACGAACAACGGCAACGAAGTCTTTCTCAAGCTCGCCATTATCAAAAGCTTCTTGGAGTTGATGTTGATCATCGAAAACAACCGCAGGAGCTTCTATTACATAACTTCCCTCTCTAAGTGAAGATGTTTTCAAAATAGAGACTCCTAAGTTGCCTTTTAAGGCTTTTAAACCACCATCTTGTTTAAATGGTGTCTTAACCGTTCTAATAACAGAGTCGTCTAATGACTTATCTACAAGGTCAATCCACTTCAGTTCGCCGTCTTCAAGTACAGGCGTTTTAGTGTAAGCCGTTAATCCGCTACCACAGATAGTCTCTACATTGTCATGCAGCATTCCGGCACTCAGTAGCTCTTTGAAAAGTAATGCCATACCACCCGCTTGTTGGAAGTGATTGATATCTGCATGACCATTAGGGTAAATACTTGTAATAAGAGGGACAGCATGTGATAAATCATTAAAATCTTGGAAATCGATGATAATACCAGCCGCTTTTGCAAAAGCGATAATATGCATCGTAAGGTTGGTTGAACCACCCGTCGCAAGTAAGGCTACGATGCCATTCACAATAGAACGCTCATCAACCATACGCCCTACTGGCATATAGTTACCTGATTGTTGAGTTAAGCGAGTGACTTGACGAGCTGCGGCTTTCGTTAATTCTTTTCTCAGCGCGGTATTAGGGGCGACAAAAGAAGAACCTGGTAAATGTAAGCCCATCACTTCTACTACTAATTGATTTGAGTTGGCTGTGCCAAAGAAAGTACAAGTACCTGCTGTATGATAAGACGCAGACTCCGCTTCTAATAGTGCTTCTTCATCAACTTCGCCTTTAGCATACTGCTGACGAACACGTGCTTTCTCTTTATTAGGAATACCTGAAGGCATAGGTCCTGCAGGTACAAAAACAGTTGGCAAATGGCCAAATGTCATACTAGCAATCATCAAACCAGGAACAATTTTGTCACAAATACCAAGCATTAAAGAGCCGTCGAACATGTTATGTGACAAACCAACAGCCGCAGACATTGCAATAACGTCGCGACTCATTAAGCTTAGCTCCATACCCGGTTGACCTTGGGTAACGCCATCACACATTGCAGGTACACCACCAGCAAATTGGGCAACACCACCAGCTTCTTTTACTGCTTCTTTTAATATTGCAGGGTATGTCTCATAGGGTTGATGCGCACTTAGCATATCGTTATAAGCAGAAGTAATCGCAATATCTGAATGTGTTAAGCCTTTAATGCTTTGCTTATCTTCTTTACCACATGCTGCAAAACCGTGAGCTAAGTTGCCACAGGATAAATTAGCTCGGTGAACTGTTGCTGATTTAGCCGCATCAATTTTTGCTAAATACTTAGCACGAGTGTCAACACTTCGATCAATGATACGTTGGGTTATATCTAATATATCTTGGTTCATTTTTACGGTCATAATAGGCTTCTTTTATTTACATCTTTAATTATATTTATACTGTAGGACTTTAAATTGAGATAAAGCCACTATTTACGAGCAAGTTTATTCTGCCCAATAAACTTGCGTGTCTATGTTGTTATTGTGTAAAAATGCACGAATTGGCATATCCAACACATCTTGCTGTGCTATAGCTTGCTCTAATACTGCTTTTTTAGGTGTAGAGCTAATGTGTAAAAAAACATTTTTACTTTGTGATAATGTCTTGAAGGTAAAACTGATACGGCTATGCGGTGCTGTAGTCGGTTGAACAAACATTAAGGCATTGTCATTATCTTCTGATAAGCCGTCTTTAATTTGCTCACTACAAGGGAACAAAGAAGCTGTGTGGCCATCTTCACCCATACCTAAAATAAGCACATCAAGCGGTAAAATTTGTTTATCGGCGGCTGTATTCAATTCTGCTAATACTTCTTTTGACAAATCACCTGGCTGCTTTAAATGGAAAAAGTTAGCTGACTTAGCCTTATTTTGCAGTAAGTTATCATGCACTAAGCGTGTATTACTTGCTTCATCATCAAAATCGACCCATCTTTCATCAGCTAAAGTGATCGAAACTTTACTCCAATCAATCGCTTGTTCAGAAAGTATTTTAAACAACCCTTTAGGTGTTGAACCGCCTGAAACAGCAATACTTGCTTTACCGTGATCGGCTATAGCTTTAGATAAAATGCTGGTGATTTTTTCAGCTAATTGCTGGTCAAGTGCATCTCGCGTTGTAAATTCATTTAAGTGATACATAATTATTCCACCCAGTTTCTATCGTCACGTGCAATTAAAGAAACCGAAGAAGCAGGTCCCCATGAACCCGCAGCGTAAGGCTTCGGTGCTTCATTAGAGCTACCCCAAGCATTTATTATGCTATCTACCCAAGTCCAAGCAGCTTCAACTTCATCACGACTTACAAATAAAGACTGATTGCCGTTTAACGCTTCTAAAATAAGGCGTTCATAAGCATCAACTACGCGACTATCTTCATAAGTTTCTGTAAAACTTAAATCGAGCTTATTTTCTTGAATTAACATTTTAGAAGCGATACCAGGTATCTTATTCATCATTTGTAATTCAACACCTTCGTCAGGCTGTAAACGAATAGTTAATTTATTCGGCGGTAATTCCGCTTTACTGTCTTTAAATATATTGTGTGCTTGAGCTTTAAAATGTACGACTATTTCACTGTGCTTTTTCGGCATACGTTTGCCTGTACGCAGGTAAAAAGGAACTCCTGACCATCGCCAGTTATCAATTTCTGTTTTTATAGCAACAAAACTTTCTGTGGTACTTGTGGTATTAGCACCCTCTTCATTTAAATATCCTGGTACAGACTTACCCTCTAAGAACCCGTCGCTGTATTGGCCACGAACTGTTTTCTCATCAATGTTATGTCTGTCGATTGGTATTAGCGCTTTAACAACTTTGAGTTTCTCGGCGCGTATGCTTTCAGCTGATAAATCTGCAGGTGGTTCCATCGCTAATAAAGATAAAATTTGCAATAAATGGTTTTGTACCATATCGCGCATTTGACCTGCATCATCATAGAAACCCCATCGGCCTTCAATGCCAACACTTTCTGCCACCGTAATTTGCACATGATCGATACTGTTTCTGTCCCAGTTATTAGTAAACAGAGAGTTTGCAAAGCGTAAAACCAATAGATTTAATACTGTTTCTTTTCCTAAGTAATGATCGATACGGTAAATTTGGTTTTCTTTAAAGTGAGCTGAAACTTGATCGTTTATCACTTTAGAGGTTTCTAAAGAGTCACCAATGGGTTTTTCCATAATCACACGGTCAAGATCGGTAATTAAATTTCCACAATCAAGCCCTGCACAGATATCACCATATAAACTTGGTGCGGTAGAGAAATAATAAATACGTGTGGTATTCGCGTTCTCAACTGTTTTAGCTAGTTGAGTAAATGACTCACGCTCTTTAAAGTTAAGTTGTTGGTAAACCATTCGTGCAAGAAATTTTTCTAGCACTTTTTCGTCAAGAGACTCTTTAACAAAGAGGTTTAGATTTTCTAAAACGATTGCTTTAAATTCGTCTAAAGTATGTTCTTGTCTTGCAGCACCAATGATTCTGCTATCATCATGAATCAACCCTGCGACTTCTAGTTGATATAAAGAAGGTAAAAGTTTACGGCGTGATAAATCACCGAGTGCACCAAAAATGATAATCTCGCTGGCTAATTGATAATCTAATTTACTCATAAAATATTCTCTAATGACTTGCTAAGTTGGATACAACTTCTGAACAAAGATTGTAACTAAACTACATATAACACTAATTTAGCGTGGCTAGCGCTGACAGTAAAGTATTATTTGTAATTTTATTACAATAAATTTCGATTGTGGTTTAATTGACCTATATTTATTGGTCATAACAAAACCCCTCTACAGACCTTTAAAATGTAAAAAAATATCATTTTTAAAGATTAATTCACTAAGATATTCATTATTTAAAACCAAAAAATATGAAATAAAGTTTCATTTTTACTGTCACTTATTGCGAAAATAAATTACAGTATATATAAAATAATGCTTAAAACTTTTTTAAAACCGCGCTTTTCGACCGATAGAAATATTACCGTTTCTTGAATTAAAGCATTAAGAATTACACACATAGTGTAAAAGTATTGTAAAAAAGCCTATTTAAAGCACATTATTTCTCTGCTTATTTTAGCTTAGAATGAAAATAAATTAGAACTTTAAAAGAAATCTAACAAAAAAAAGAACATTTTGTTTAAGTTCGTTAACGAGGATTAACCATGAATATTTTAGAAAAAATAGCCAATGAGCTTGAATTACTAAGTAAATCTGAACGCAAAGTAGCCGAAGTTATTCTTGCTTCTCCTAATACAGTAATACATTCGAGTATTGCTGCTCTAGCGAAACAGGCCAACATCAGTGAGCCAACCGTAAACCGTTTTTGTAGACGCTTAGATACCAAAGGTTACCCTGACTTTAAACTGCATTTAGCACAAAGCCTTGCCAATGGTACTCCCTATGTAAATCGACATGTAGATGAGAGTGACACCGCCGAAGAATACACAGACAAAATATTCGAATCTACAATGGCAAGTTTAGAGTTGGCCAGAAAAAGTTTAGACTCTTCACTTATTAACCGCGCTGTTGATGTACTTACACAAGCTAATAAAATTTCATTTTTTGGTCTAGGAGCATCAGCGATTGTTGCACATGATGCACAAAATAAGTTTTTCCGTTTTAACGTCCCTGTTGTTTATTTCGATGACATTTTAATGCAAAGAATGAGTGCTATTAATAGTGCTCAAGGCGATGTTGTCGTGGTTATTTCACATACAGGAAGAACGAAATCGCTCGTTGAAGTGGCAAGTTTAGCTAAAGAAAATGATGCCATTGTTATTGGCATTACCTCAAGTGACACACCGCTAGCAAAAGAATGCAGCATTGTGTTGTCTGTTGATGTAGCAGAAGACACCGATTTATATATGCCTATGTCTTCGCGTATTGCTCAACTTGCCTTGGTTGATGTACTTGCAACCGGCTTTACCCTACGTAGGGGCAGTAAATTTAGAGATAATTTGAAAAAAGTGAAAGATAGCTTACGAAGTTCTCGTTTTGACAGAAGAGATTAGCCCTTTCACGACATGCTCGATAAATTGAGCACTTTAAAAGTATGCTACTAAACTATACATAATTAAGTAGCTACTTTTCACTTACTAGAATCAGTAAATAATGAGGAATAAAATGTTAAGAAGAACTAAAATTGTTGCGACTTTAGGACCAGCAACGGACGATATTGATGTATTAAGAGATGTGTTAGCGGCTGGAGTTAATGTCGTACGCCTTAATTTTTCACACGGCATTCCGCAAGATCATATCACCCGGGCAAATAATGTAAGAAAAATAGCCGCTGAACTAGGTATTTACGTTGGTATTTTAGGTGATCTTCAAGGTCCTAAAATTCGCGTTTCTACATTTAAAGATGGACCTATTAAACTTGCTATTGGTGATAAATTTGAACTAAATGCAACTTTAGGTAAAGGTGAAGGTTGCCAAGAACGTGTTGGTATCGATTATAAGCGTTTAGTACAAGATGTGAGTGAAGGCGATATTTTATTGCTTGATGATGGCAGAGTTCAATTAAAAGTACTTTCTAAGTCGAATGAAGCGGTATTTACAGAAGTAACGGTTGGCGGTCCTCTTTCAAACAATAAAGGTATTAACCGTCAAGGTGGTGGTTTAACAGCCCCTGCTCTTACTTCAAAAGATAAGCAAGATATTATTTTAGCGGCTGAAATTGGCGTAGACTTTTTAGCGGTTTCTTTCCCTCGTGATGCATCTGACATGCGTGAAGCAAGATTGTTAGCACAAGAAGCTGGTTGTGATGCCCGTTTAGTTTCGAAAATAGAGCGCGCTGAAGCGGTAAATGATGACAAAGTGCTTGATGATATTATTCTTGCATCAGATGTTGTGATGGTAGCCCGTGGCGATTTAGGTGTTGAAATTGGTGATGCGGCTTTAGTCGGTAAACAAAAGCATATTATTGCTCGATCTCGTCAGTTAAACCGTGTCGTTATTACGGCAACACAAATGATGGAAACGATGATAGAGCAACCTATGCCAACACGTGCTGAGGTGATGGATGTATCGAATGCTGTATTAGATGGAACCGATGCGGTTATGTTAAGTGCTGAAACTGCTGCTGGTAAATATCCTGTTGAAACGGTTCAAGCGATGGCGAATGTATGTAGAGGCGCTGAAACACATCGTTCTGTAAATACGTCAAATCACCGTTTAGATTTAACCTTCAATACTGTTTCAGAAACTATTGCATTATCTGCAATGTACGCTGCAAACCACTTAGAAGGTGTTCAGGCTATTATCTCTTTAACTGAGTCAGGACAAACGAGTAAGTTAATGTCTCGTATCACTTCTGGTTTACCTATTTATTCGTTATCTCGTCATGACAGAACATCGAATAAAACAGCGATTTACCGTGGTGTATATCCAGTTGCTTTTGATTCTACTCTAAGTACAGAATCAACACTTAGTGATAATATTTTACAAGCTGTTGTTAAGCACTCTTCATTAAAAGAAGGTGATAAAGTTATTCTAACTCACGGTGATTTAATGGAAACTGTTGGCGCGTCAAATACGTTAAAAATATTAACTCTGAGCAAAAAACATTTTGCTTAAACATTAAATTCAGGCTAAATAAGCCTCAAACTATTAATAAAAAACGCCCTTAAGGGCGTTTTTTTTATTTAATTTTAAATTCAACCTCTCAGAGAGTTATTGAACCAGTATAACTTGCCAATCCTACTTTTATACAATCACTTACAGACAGATATAAAGGTAACGCGTTACACGCAAAGCATAGGTCCAAGCGGTTTACCTCCTAATAAGTGCATGTGAATATGAAAAACTTCCTGCCCTCCATCTTCATTACAATTAACAATTAACCTATAACCGCTTTCGCTAATTCCTTCTTGCTTTGCTAACTGTTTGGCCACTGTAAACATTCTTCCAAAATATGCTTCATCCGAAACATCTATGTCATTGACAGTCGCAATAAGTTTATTTGGAATGATTAAGATATGCGTATTGGCTCTAGGTGCAATATCTCTAAAAGCCGTCACAAGCTCATCTTGAAAAAGCAAAGGTGTTGGTATTTCTTGGCGTATTATTTTTGAAAATATAGTCTCTTCTGACATATGTATTAACCTTTTATAGTAATTAAGTTAGCTTGAGTTTGTTGCTCTTTTGAAATTATAACGCTGTTGAACTTTAAAAAATGTTAATTAAAGCGTCTATATAACAAACCTTAAACTTTGTTGACCTCAATCAATACTTTACTTTGTTATCTTGGTAAATTCTATAAAGACCTGAGCAACATTTACATATTATGACTATAGATTTTAATGAAATAACTCACCTTGTCGATCCTAGCTTGAACTCTCTACTAGCCGATTTCGAACAATTTTTACTTTCCTTAACTGGTCCAACGGTTATTGATATTGGTGGTGTGGATGACTCAAGAACTATTGTTATAACAACATTACTACAGGGAAATGAACCTTCTGGGTTTATCGCTATTCATCGTTGGTTAACAGACCGTGATGTAAATATAAAACCGAAGACCAATATGAGATTCATACTTTGCTCTGTCGAAGCAGCTAGCAAGCGACCTCTTTTTATTCATAGATCGTTTAATAGCAGTTTAAATATCAATCGTTGCTTTACAACACCTGCCCACCTTAGCACCCTTCCCCATAATGAGGCTTGTTGCTACGAACGAGCACGCTTAATTGAACAAGCCATACGCGAGGTTAGCCCCATTGTTATTATAGACCTACATAATGCTACAAGTCCTAGCCCAGCCTATGCAATAAGCGCTATTGTAACCAATGAAATACTCAGCTTAACCGGTTTATTCTGTCAATCTTTAGTATTATCTGATTTAACTATGGGCTCATTGATGGAAGTTCCTTTTGATTGCCCCTTTATCACTATAGAGTGTGGTTATAAAGATGACATACAATCCCACGAACGTGCTTATTGGGGTATAAGCGAACTGGCAAAGATTGACAAGATAGACAGCATAAAGAATCAACGTCACATTAATGTTAAATACAAACCTTTGCGACTATGCTTGAAAGACGGTACTAAACTCGCTTTTGCTAACGCAGACGAGGGCTTTAAAGGCGTTACGCTAAAGAGTGATATTGATTATTTTAATTTTGGTCATATTTACCAAGACGAAATGATAGGTTGGGTTGATAGTCAAGGCTTAAACAACTTACAGCTAATAGATAAAGACGGAACAAATATTGTTGGCCAATATTTTTACGTTCGTGAAAATAAATTACTCTGCAAAAACACATATCAATTACTTAAAGCAACTTCTAATGTTGCTGATGCGACTTCTGATTGCTTATTTTATGTAACACGCGCGAATACAATGACTAGCATGAATCTGTGTTAACAATGTTTTTCATAGGTGTCTTAGCTCGAAATGACCTATTTGTGACTTTTGAGTTTTACAAAAAATATACTATTTAAAAGAAACACAAAATATTATTCATATTGGCTTTTTAAAACGTGTATATTAAGCTTACTAACAAGCTTCTAAAAAACAGGGTACTTCATGAAAAATACAGCAAAAAGTTTAACGTCTCTATATGTATTAACCTCCTTTTTATTCTTGTCTCCATTTTCGGCTATCGCTACAAGCCATGCTGCTACTAACGCAAATGCCGAGTCTGCACCGAAAAATATTATAATGGTTGTCGCCGATGGTATGGGGCCTGCTTATACTACGGCTTATCGTTATTTTAAAGACGATCCAAAAACGCCGACGATAGAACAAACCGTATTTGATAGACACTTAAAAGGCTTAAGTAGTACTTATCCTGCTCAAGTGTCAGGTTATGTTACCGACTCTGCAGCCTCTGCAACCGCGCTATCCACGGGTATAAAAAGCTATAATGGCGCTATCGGGGTTGATGTTAATAAACAGCCACTGCAAACCGTTTTAGAATGGGCAAAATTACAGGGTAAAAAAACCGGCGTAGTGGTTACATCGCAAATAAATCACGCCACACCTGCCTCATACCTTGCCCACAATGAAAGTAGACAAAACTATAATGCCATTGCTGATAGTTATATAGATGATGGCATTAAAGCTGATATTTATCTTGGCGGTGGCTGGACTTACTTTATTCGCGACGATAGAAACTTAGTCAATGAATTTAAGCAAGCAGGTTTTCATTATATAGATACCTATGATCAGTTAGCAGATTTACCATCAGGGAAGCCTGTTTTAGGCTTGTTTGACAAAAAGGGGTTACCTTGGGCACTTGATGATACCAACAAGCACCGTTTATCTAAAATGACTAAAGCTGCTGTACACCAACTGGCTGATGATAAAGCACATCAAAAAGGTTTCTTCTTACTTGTTGAAGCAAGTCAAATTGACTGGGCAGGCCACGGTAACGATATTAATTCTGCCATGCATGAAATGGACGACTTAGCGAAAACAATAGAATACCTGGAGCATTTTGTAGAACATCACCCTGATACGATTGTTATTTTAACTGCGGATCACAGTACAGGTGGATTTACGATAGCAGCTAATGGTGTTTACCAATGGAAACCTGATGTGCTTCGCACCATGAAGCACTCAAGTGGCTATATAACAAAAGAACTGTTGAACCTTGATATTTCTGCTTCCTCTACCCAAAAACTATTTAACTTTGAATTAACGAAAGAAGAAGTTTCGTTATTGCAAACGGCTAAAGATAATGCGACATCTGAAGATGAAGTAAATAAACGAGCATTAGACAGTGCTATAAAGAAAGTGTTAGATGTTAGAACAAATACTGGCTGGACATCGGGAGGCCATACCGCTATCGATGTACCCGTTTATGCTTTTGGTAAACAGAGTGAACTCTTTTCCGGCCATCAAGATAATACGGATATTGCAAAGAAAATATTTAGCTTAATGGGCAAAAAATAATGCTAATAGCACTTATCAGTTTGGCAACATAAATAATACCAATTGAATTAAATATGTGATCTACTTTATACGTAGAGAAAATGGCCAAATACAAGGCATTTTTTTAAGTAACTAACCTGAACTCGGTTTAAGAGATAGCTTAGTTTTACGTAGTTCATTGATTTAAGAAATAAAACTATCTCTAGCTTGATAGTTTTTCTTGATTCAAGGCAAATTCATGCGTCAATAGCTTGCCTATTGCAAATGAATTTAACGCAGAAGCTAGGAAAAATAGCTGCTAGAGAAGTATATGTTAAGCCGAGCTCAGGTTAATTAGTTGTTAAGGACAATAAGCTCAGGATAATATGCTCCTGCATTATCTAATAAGGTACTTCCTG
>JBMYWR010000033.1:0-24871 GCA_049607625.1 Colwellia sp.
ATAAACACCTCTTAATTAAATTTAAAAAGGTGTCCACTGAATCGGGGTCATCTCAGTGCTTTACTCCATAGATTTTGCTCTTAATTTGCGTAATTCGATGAGTTCTCTTATGTCTACCCTCTAAGAAGAGCAAAACAGGCTTATCTCTGACCCTACTTGAATCACGAGTTTTACCTTCTCAACCCCTTCCGACAAAATTAAATAAATTGTGCAATTACTGATAATTCGATAGACTCACTTTCAATAATAGAGTGAATTTTTTCGCCTATTTAAACTAAGTAGTAAAATGAATTTATATCGATATTTTTACAACCTTTACTGTCTCTATAACTATTTTTAAAGGTTGCTTATGTTCCCTTATTACAAGTATTATATAACGTTAACTGCCCTTTTATACCTAAGCGCCTGTGGTGGTGGAGGTGGTAGCGATAGCACTAATGAACCAACCCCGCCCCCTAGCAACCCAATAACAGCATCTATTTCAACGAGTGAAGAAAAAGTATTTCTAGGTAACTCCACAGTGATCACTTGGAGCAGTACTAATGCCTCTAGTTGTAGTGCATCTGGCAATTGGACAGGTGATAAATCAACATCAGGAAGTGAAACCGTCGATTTGACAACAGAAGGTGAGCAAACTTTCACGATAACATGTGACAACATTTCTTCTAATGCCATTGTTAATGTGACTACCCAAGACTTTGAAGGCTCTTGTGTAAACCCTCACTCTGCTGCTATTCCTCAGTTTTATATTGGCGAATATGACATTCCTTTTCCAGAGAATTCATTTGGTGAAACCCACCTTAAAGCGATGGGATTTAAAGATTACGGTATCGGATGGATATATGAGGGATACTACAACAACTATCACAATAACAATGATCAAACAGCAGCTTGGGTCTTAGACTGCACCAAAGAGGAATATGTTCGTCTTATGTACAGAGAGACATTAAGACGACTAAAAACACATGGTGTAACAACAGCAACGATTTATAATTTTGGTTACTGGAATGATGACGCTACTTGGCAGCTTGACCATAGCACTAAACATATAACTGATGCTGATATGGAGATTATTACCTCAACAGCGAACGACTTAGACATTGATTTACATTATGTATGGCAATTTAATGTCAGAGTGGCTGGAGAGCAGCGATTACTCTTCCCATTTGACGGCTCTGCAAAAATTGACATGCCTTTATTAGTAAAGATTATGGATGCACATGAAACGCACATGCTGTGGGAAGCAGAGCAACTAGAAAAGCTTGGCATCGCTTCAATATCAGCTGACTGGAGTGCGATGTGGTTGTGTTTTTCATGCGGTTTAGATAATCAGGGGCACTCACAATCACAAACAGATGAATTAAAAGATTTTTACATGCAAAGAATGGGAGAAATCGTTTCAGGTATTAAAGAAAGATTTTCTGGTAATGTTTATGTCGGAGAAGGCCCACAATGGAATGACGAACGAGTTGCCGATAAAGTAGATGCTATTTTGTTTAATTTCCCTAATTTAGTAAAAGAAGATGAAGTTGCTACTGCGACGGTTGATTTAATTGAACAAAGAGCTGCTGAATATATAGAGCATGCCTATAATATTTATTACTGTCTCGAACAACAACCTTGTTGGAGCAGAACAAGCACTGATACAACAAAGCACAAAATGATTTTTAATTTACCTGCACAAAGTCACGCTAATTACTTATCTACAGGTTGGGTAGAAGATGGTTTTTGTGTTTCAGGCCAAGGGGGTGATGACGACTATCTTGGTTCGGATATCGACTGTATTCAAAGAGACATGAAACCTGACTTTTCCGCACAAGCTATTTGGTATGAAGGGGTACTAAGGGCGATTAAGAAACAAGCTTATTTTAATACCCTAGGTACAACCTCAAGTACAGGCTATTGGCTTTCAGACTCTCTACTACATGATGGTAAAGTAGAAGCATTTCCAAGTATATCTCAATCAATCAGAGGTAAGTCGGCAGAGAAAGTACTTAAATATTGGTATACAGGCGAACACGAAGTCTATGAACCAGAAATTATTGATTAAAAGTTGAAGAGAAAAAACGGGGGTAAGATACAAGCCCTTCCCGAATAAATTCGGTCCTACAAGTGACAAGTCAACTTACAATTCTCTATTCTCTATTCTCTATTCTTCGGCTAACTTAAAACTGAAAGCTTCAAACTTTTAATTGCTCTTATTCGTTTGACAGTCCTTGTCTTTTGTTAATCAATCCTAAAAAGTTCGTCTGATCAAATCGACACTCGACATTCTTAATAAGTGCCAACAACTTAATAGTCCCATTAAACCGACAAAAATGGCGCCTGAAGAGATACCCAAAAGCCAATAGCTAAAATGAAAACTGGTTGGCATATCAAAAAGCTCTCTTTGTAATAAGAAAACAGCAAACTCCATCGCAAAACTTGCCATTAAACCAGCAATTGCCCCTAAAGCGACAAACTCAAAAAGCACGCTATTACGAAGCAATGAGCCCTTAGCACCTAAGGTTCTTAATATAGCCAGTTCTCGCTCACGCTCTTCCATACTCGATTGCACTTGAGCGACAAGTACTAAACTTCCACCCAAGACAACAAGCACAAGAATAAACTGTAAGGCAATTGAAACTTGATCTATCACCTGAAATAACTGCTCTAATATAGCGCCAAAGTCCATCAAACTTACTGTAGGAAATTGCTTAGCAAAAGCGGGAAGATTATCTTTAGCTTCTTCAGGTAACATCCAAGCGGCAATATAAGTTGAAGAAAAGCTTTTAAGGGCTTCTTGGTTAAAAATAATATAAAAGTTTAACTGCCTATTTTGCCAGTTCACCGTTCTAATGTTAGTCACTACAGCAGACAGCTTTTGACCACCAATATCAAACGACAATTCATCGTTTAGCTTTACGTCTAAACGCTTTGCTAAAGATTCCTCTATTGAAACTTGAGGGGTTGCATCATCTTTTTCCCACCAAACTCCTTCAACCAGTTCATTTTCATAAGGCAAGGTTTGTGACCAAGTTAAACCAAGTTCTCGACCAACGCCTCTTCTTCGCTCAGGCTCTTCGCCCTTTTCATCTTCTTCGGTTTGAGCATCTTGTGAATTTTCAGCTTGCTTAGCTTGCTCTTCAATTTCCTTTTCGGTAAGTCTTGGTAATAAAACTTCGCCATTTACTTTGGTTAATCGCCCTCTTACCATTTGATAAAAACCTTCTGAAGCAATTTTATTGTCTTCAATAAAGGTTTCCATACCCATTAGCTGGCTTTCATTTACATTTAATACATAGTAATTAGGCGTATTTTCTGGAAATTGATTTTGCCAGTCTGCAATAATCGAACTTTTAACCACCACAATAAGTAATAACAATTGAATCGCGATAGTAAAACTCACCAACTGAATACTGTTTTCACTGGCTCGACGTTTTAGATTAGCCAGCGCCAAGTGCCAAGATTTACCTGCTTGTGTGCCAACGCGTCTACCCGCCCCCATAATTAGCCGCCCAAGTAACAGTAATATAACTGAAACAACCAAGCCGCCAACCAACAAGGATGAACTAATCACTAAGTCACGACTAAATAAGAGCAATAATAGAAAAACCGCCACCACAGGAAATAATTGGTGCCAACCAAGCGTTAATTTATTATCGGGTGAAAAGCCACGGACAACGGATAAAACCGACGTTGATATAAGCGACTTAATAGGGTAGTACGCAAAGGCTAATGCACACAGTAAGCCTGTTGCAACGGCCACAATAAAGGCATGATAACCTATAGAAGTATTGTCCATAGCAAGGTAATCACTGATAAAAACAATGCCTAATGACAATAAGCCGAAACCTACGATTAAACCAACAACAATACTAATTAAGCTTAACAAAGACCAGTGCAAGCAATAAAGATTTCTGATGTGCCTTTGAGATGCGCCTAATGCTTTAAAAACGGCAACCATTGGTTGATGCTTTTGCCCATATCGTCTACTTGCTACTGCTACTGCTACTGCAGCTAAAATGATACCGAGCATACTCGCTAGCGATAAAAACTTTTCTGCAGTACCTAAAGTATTAGATAATCTAGATTGAGCGGCTTTAGCATCATAAAAGCGCTGCGCTTCGTTGAGTTGTGGCTTAAGCCAGCTTTCATACTCCTCAATAGCCTCTCGCTCACCGGCAAATAAATATTTATAGGTTAAGCGACTTCCCGGTTGCACCAATTGGGTTTTATCTAAATCAGCTTGATTTAAAATAATGTGCGGTCCTGCAATAAAAGCACGGTAAGAACGATCTGGTATATCGGTTAGAACCCCCGCTACCCTTAATGTAGCCAAACCCACTTCAATGTTATCACCAATACTCACATTTAAGCGTGTTAAAACACTTGGCTCTACCCAAGTTTCCCCTACATTCGGTGCGTTGACCGTTATCGAAGTATTTTGGTTTAGCTCTGTTTTTACTTTCAGCTCACCTCTAAGTGGGTAAAGGCTTGATACAGCGCTAATTTCTGAGAGCAACATTTCTTCACCAACAAATACCATCGATTCTGTTTCGACTTTACTGGCTTGAATAAGTGTTAAATCATCGGCTTTTTGAATAAATTCAGTCTCTATAGACCTACTGGTACGAAGTACTCTGTCGGCACCAATATAACTACTACTGCTATCGACAAGTGCCTGTTTTATTTGGTTTGAGAAGCCCGATAAAGAAAATACGGTGGCTACAGCTAAAACTATAGCCAAGAAAATGATGGTTAAATCACCTCGCCTTAATTCGTGATCAAGTAACCGAAGAGATTGCTTTATCCAAATGTTATTCTTTTTAGTTGGCATGTCTAACTCGCTAGGCACGTTGCTTAAATCACTATGTTCGTTCTTCATTAAACACCCGCGCCATTGCTATATTCTTTTTCTAGGCTGTCCTCTTTTGACTTTTTAGAGTTAGCTGGCATGTCTTCTCCAGAGCTAACCTGCTCAACTAAACTTCCCGCATCCATTTCTAGTCTTCTTTCACAACGTTTAGCTAATTTTTGATCATGGGTTACAAGTACTAAGGTTGTTCCGTGCTGTTTGTTTAAATCAAATAAAAGATTTTCAATATGTAAGCCTGTTTTACTGTCTAAGTTACCCGTTGGCTCATCAGCAAATAAAATATCGGGATTAGAGATAAACGCACGGGCAATCGCAACACGTTGTTGTTCACCTCCAGAAAGTTGACTTGGATAATGATGGCCGCGGTTAGACAGCCCAACTTCCTCTAGTAAGTTTTCTGCTTTAGCTTTTGCATCAGGCAAATTAGCAAGCTCAGCCGGTAACATAATATTCTCTAAAGCTGTTAAACTGCTAACAAGTAGAAATTGTTGAAAAATAAAACCTACATGATTAGCTCTTACTTCACTTCTTTGTTCTTCATTGTACTGGTGCAAGGCATGGGTTTTAAGATAGACTTCACCAGAGGTTGGAATATCTAATCCGGCAAGCAACGATAATAGTGTTGTTTTTCCTGAGCCTGAAGAGCCAATAATAGCGAGAGTTTCGCCCGACTTAACCTCTAAACTTAAGGGTTGTAATAGCGATAACGTTTTAGCTTCAACCTGAACTGATTTTGTTAATTTTGATACTGTTAAAATATTTTCGGAGTTTACCTTCATGAAACAACACTCTTTTAATTATTTAGTTAAAACCTACTTACGAAAAAAACTTCAATTAGGTTTACTCTTTAGCCTATTATTTTCAATTCATAGTGCTTTTGCAACTGACACTATTTTATTCTTAGGTGATAGTATCAGTGCTGGCTATGGGATGGAACAGCATGAAGGTTGGGTACCGTTATTAAACAGACAATTAAAAGATAAAAAAGCCCCTTATAAAATACTTAATGCGAGTATCAGTGGTGAAACAACAAGTGGCGGTTTATCTAGACTTCCAGCTTTATTAGATCAAAATAAAGTAAATTATTTATTCATAGAACTCGGTGGAAATGATGGCTTAAGAGGCTATAATCCGAAAAAAATAAAAAATAATTTGTTACAAATGATAGAACTAGCCAAGCAAAAAGAGCTTATCGTTTTTCTTATGCATATTAACATTACACCAAATTACGGGCCTCGCTATAACCAAATGTTTGAACAAGTATTCATCGATGTTGCAAAACAAGAAAATATAACCTTAGTTCCTTTTTTTATGAACGACATTGCTTTAAAGAAAGAATTGATGCAAGACGATGGCATACACCCTAATAAATCTGCACAACCTTTTATCGCCGATATTGTAGAAAAACAGTTAACACAACTTATCCCTTAAGCTAACTTTTTTACCAATATCTGAACAATAAATATAAGGTTTTTCAATGAATTTCATTTGGATTTTATTTGCTTTTTTATGTGGCCTTGCTTCTAAAAGCATTAATATGCCCCCTTCTATCGGTTATTTAATTGCCGGTTTCCTATTAAGCTATTTAGGCTATGAAGCTGATGATAGTTTAACGACCTTAAGTAACTTAGGTATCACCTTAATGTTATTTATGATCGGCTTAAAACTTAACATTAAGAACCTCTTTAAAGCAGAAGCATGGGTCGCCAGTTCTCTGCACACTATAATATGGATAATACTGAGTGTTTTTTCTATCAAGGTATTCGCCTTCCTTTCTTTTGAATCATTTAGTCAATTAGATACACAAACGAGCTTGCTTATCGCTTTTGCATTAAGTTTTAGTAGTACGGTTTGTGTTATTAAGTTACTTGAAGAAAACGGCGAAATGCGTACCCGTCATGCTAAAATAGCCGTATCAATACTTGTCATTCAAGACATTGTAGCCGTTGCATATCTTGTTGCTGCCACCGGTAAAATCCCTTCGGTACTGGCTTTTGCGCTCATTGGATTGTTTTTCATAAGGCCTCTTTTTAACACGCTCATGTCCCATGCAGGTCATGGCGAGTTATTACCTTTAATGGGTTTTTTTATCGCCTTTGGTAGCTACGAACTCTTTGAATTGGTTAATATTAAAGGCGATCTTGGTGCGCTTATTGTCGGCATGATGTTAGCCAATAGCAGTAAAGCTAGTGAGATTAATAAATCTTTAATGAGCTTTAAAGATATATTTTTAATCGGCTTCTTCCTTTCTATTGGCTTCAGTGCAACCCCTACACTGGAAATGTTAGGTATTTCCATCCTTTTACTGACATTACTACCACTTAAGTTTGGCTTGTTTTTTGGCTTGTTTAGCCTATTAAAACTAAGAAGTCGTACAGCCTTTTTAAGCGCTTTATCATTAAGTAACTTCAGTGAGTTTGGTCTTATTGTTGCTGCCTTAAGTGTTAATTACGGTTGGCTTAACAATGAATGGCTGGTCATACTTGCACTTACTGTTTCTTTATCTTTTGTTTTAACGAATATTTTATATCGCTATTCGCATAACTTTTTCGCTTCAAAGCGCAAGTATTTATCTAAATTTGAGCGTAGTGAAAGACTTGAGGAAGATCTTTTTGTTCAGCCATGTCAAGCACCTGTAATGATTATAGGGATGGGAAGGGTTGGTATGGGGGCATACAAAGCAATATGTGAGCACAGTAACAAAAAGGTATGGGGATTAGATGCAGACAGGGAAAAAATAAGTTGGCTTAACTCACAAAATATCGAAACCTATTATGGCGATGCAGAAGATGCTTATTTTTGGGAGAATATTGACTTATCTCAACTTGAATTAATCTTACTCGCATTACCCAATGTACAAGATAGCATCAGTATTAATGAACAAATCTCTCGTATAAATTATCAAGGTAAAATAGCCGCTATAGCGCGGTTTGACGACGAAAGGCAGCTTTTAACTGACATTGGTATTGATAAAGTGTTTAACTTCTATAACGAGGCCGGTGTTGGCTTTGCTGACGAAAGTATCAAGTTGATTGAAGATAGTAACACAGCAAGTTAGAAGGGTTTAGAATCGGGGATCGAGTTTGAGAATCGAGTAAGGTCAGGACAAAAGCCCTCTTTTGCCCGCAGATTACGCAGATTCGACAAAGGGCCAATGAGGGCGAAAGAATAAAGACACTGTTTGGGTAAGGTCAATACACTAGCCCTGAAACGAGGATAAAAACAAAAAGACTTTAGTTTTTACTGTTCAACCTCTGTTTTCAAGCCCTTACCCAGAAAGGCCTAGTGTCTAATCGCTCATCCGCTCTTATCTGCACGCTACAGGGATGTAGCTTATTAGAGAATGCAGGACGCATATTCTCCTGTAATCTGCGGGCAAAACGGGCTAGTTTCTTAATCCCTGTTCCCGGCAAAGCGGGCTAGTCTATTAATCCCTGTTCCAGCCATAACGAGCCACAGTCTACTCTTAGCTTACTCTCAATCTATACTCACAAAAACAAATAAAAAAATATAAAAAAAATTAGCAAAGTTGAAATACTGAACTACACTTAAATATCTAAGTTGTTAAGTAACAGAATTTATTTTCACTTGCATTGCAAGGACTTATAAACTTAAATTTAGATAAATGCTCGCAACATGCGCTTTAATTTGGTGCTTACCTCAATTAAAGCAGTCTAATGGAGTCACCGTAGAGGTGTAGTAAAATTGGCTTGAAATAGTCACTGAAGTTTAAGTTGGAAGCACTTTCTATCCAACTTTTGAAAAGTTTTATTAGCGTAGGCTCTTACCCCTTTGAGCCATCCCTTAGCCCGAGCATTTATTGTTCGGGCTTTTTTTTATCTGTTATAGCAATTCAATTAAGTTATTGCTGAATAGTCTTGTTCAAAATAAGTCAGGTTACCTGTCAGACTAATCTTTCTTAGGAAGAGCTGAAAGCAACCTTGCATGCACTGTAATTTCTTCACGATCATAATAAAGGTGCTTAGCATAAAGTTCATATTTGGCGTTATGTTTAGCAAATTCATCTCTGATCATTTGTAAATCTTCTACAACGCGCTGATATCTGCCTTTCATCGGAAGTTTTAAGTTAAACATAGCTTCTTTACAGTAACCGTTTAAGACCCACTCACTCATCAATTTGGCAACCCGTTGTGGCTTTTCTATCATGTCACACACAAGCCAATGCACATTTTGTTTCGATGGGATGTATTTAAAGCCATCCATCATTTTATGCTTAACTTGTCCTGTGTCCATTAAAGACTCTGCCATAGGGCCATTATCAATAGCGGTAACCATCATACCCCGTCTAACGAGTTGATAAGTCCAACCACCTGGAGCAGAGCCTAAGTCTACCGCGTTAAGCCCTGAACAAAGCCGCGTCTCCCACTCGTTACGAGGAACAAAATATAAAAAAGCTTCATCGAGTTTAAGTGTAGAGCGACTAGGTGCAAGGCTTGGAAATTTAAGACGAGGAATCCCCATCACATGTTCAGAGGTATTTCTTGCATAAGAGAAACCCAGAATAACCTCTTGACCGCTAAAAAATAGCGCATGTAGCACAGAGCCACTTTTATCTTGTTTGTCAGACTCTTTCTTATTTTGCTTTGTTAATACCTCTGCCTTTCTTAAGCCTTGGCGTAATGGCACAGATAACTTCCTACAAAACTTACTCAGCGACTTTCCATCATTAGTATCGGGTGTCTCCATGCGCAATTCTTCGTATTGCCACTCACTACCTAATGCTTCAACAATTGCTTCTACCCTATTGTATTCAGGTAGCTCAATAACATCTGTAAGGCTTACAAACCACTGCCTAGCAAAAATTAAGCGTTTAAGTGGAAGTTTACTCATTAATATTTCGCCATGACTGCTGTCATGCAAATTGAAAAAAACCACCCCTTCATTTTTTTTAATGGTTAAGTAGCCATAAATTTCGTTCCAAGAAGCTTTTTCTTGAATTTCAGCGCCACATTCTTTTTCAAAGCCAGGGCGACAATATAAGATAATCGATGTCATTAGATTTTTTTACCTTGAAATGCTAACAATAGCCAAGCTACTGCCAGCGAAATACCACCAAACGGTGTGAATTTACCTATTATAGCAATGTTGAATAAGGTTTTAAGATATATTCCACCACAGAACAGTAAAATACCCATAAAAAAAGCTAAAGCTGCAATGGTTAAGATCAAGCTCGACTTACTTTTATCTACGTATTTAATTTTTAAAGCCCAAATTAGCGTGACATAAAGGGCAATAGTATGAATAAATTGATAATGTAAAGCAGTTGCGAGTGAGGTTTGTTCTTGAACAGACAAAAGCTTCCCCCCATGCGCTAACCACGCACCAAAAAGCACCGAAAAAAAGCCACTAAGGCCAACAAAAATCATCAATAATGAATGCGTTGTAAACCTGTTTTTATGCATGGAATATTTTCCTGAGTTACCTGATTAGCTTTTTGTGTTGTTGAACGACTATGAGCTATGAACACTCACAAACTCTAAAAGTGTTTTTGATGCTTTTAATAAATGATTTTCATGTTTAAAACCTGATTTGACCCGTGGCTTTAAATCATGATCGCCATCTTCCAAGAAAACACATTGGCAGAGCTCTGACAATCTATACCCTGAAATTTCTACTTTTGAACCCAAAGCATCCCTGTCGCCTTGCAAAATAAGCACGGGCTTTAACGTTTCTTGCAGCGGTTCAAGTCGCAGTTTGTCTTCTTTTTTAGCAGGGTGAAAAGGATAACCAATACAAAAAACACCAGAAATTTTACCTGCTATATCTTTATTTCCTGCCAATGTTGCAGCAACTCGAGAACCCATGGATTTTCCACCAATGAAAAGAGGTAATGCTTGGTTTTTTGTAGATTGTAAAGCTAGGTAGGTACTAATGACTTCTTGATAACAGTCGAGCAATTTAGGCATTCTATCTGGCGGATAACGCTTACCTGTTTCTTCGCGTTTATCCATATACGGAAAATTAAAACGCAACACATTAATGTGTTGCGCATTTAACAAGCGAGTAAAATTTTCCATATAAGCATGCTCCATATTTGCCCCAGCGCCGTGAGCAAATATGATTTGAGCAATAGGCTTTTCAACCTCGTTATTAATTACTGAAGTCATTATTCTATGCGGTCAGTCTATTCGATTATAAGTTCAGGGAAACCTTTAACTAAATCATCAATAGACTTCATTTGTTGTAGGTATGGTTCTAGTTTATCTAACGGTAAAGCACATGGACCATCACATTTTGCTTCGTTTGGATTCGGATGAGACTCTAAAAATAAGCCACCTAAACCGAGTGCCATTCCACTTCGACTTAACTGGGCTGCTTGCGCTCTTCTGCCATCGGCACTATCACTTCGACCACCTGGCTTTTGTAAAGCGTGGGTTGCATCAAAAATAACGGGAGCGTAGTTTTTCATTTCGTCCATCGCTAACATATCAACGATTAAATTGTTATAACCGTAACAACTGCCTCGTTCACATAAAATAATGTTTTCATTACCCGCTTCTGCAAACTTATTAATGATATGTTTCATTTCGTGCGCAGCTAGGAACTGAGGTTTTTTTACGTTAATCACTGCACCTGTTTTAGCCATTGCAACCACAAGGTCAGTTTGACGAGCTAAAAATGCCGGTAATTGAATAACATCTACAACATCTGCAACAGGTTGAGCTTGGAAAGGTTCGTGCACATCTGTAATTAACGGCACATTAAAAGTAGACTTGATTTCTTCAAAGATCTTCAAACCTTCATCAAGACCAGGCCCACGATATGAGCTCACTGAAGAACGGTTTGCTTTATCAAATGAAGCTTTAAATACATAAGGAATGCCTAGTTTGGTGGTAACTTCAACATAATGCTCGGCAATTTTCATCGCTAAATCACGCGACTCAAGTACATTCATTCCACCGAATAAAACAAACGGTTTATCGTTTGCTACGGTGATATTATTGATTGATATTGCGTTTATTGTCATGACTTTCCTTTGTATTTGTAAAGAGTATTTTTAAAGCGTTTTTATTTACTGAGCATAAAAGTGCCACTTACTAGTAGCACTAAGATTCACGTCTCAGTTGACGCCTAAGTTAACGGCTCAATTAACTGCCTATTATTCTTAATAATTGCCCACATAGCCAAGCCATATAAGTACCTAGCGCATAACCTAATACAGCTAACAAAACGCCAACAGGTGCAAGTGACGGATGGAATGCAGAAGCAATAACCGGAGCCGATGCCGCTCCACCTATGTTAGCTTTACTACCAACGGCAAGATAAAAAATAGGTGCTTTAATCATCTTACCTACAATAAAGAGTAGAGCAATATGGATAAGCATCCAAATAACCCCTATCAGTACATATTTAGGTGCTTCAATAATTTGAGAGATATCCATATGCAAGCCTATCGTCGCCACGAGGATATAAAGGAAACTACTGCCCACCTTTGATGCCCCTGCTAACTCAAGCTTTCTAACAGGTGTAAATGAAAGCGACAAACCAATTGAAGTAACCAGAACGACTAACCAGAACAATTTGCTATGCAAACTATACACATCAAGGTCTGGAAAGTTCACTTTAAAAAATGGTACTAATAAATCTGCAGAAAAGTGAGCTAAACCTGCCCCACCAAAACCAACAGCCAAAATTAACATGAAATCTTTTAACTCTGGTTTTCTTGCATGTTCTTTTTCAAAGGCCTGAACTTTATCAATCAGTCTGTTTATACCTGATGTATCAGCGCCATTTTTTTCATCTATACGTTTGTGGTTAGCAGCTAAATACAATAAACCTGCCATCCAAAGATTGGCAACGATAATATCAACGGTGACCATTATGGTGAATATTTTTCCGTCCGCTTCATAAATCTCTTTCATTGCTAGCATATTGGCGCCACCACCAATCCAGCTCCCAGCCAACGCAGCCATACCACGCCAAACAGCATCTGGACCACTAACACCAATTAATTCAGGCCATATAGCAGAAACAATAAGTAATGCAATTGGACCACCTATAACAACACCAACAGTACCCGTTAGAAACATTATAAGTGCTTTATTGCCAAGGCCTATAATCGCTTTAATATCAATACTTAGTGTAAGCAGAATTAGACAAGCAGGAAGAAGATAATACTTTGCAACTTCATCAACTTGACTCAAATCAGCGCTGACAATACCAAAGGTGTTAAGTAATGAAGGCAGTAAATAACACATTAAAAGCGCAGGAACGTAGGTATAGAATTTTTTCCATATAGGATGTTGGCTATTAGACGTATAAAACACAAAACCTAAAACAAGTGATAATATTCCAAATACAACGGCGTCATTTGTAATTAAAGGCGCTGTAGTGATAACTGTTGTTGACATAATTTCCTCTAAGGGTTGAAGCATTTACTAGTTCAACATGACAAGATTTGAATGATGAAATAAAAATGTTCTTTTTTGGTTATGGTTTTACGCAATTAAGTTTAAATGCACACACGAATTTCGCAATAAGAAAATTATGATTTAAGAAGTTTACCCGTGAACATTAAAAAATCACATTTCGGTTAATGAAATACAGTTTCAGCTAAGTTAATTTTCTCTAATTGTGTTTTAAGTATTTGGGCTGTAGGGTCTTTGGGACACTTTTCAACAAAATACTTATAATCATCTACTGCAACTTTAAAACAATCAAGCTGATGAAGTAAGAAACCTCTATCTCTTCTTTGTAAAGGATCATTAGGCTTAAGTGAAAGTAATAGGTCAACACATTTTAATGCTTTATCAAATTTTTGCTCACGCATTAAGGTGTTTTTAAGTGAATGCAGGTGCTCTGTTAGAATTGATTCATGACGCATTGTCTCAAGTGTTTGTTGACTAGGATCACCTTCTAGCTCATCTAAACGATTATCAAGCTCATGCCAATTTAATGACTCTCCATTAACGGGATCAAAAATAATCGCGTATTGTTCATCACAAGTGATTCTTAACATAATTTTATGGGGAACATAGACAATATCAACATCAAAACCACATTCGGTGATAATCTCTTGAATGACAACAGCTTTTAAAACAGGTGCGATCAACCTTTGAGAAATACCTGAAACGAGGGTGTATGAAGCAATAGGCCAAACAGGATGATATATATCTACAAATAAATGGTTGTAAAATAATTCGTTTAATAAACACTCTGCTCGTTCAACCGGAGACTCGATATCATCTATAACCATTTGGCATTGCGCTATAAGGTCATCGAGACAATTTAAATCATCACTAGAAGCGTTCTCTTGAGCAATAGCGAGATCACCCGTATCTTGAAAAACAGTTTCTTCAATTAGCATTAGTGTTTGTAATAAATCTTTTTCTTCTGAAGCTATTTCAGAGATTAGTAATTCATTCATAAATCTTGTTAACCTTTTATACCCTACTACTTTTTTATTCTTCAAAACTTAAAGAGCCAACAAAGAACATTAGAAAAATACTGCTTGTTTCGTCATGGCTAATTTTATCACCAGTATCATCCAGGCATTTGCTCCAAGATAACCAAAAATTTGCATTGATTTATTTCTTGCTAACTTTAACGTGTAATAACCGGTAAAAATATAGGCAAAAATTGCTACTATTTTCTCTGCTAACCACATTTGTTCAAAAGGGCTCATCGATAATTTCACTGCAAGTCCGACACCGACAACCAATAATAAAGTGTCAATGATATGAGGCGTTATTTTTACCCATTTTTTTTGTAACTGCTCTGATCCGGCAAGTAACCAAAAAAAACGTAGGCTGAATAATGCAATACTTATTAATGCGAGTGTCATATGAAGATGTTTCATATTTTTTCCTTCTAATTATTGTTTTTGTTATTGGGTTATCTTTTAGCCCATGTAATACGATCTTGACCATTTAAATCTTTTACGGTTTTGGCATAATTAAAGCCAAAAGATTTGAGCAAATCTCGTACCAAGCCGCCTTGATTGTAACCATGCTCAAAAAATATAACGCCATCTTTAGTCAAATAGTCTAGAGATATTTTTGCTATGTGTACTATATCAGCTAAACCATCGTTGTCGGCAATAAGTGCTGACAAAGGCTCAAAACGTACATCACCCTGTGAAATATGTTCATCATTTTCAGCAATATAAGGTGGATTACTTACGATAATATCAAACTTTCTTTCCAATGCTACACTTTTAAACCAGTCACTATGATAAATATTCACGTGTGCTAAGCCTAAATGTTCAGCATTCCTTTTTGCAAGACCAACGGCTTCCTCACTAAAGTCTATTGCATCTATATTCCATGAAGGTTTTTCAGAAGCAAGCGCCAAAGCAATGGCACCTGTCCCTGTTCCTAAATCTAAGCAATTAACCTTCTCTCTTTCGCCATATTCTTCAAGAACTAACTCAATAAGTGTTTCTGTATCAGGTCGAGGAATAAGTGTTGAAGGTGCAACATAAAATGGCAAAGACCAAAACTCTTTAGTTCCTGTTATATAGGCTATAGGCTCGCCTTGTGCTCGCCTATTTACTAAAGTGTTATATTGACTAACAATGCTTTTTGATAACGGTTTGTCTGGCCAAGTAATTAAATAAACACGGCTTTCATTCAATACGAAACAAAGAAGTAGCTCTGCATCGAGCTTGGCACTATCTGAAACAGATTCTAATTGTATTTTAGCTGATGTTATTAATTGCTTTATCGTTGTGCTTTTATCCAAACTAACCCTGTCCTGCAAGCTCTGCAAGTAAGTCGGCTTGATTTTCTTGCATTATAGGCTCCATAACGAGATCCAAACTACCTTCCATTATTTCGCCTAAACGATATAAAGTAAGATTAATGCGGTGATCACTCATGCGTCCTTGAGGGAAGTTATAAGTACGAATGCGCTCTGAACGATCCCCACTCGCAACAAGGTTACGGCGTGAAGACTCTTCTTCACTTCTGCGTTTTTCATCTTCAGCTTGTTGTAATCTAGCTTGAAGAACTGACATTGCTTGGGCACGATTTTTATGTTGTGAACGCTGATCCTGACACTCTACAACAACACCCGTTGGGATATGCGTAATACGAATCGCTGAGTCAGTTTTGTTTACATGCTGACCACCCGCACCAGACGCTCTAAACGTATCAACTTTTAAATCTGCTTTATTGATTTCTATTGCTTGAGACTCAGGGATTTCTGGCATAACAACCACGGTACAAGCCGAGGTATGTACTCGACCTTGAGATTCTGTTTGCGGCACGCGTTGTACACGATGACCACCCGACTCAAATTTCATGAACCCATAAACACCTTCACCGTTTATTTTCATGATAAGTTCTTTATAGCCGCCCTGCTCACTTTCATTGGTGTTCATGACTTCTATCTTCCAACCACGCTTTTCTGCATAACGGCTGTACATTCTAAATAAATCACCCGCAAATATTGCAGCTTCATCACCGCCCGCACCGGCACGAATCTCAACAAAACAGTTGTTATCATCATTTGGATCACGAGGTAATAATAAAATTTGTAATTCGTCAGCTAAATCTGCAACAGCTCTTTTTGCTTCTTTATATTCTTCTTGAGCCATTTCACGCATGTCAGGATCATCATCCTTTAACATGAGCTCTGCTGTAGAGAAGTCGTCTTCTGCTTCTTTGTAGTTATTAAAAACCGAAGTAACTTGTTCTAGTTGTTTAAACTCTTGAGATAACGCACGAAATTTATCCTGATTTGAGATAGTTTCAGGATCAGATAAAAGTGCTTGAACTTCTTCGAAGCGCTCAGATAACACTTCAAGCTTTTGATAAACGGATGCTTTCATTAAATAATCTTATGTTTTTAAAAGGGAACAACAATAATTTCCCGCTATTCTAACACAGCTAAGCAATGATTGAATACCTAGAAAAGGAAAGAGGGATTTAAGCTACAAGTTTTAAAGAAGCAAGTGATATTTGTAAGAAGCAAGTAGAAAGTGTTAAGTGCACAAAAAAGTAACTTGCTTGTCACTTTTCACTATCCTCAAAGTCTCAGCCCTTAAGCCCTTACACAGAAAGATCTAGTGTCTAGTCACTCATCCGCACTTATCCTGTAAATCTGCGGGCAAAACGGGCTTTTAACTTGACCTTACCAAAAAAGTTTCTTAATTCGCGTCATCAGTGTAATTCGCATGAGATCACTAGTCCTAATTCTTTGAGAAAAAGAGATCGCGGCTAAAGCACGCTCCTACAAAAGACATTTTATCCGGTGGTTGTTAAACCTGTAGCAGTCGGCTTTAGCCACAAAGTTTTTGTTTTTTGCTCTTCCCCCTAAAAAGGGCTAGTTTCTCATCCGCACTTATCCTGTACATCTGCGGGCAAAACGGGCTAGTCACTTGATCTTACTCAAAGGGTTTCTAAATCAGTGTATTACGTTTAATCTATGTTAAAAATATCACGCAAGTAAATAAGCTTATCAAGCTCTCCACCCTGGGCAGCAGATTGTAAGGCACTGGTTGGTTCGTGCATAAATTTATTGGTAAGTTTGGTCGCAAGTTCGCCGATAACGGCTTCAGCGTCTTTACCTGATTGGATTTGCAATAAGGCTTTTTCAAGTAATTGATCACGTGTTTCTATACATTGCTTACGATAACTTATCACCGTATCTTGTGTATTTAAACCACGTAACCATGACATAAAACTATCAGATTGGGAGTTAACAATATTTTCAGCTTGAATAGCTTCTTTTCGGCGATTTTCAAGGTTTTTGGCAATAATGTTTTGTAGGTCATCAACGGTATATAAAAAAGCATTTTCGAGGTCTGATACTTGCTCTTCTATATCTCTTGGAACCGCTAAATCAACCATGAAAATAGGTCGGTTTTTACGCTTTGCTAATGCTTGTTCAACCATCCCCTTACCGATAAGTGGAAGGGTTGAACCAGTTGAACTAATGACAATATCGGCTTTATTGATATATTCAGGTATTTGAGCAAGTGTAATAACATCGGCGCCCATTTGATCAGCCATATTTTGCGCTCTAGCAATGGTTCGGTTAGCCACTGTAATTTTCCCTACTTTATTTTCATAGAGATGTTTAGCAACTAATTCGATGGTCTCTCCAGCGCCAATTAATAAAACGTTGGTTTTTTCAAGGTTAGCAAAGATATGTTTAGCTAAAGTCACACTTGCAAATGCAACCGAAACCGCACTGGCACCAATTTCTGTTTCTGTTCTAACTTGCTTAGCGACGCCAAAAGTTCGCTGAAACAAACGGTCCATCACTAATGCCATAGAACCCGCTGCTTTGGCTTGGCTGTATGCTTGTTTCATTTGTCCCAATATTTGAGGCTCACCTAAAACAAGGGAATCTAATCCGCATGCTACACGCATCATATGATTTACAGCATGTTGGTCTTGATGCCAGTACAAGCTTGGTAAAATAGTTGAGGCGGGAACATTATGATACCTTTCGAGCCAGGTTAATAAATTATCTTTGGTGAGATCAAGGTCGCCATCTTGAACAAGGTATAGCTCTGTTCTATTGCAGGTTGATAAGATAGCAACTTCTTTACACTTTACGTGCGAAAGCATATCCTGCAATGCAACAGAAAGTTTATCTGGACTAAAAGAGATTTTCTCTCTTACGGCGACAGGCGCTGTTTTGTGGTTAATACCAACGGCAACAATGGACAATTTTTAAACCTATAAATGGTGTTTGTTCGTGACAATTTTATGTTGTCTTATCGCTAAGTATAACGCAGACTCAAGGCGATCTCACTAATAATGTGTTCTAATTTTTTATAAAATATTTATTCTGATTTCTTTAGGTATATACCATCAAGACGATAACGTTATACTTATCACTATGGCGCTATTACACTAGATATGCTTCACATACACTAAGTGCGCTTCGCAACTCGTTCTTGAACTTAACGGTATTTAAACTTACTTTATCAAAAGCTGTACATTATATATTAGCTTAAACAGCAAGTTATTAATTATTTTAGATCAATTTTTTTAAACACCTATAATAAAAACTCTTTCTTAGTATCTCATATACTTTATTGTATTGATGAAAAGTCTGTGTTCAAATAGCTTTAATGAAACCTTGGCTTAACTAAATCAAAAAACGCCAAAGGCTAGCACATAAATTGACCTCAGGCTTCTATCCATGAGTACAGAACATATTACCTGTCTTCCCTCTCATCAAAGTAATTCTTTTAGTTATTATTCGGTTTTAAATTCTTTTTTACCCTATTTATTACTTTCTGTATTACTTCCTTTTTTACTAACGGGATGTGCTTCAAAAACATCAGTTCAACAACCTGCTAATGTTATTTACGCTTCAGAAAAAAGAACCGATGAAATTGCTTTATTGCAACATTGGAAGGTAAAAGGAAAGATTGCATTTATAACGTCGACAGAAAAACAAAGTGCGGGACTTTCATGGCATGTAAACCAAGCATTAAATACCCAACAATTAAATTTAAATAGTTACCTTGGAATAAATGTACTCGACTTAAACTCGAAAGATGATTTACATACTATTAAGGTAGATGGCGAAACGTATACAGGAAATAATTTAGCCACTTTAATTTATGATTTAACAGGCTTAACACTGCCAACAAAAGCATTACATTACTGGTTAAAAGGCATTGCATATAATCCCGAAGATGAAGTTCTATTTAACGAAAGTACTGAACTCCCCTTCCAACTAACCAGTCTTTACCAAGGTCGTTTATGGCAAATAAGTTACCAAAAGTATAAAAACGTTGATGCTTATCAACTTCCTACAAAGATTAATATTCGCCAAGGTGATCTTTTAATAAAAATAGCTATAAGTAACTGGCAGGTATTGCCCTAGTCACTAACTATAATGATAGTGTCAAAAACTTTGATAAAATGACTATGTCATAAAGAAACTATAAAATTGCCATTAACCTTAATACCATGAAAAACACTATGCCAAACACCTACACATTCCCTTCTCCTGCTAAATTAAACCTCTATTTACACGTTGTTGGTCAAAGGGAAGACGGTTATCACGAGCTGCAAACTCTTTTTCAATTTGTTGAGCATGGCGATACTATTGAGATTACCCTCCCTGATCAAGCTAAAAACAAAGCTAAGCCTATTGAGCTCTTAACGCCTATTGAAGGAGTTAAGGACGAAGATAACTTGATTGTTAAAGCGGCCTTATTACTTAGGAATGAAGCGCTAAGAAGTGAGCTGATACAAAATAACAACATAGAGAGCAAAGGCTCTCAATTGTCAAAGAAAAACTACACAGCCCAAATCAATATTAATAAAATACTCCCCATGGGAGGAGGACTTGGTGGTGGATCTTCAAACGCAGCGACAGTTATGCTTGCATTGAATATTCTATGGGGAATTAATTTTTCTACCGAAAAGCTTGCTGGTTTAGGCTTACAACTTGGCGCTGATGTGCCTATTTTTATTCATGGTTTTTCTGCTTTTGCACAAGGTATTGGAGAGCAGTTAATAGATGTAAAGCCTAAAGAATACTGGTACTTAGTTACAAAGCCAAATTGTTCTATTTCAACTGCAAGCGTGTTTCAAAGTAAAGATTTACCAAGAAACACGCCAAGAAGAGACCCTTTATCAAGTGATGTAGATCTATATGACGTTGATAATTGGCATAACGATTGTCAAGAAATGGTAATAAAACACTATCCTGAGGTTGCCAACCTACTGTCTTGGTTGGTAGAATACGCACCGTCAAGAATGACGGGCACCGGGGCATGTATATTCTCTCGGTTCACCAGCCAAGAAGAGGCTTGTAAAGTACAGGATTTGCTTCCTACTGGAACTTATTCTTTTGTAACACGAGGAGTAAACACTTCTCCGTTACGCTCTGTAATAGAGCAATTAAACAGTTAATTTAGTTTGCTGAATTTGAACCTTTATACTAGGATTCAGTTTAATATTAATGTCAAAGTTTCTGAGGAACTGATTGTGCCTGACATGAAGATTTTTGCGGGTAATGCCACCCCTGAACTGGCCAAAAAAGTTGCAAGCCGCCTATATATGACTTTAGGCGAAGCCAAAGTAGGCAGTTTTAGTGATGGTGAAATAAGTTTTGAAATTAATGAAAACGTTCGTGGTAGCGATGTTTTTATTATTCAATCTACTTGTGCTCCAACCAATAACAATTTAATGGAACTAATTGTAATGATTGATGCATTTCGTCGTGCATCAGCTGGTAGAATTACAGCTGTTATCCCTTATTTTGGTTATGCTCGTCAAGATAGACGTGTTCGTAGCGCTAGGGTACCTATTACAGCGAAAGTTGTAGCAGACTTCCTCTCAAGTGTGGGTGTTGACCGTGTATTAACGGTAGACCTACATGCAGAGCAAATTCAAGGTTTCTTCGATGTACCTGTTGATAACGCTTTTGGTACTCCTATCCTTCTTGAGGATATGCAAAACCGTGAGTTAGACAACCCTGTCGTTGTATCCCCTGATATTGGTGGTGTTGTTCGTGCTCGCGCTGTTGCAAAATTACTTAATGACACAGACCTTGCTATCATTGATAAACGTCGTCCTAAAGCGAACGTTGCCCAAGTAATGCATATTATTGGTGATGTAAAAGACCGAGACTGTATTATTGTAGACGATATGATTGATACTGGTGGCACATTAGCTAAAGCAGCTGAAGCACTTAAAGCGCATGGTGCTAAGCGTGTTTACGCTTATGCGACTCACCCTGTTTTATCAGGTAATGCGCCTGAAAACTTGAAAAACTCTGTAATTGATGAAGTTGTTGTAACTGACTCTATCCCTCTTTCAGATGAAATTAAAGCGCTTAAAATGGTTCGCCAACTAACATTAAGCGGCATGCTAAGTGAAGCAATTCGCCGTGTATGTAATGAAGAATCTATTTCTGCGATGTTTGATTAATCTGCAAAAAGATTAAGTGACAAGCATTACTGCAAAAAAGCATTACGATAAAGCAGTTTCGAAAGAAACTGCTTTTTTTATGGATAAAATCTAACTTATCATAGCTTTCAAATTTTCTTGGTGTTATAATTTCGCGCCTTTTTTATATGGGGGCAATGTCTATTAAGGCAGAGTTATTCATTTAAAAAAGCGTATACCCTTGTTTTTGGTCGCAAAAAGCAAGATTTAATTTAATATTATATATGTTTCATATATAACAACATGAGTATTAACCCATGACTGATTTATTTACATTGGATGCTGAAGTACGTACTGACTTAGGGAAAGGTGCGAGCCGCCGCCTTCGTCACGCGAATAAAGTTCCAGCTATCCTTTACGGTGAAGGACAAGATCCTGTTTCTTTAACTTTAGAGCACAAAAACGTTTTTCGTGCACAACAAGAAGAAGCATTCTATTCTCACGTATTAACATTAAACATTGGCAAGAAAAAAGTTAAATGTTTAATCAAAGACATGCAACGTCATCCATACAAAGAAATCGTAATGCACTTAGATTTCATTCGTATCGATGCTAAACATGCAATCCACACTAACGTTCCTGTTCACTTCATAAACGAAGAGAATGTAGTGAAGAAAGGTGGTGCTGTTTCTCATCATATCGCTGAGATTGCTGTAACGTGTTTACCTAAAAACTTACCTGAATTCATTGAAGTTGATTTAGCGGATTTAGAAGTTGGTCAAACATTACATTTATCAGATGTTAAATTACCTAAAGATGTAACTTCTGATGAATTAGCTAAAGGCGAAAGCCATGACCAAGCTGTAGCATCTGCTAAAGCACCTAAAGGTCAAGCTGAAGACGATAGCGAAAGCGAAGAAGCTGAAGTAGAAGCTGAATAATACATAAAGGTCTGTTGAACTTTCATTTAGTTTTTACTATAGCTCTTAACCTTGTTTTGAATAAGCGCTTTTATAAGCGTTTATTCAAGCACAACAGAACTATAAACTGAAAGAAAAGCAGCCTTAACTAACTATTTAGCTTAAATTATATATCCAAGAGAACTCTATGAGTTTCAGCACTTTTAATTAATTAATCGCGCTTTAAGATAAGGTGAATAGTTAGTATGTCTATAAAGCTAATTGCGGGGTTAGGTAATCCTGGCCCCGAATATGAAAGAACACGTCACAATGCCGGTGTATGGTTTGTTGAAGAACTAGCACAGCGCAATAATATATCTCTCCGCCCAGAAAAAAAATATTCAGGACTATATGGCAAAGGCCTTATAGGAAATGAACTCGTTCACTTATTGATTCCTACAACCTTTATGAATCGTAGCGGACAAGCTGTAGCCCCTTTAGCTAATTTCTTTAAAATCAACGTTGATGAAATCTTAGTTGCTCACGACGAACTTGATATTCCCCCTGGAACAGTCAAAATTAAGCAAGGTGGTGGTCATGGCGGTCATAATGGTTTAAAAGACATTATTGCCCGTATGGCAAATAATAAAGAATTTTATCGCTTACGCATTGGTATAGGCCACCCAGGTCATAGAGATAAGGTTACCGGCCATGTATTAGGCAAAGCACCAACAAATGAACAAGCAGAGTTAGATCAAGTTATTGATGAATCAAGTCGCTGTTTTGAAATTTGGCAAAAAGAGGGTTTAAAGAAAGCCCAACAACGTTTGCACTCTTTCAAAGCACTACCTTAATTTTAAGTACAACCTTAATCATTCATCGTCACGAAAGCCATTTAATAAAGAGTAACAGGTAATAATTATGGGATTTAAATGTGGAATTGTCGGTTTACCCAATGTTGGTAAATCAACGCTTTTTAATGCGTTAACTAAGGCTGGTATAGAAGCAGCTAACTTTCCTTTTTGTACAATAGAACCAAATACTGGTGTTGTACCTGTACCAGATCCTCGCCTTGATCAGCTAAGCGCGATTGTAAATCCTGAGCGTGTTATCGCAACAACAATGGAATTTGTAGATATTGCTGGTCTTGTAGCTGGCGCATCTAAAGGTGAAGGCTTAGGTAATAAATTCCTAGCGAATATTCGTGAAACAGATGCCATAGGCCATGTTGTTCGTTGTTTTGAAAACGACAATATCATTCATGTTGCTAACAAAATTAGCCCCGCAGATGATATCGATGTTATCAATACTGAACTTGCACTTTCTGATATGGATACCGCAGAGCGTGCTATTCAAAGACAAGCAAAACGTGCAAAAGGTGGCGATAAAGACGCTAAATTCGAAATACCTGTTTTAGAAAAAATCCTTAAACATGTAGAAGATGGCAATATGATCCGCTCTCTTGAGCTTACAAAAGAAGAAAAAGCAGCAGTTGCTTACTTAAACTTCTTAACCATCAAGCCAACCATGTATATTGCTAACGTTAATGATGACGGCTTTGAGAACAACCCTTACTTAGACATCGTTCAAGAGATTGCAGATAAAGAAGGCGCTGTCGTAGTCGCTGTTTGTGCTGAAATTGAAGGCGAGCTGTCTGAAATGGACGAAGAAGATAGAGTTGAGTTTATGGCTGAAATGGGCTTAGAAGAGCCAGGCCTTAATCGTGTAATAAATTCTGGTTACTCTCTTTTACACCTACAAACTTACTTCACAGCTGGTGTTAAAGAAGTAAGAGCTTGGACAGTAAAACAAAAAGCCACAGCTCCACAAGCTGCTGGTGTAATTCATACCGACTTTGAAAAAGGCTTTATTAGAGCCGAAGTAATTGCCTTTGATGACTTCATTGAGTTCAATGGTGAGTCTGGAGCTAAAGATGCTGGTAAATGGCGTCTTGAAGGTAAAGATTATGTTGTAAAAGATGGTGATGTAATTCACTTTAGATTTAACGTTTAGTTGTTTTTTTAAGTAGTCGTTTAAATTGAATTTCAAATAGATTGTGATGAAATAAAAAGCATTAGACCACAATAACATAATCGTTAATGTACGGGTTATGTGCTTTTTGTACAATTGATAAGCAAATAAACAAAAACTACTAATTAATTCAAAAAAACGGTTGACGTATCGCATGCAGATTAGCATAATACGCGCCACTTGCTAGAGAGCAGGTTGGTAAGGCTACATAGCTCAGCTGGTTAGAGCACATCACTCATAATGATGGGGTCCCA
>JBMYWR010000034.1:0-24753 GCA_049607625.1 Colwellia sp.
AGTTAAAATGGCGGAGAGCATGAGATTCGAACTCACGTTAGGGATAAACCTAAACTCGCTTTCCAAGCGAGCGCCTTAAGCCACTCAGCCAACTCTCCATCAATATAACGGCGCTATGGTAAGAAAATTTTGCCTTTAGCGCAACAAAAATAAATGATTATTTGTTAAAAACGGTAAGTCGCCGAGGCAATAAAGCTCTCACGTGTTCCACCAAAACCGGCTTCAGAATGAAATGACCACGTTTTACTGACATCCCAATTAAAGCCTATCAGATAATTTATCTTGTCAGTATTCTCTTGGTTAATAATAAAATCTAACTCTGTGGTTGGAATTCCCCCTGGAAGATCTGAGGTATCAAATGATAGCTTCCCAGCAACGTCTAGCTCGGCATGTAAATAACTAAAACCAAAGAAAGTTGACATAGTCCCTAAATCTCCTGCATCAGAAGAAAGACCAATACGAGGTGATACTTGAAAAGCTTTCACATTATCTTCTAATATATTTAAATCGGTAACGACATAAGTTACAGGAAGCGCAACAAAAAAACGATCCCAGCCCATGGCTAAGGTAAACCCTAAAGAAACATTTGAACCATGATATTCTGGCACAGCAATAGAGGTAAGCGTTTTATCACAGGCCTTTGGTGAAAGCACACCGCCACAACTACCACCAAGAAATTCTATTAAATCTTTACCTTCTATTGAAATAGGCGTTGCTGCTGAGCCATTCATTTTTCCATACGTTGCGTACAGGTTTAAAAAAGGAAATAGCCATACATCTGCTTTAATTTGTAAATTACTGTTATCTGCTCTTGCACTACCAAACTGAACAAAGTCCATATCGACCATTTCAGAGCCATTTAAGCCGACTTTTAAATCAGTTAAGGTAAGGTCTTGAGCTATAACATTAGGAATAATGGCCAAGCCAAATGTTTTAGGTAATTCAAAGCCCAAATCTAAAACATTTTGTGCAAAGAAAGGCAGAACTCTAGGCCATATGACACGCTCTCCATTTTCATCTAATAAAGGAGAGCCTATTTCCCTTTGTTTTAGTGTTGCATAGCGTTCCGTTACATTAATATTACTTTCATCACACTGGCAAGGGGCCTGTTTCTCTTGAGCAACTAAGACATTCTCTTGTTCTAATTTCAACTCACTATTAGTTTCTGCCACAGCAGGAGCTAGCACAAAAGAAAGTAGATTAAAGGTCAATAAAAATAGAATGGGTTTATTCATAATTCTCTTATACTAATTTAAAGTAATTGTAGTTAAGTTTTCGCCACAGTCATTCGTTTCGAATAACTTCACTTTACCAAGCAGAGCCTGCTTGAATATAAAAGACCGTATCTTCAGGGCCTTTAACAATATCTACGCCCATATTAAAACCATAACGTCTTGCAATTAAGTAGCGAAAACCAGCCCCCTTACTGACTAAACTTTCGCTATCACTAAACTCTGAAAAGCTATCACTTGCTTTACCTACGCCGGCAAATGCATTTACCGACCAACGATAATTCAACTGATAAATAAGCTCTAGTTCAGTTACCGCTGTAGAGTTACCTTGATAACGTGCACTAGGCACCCCTCTTAAAGAAACTGAAGGAATTGCATAAGGCGGAAGTATATCAGCTGTGTCAGCATAGTTCATTTCCACTCTAAAGGCAGTACGCCACTTTTCACTTAGTCTAAAGTAATGCAATGCGGTTAACTCTGTTAAATTATAGTCGACATCTGAGCCTACATTTTCGTCAAACCATAAATAGTTTAGTTCATATTTAAGGCCTTCTTCTGGTGAGAAAAAGTTATCTCTTGAGTCGTACTCCATCGCGATACCGACACCAGATGAAGTAATCGTTTGTGTAAGTAACGAAGTTAATTCCTCTTCCCAAATAGGTGGAAGACCATTAATTAAGTCACCTAAGTTAGCTGGCTTAATTTCTGCATTTATATACCTATGTGTTGCACCAACATAAAAACGCGTATCAGGTACTTTAAACTTAACGGTTTGCATAATGGCAGCCGCCGTTGTATTTAGGGATATGGGTTTATTAAACTCTACATTTCCCGCCCCATAAAAATCTAGATTTATGTCGCCATAACCACCACCGCCCATGTAGCGAATAGCACCTTTATTAAAAAAGCCCATATGGCCGCCACCGGCAAAATAAGAATCATTGCCCGTATAAGCGCCCATCAAAGCTGACACACTTGGTGGTAATAAATGATGGCTAGCGTTTTCTTCACTTTGCATCGCTTTTAAACGAGCATCTTTTTCTTCCTCTGTTTCATGAAAAAACAGCCCAATCATCCCTAAGCCACCATCAACAGCAGGGTCAGTAATAATAATAGGTACAGGTAAAAAGCCATAAGCATTTTCAGACAAGTATTGAGAAGCATCTAGCTGACCATCTAATACATCAAAGAACTGGCTTGATGCAGCTTTCGCGTTAGGAAGAAGTAATAATGGTAATAAAGCAAATAGCTTCATTGGATTTGTAAACTTTAATTTCATTAGGGGGTATATTCTTTATATTTGTGGCTAAATCGACTGAAGAGAGCCTTACCACAAACTGTTTGTGATCATAAGCTATTTTATATAGTTAATTGTAAAATAATGAACCAAATTAACCAAGTGCTTTTAAGGTCTAAATTAAATATTCTACTTAGCGAATAACAGTGAAAATGGAATAAATAATGGTTATTTAGTTATATTTTCGTTGTTTTTTTAGTTATTATTCGCACTTGTATCTGTTTCCTATCTTTTGAAGTTTTGCTCCCTAGTAAGTATCGCTGAAAACAAAATGACACACTTTCTTAAAACTGTGTAATTATTTGGCTCAATGACTAATATATAGCTAGGCATCACTTTTTAATATCGCGTTTTGAAACAGTTAATCAATTCACAGAGATTATTAATGTCATTATCTAAAGTAACACTTAATTTTATTACTGCTTTATCCTTTCTTTCATTATCACTTTCAGCGCAGGCTTTTGATCAAGAAAGCGAAAGTCAATCTGAGCATCAATCGGTTGATAGCTTTTCTGAACAATCATGGGGCCTAGGGGCTTTAGTTAGGCAAGCTCAAATCCCATTTGATACACAGTCTGATACAGTACAAAGCTTTGTACCTATGATGTTTTATAAAGGGGAGCACTTCTTTTTAAGAGGTATTGAAGGTGGTGCTCACCTTATCAAGAATGACGCTTGGCAATTAAATGCTGTAGCTCGAATGAGGTTTTTTGACATTCCAGCCGAATATCAAAATCAAGTACAAGGCGATAATATCGACTTAGGTGTTCAATGGCGCACTTCAACCGGCAAAAATAGCTTTATTGATTTAGAGGTTTTTAGTGATTTACATGGCAACCCATATGCAAATATAAGTAAGAGTTGGTACCTTAAATATGGTTCATTAGAGGTAATGCCAAAAATCAATGTGCGTTTTAAAAGTGAAGACTTCAATAGCCATTATTTTGCCTTAGAAGGCATAACAGGTGAAAAAATTGACGCTGGTATTGAGCTGAATGGTAACTTAGAACTGCGTTACCATGTAACAAGTAATTTATATTTACTTGGTTCTATTGGTGCTACATCCCTAGATAGTAATGCTTATGACGCACAAGTTATCAACCAAAAATGGCAAAGTGAGTCTTATTTAGGTTTTGCATTTTTTAACGATATAACCAAAAATAAAAAACAAAACCTTAATAACCACGGATATTTACGTGTTGCGCATGGCTGGGCTACCCCATCAAATATTGGTGACATATTACGTGGCGATACCGTAAAAGATATTTATAACAACCAACTCAGTTCTGTGTTTTATGGGTACCCACTTACAGATGATCTATTCTCCATACCCCTGGATATTTTCTTAACAACTGGCTTGGTATGGCATCATAGTAGTGAAGTTCAAGATACCACTCAAGAGTATGTATTAGGCATTAAAGCTTATTACACCATAGACTGGCCTTTAAGATGGCGTATAGGCCTTGCAGAGGGCTTGTCATACGTTTCTGAGGTCACCTATATCGAGCGAACTGAAATGGAAGAAAAAGGCTATAGACCAAGTGAGTTGATGAATTATATTGACGTTAGTTTTGATATTAACCTTGGCGATCTTTTTCAAGTTAACGCTTTAAATGAAACTTGGTTAGGCTACAGCATACATCATAGATCATCTATCTTTGAGTCTGCATCGCAATTTGGGCGTATTAAGGGTGGTAGTAATTACAACACAGTGTATTTGCAATTCGATTTTTAAAAAACCTGAAAAACGAGTTATGCCTCTTTGACAAAGAGGCATGTTCAATTGTTATAACATTACTTTACCGGCTTATTTCATCTAGCCGATAATAGTTAACGCCTTGTTCTGCGCTTAATGAAACACTTACCATTTTCTTTGCTACCACATCACCTTGAATAGGCGCATATTTTTTTAGCCCTGGGATAAAACAAAATACAGGTAAAAGATATTTACCAAGAAGCTCTGCAACTCTAAGATCAGGTCTTTTTCCAAGTAGCAACGAAGGCTGAAATATACTTACTTTGTTAAAGTTGAGTTTAAGAATTAATGACTCCAATTCACCCTTCATTTGTAAATAAGCATTTGAGCTTTTAACGTTAGATCCACTTGATGAAACCAACAAATAGTTTTTAATGCCCTTCTGCGAGGCCATTTTAGCGACTTGAAATTGGTATGTCACATCAACCTTCTTTTGTGCTTCAATGCTGCGAGCCTGCTTTAGAGTGGTTCCTAAACATGAAAACAATACGTCAGCATGGAAACTGTCGGCGTAGTTTTCAAGTTCGTCAAAATCGATAACAATATTTTCAACTTTTTTTGAGGCATAGCTTATTGGCTTTCTTGTAAACGTTACGATTTTATCAAATGATTCATTTGCCACTAACGCTTCTACAACTTTTGAGCCCACTACCCCTGTAGCACCAATAACAATAGCTTTTAATAACATAAATAATTCACTTTCGACTAAAAATAAAAACTGCAGATTACCTTTTGATAACCTGCAGTTAAACATGTTCTTTATAACCTGAAATCAGATTATATTAGGTGGCTAAATTATTCACCACATTTTTTACTTGATGACTTTTTGCTTTCGCCACACTTTCCTTCACCACATTTAGACTTTTTACTTTTCTTGCCTTCGCCACACTTTCCTTCGCCGCATTTAGCTTTTTTCCCTTCGCCACACTTACCTTCGCCACATTTAGCTTTTTTACCTTCACCGCATTTGCCTTCGCCGCATTTAGCTTTTTTACCTTCACCACACTTTCCTTCGCCGCATTTAGCTTTTTTACTTTCGCCACATTTGCCTTCTCCGCACTTGGCCTTTTTACCTTCACCACATTTAGAAGCTTTTTCAGTTTGCTCTGCCGATTGCGTTACGTCTTCAGATTCAAATGGGTTAGACTCTGCTTTGGCTATATTAGCTGTAAGAAGTGCAAAACCTAGGATTGCTGCTGTTAAAACAGATTTTGTTAAAATACTCATGTTGCGTTCCTTTATATAAGAAGTTATTTTCGATTATTTTAGTTCCACATATAGTTATATGCCTTTTCAGTAAGACCTGCAAGTATAAAATATCTTTCACCTTTTCAATTTATCACTGACATTATTAATTCCTGCATCGATGTTCATATAACTGTTTATTTTCTATCATTACAATATCTGTTTAAAAGCAGAAAGGATAAACATGATAGATATGCAGATAGTGACTTTAGGTATAGATGTACATTCGCTCTATCGTAGGTGAGGCCTTCAGCCTTACAAGCAAAGCCCATAAAACATAGCACCCTTTATACCATCGTTAGGGAAATTGCAGACATAAAAAAACCAGCATAAATGCTGGTTTTTAAGTAGATATAAAAAAGCGTTATATTATCGCTAATTTATAGCTTAACGTTTTTACGTTGTGCTGTATCTACGATGAACGATCTCCAGCTTCGCGCTGATTTTCTCGTTTTAGGATCTTCCATTGCTTTCTTAATTGCAACATTAGCTAGCTTGTATTCCTCTAGGTAGAAGTGAGACTCAGCAATGCTCATATAAACTCTGCCTGTATCTTTAATGCCTAAGTCTAATGCTTTCTTAAGTGCTGGAACAGCTTTCTTAAACTGGTTATCTTGTTTAAGTAACATCCCTTGCTTACGATAATGCTTAGCATCGTTCGTCATTTTAGCAAGTTCACCGTAATAATTCGCTGCTTTACCGATATTTTGAGCAGCATGCCAAGCATTCGCTAAAGTACCGATGTTACGATCATCACGAGTAACTAAACCAGAGGCAATGTGTTTTTCTAATAATTTAGCAGCCATATATGGTGTGCCATTAGAAGAATATAGACTTGCTAAGGTTTTAATTTGCGACTCTTTATCAAGAAAATCTTGCTTATAAGCTAAATCAAGTGTTTGTAGCGCTTTATCATAGTTTTCAACTAATAAGTAAAACATTGGTAATTGTGTCCACCAAGTTTTATTTTCAGGGAAAAGTAAAATAACGGTTTCTAATACATCAATCGCTTCTTTATATTTTTTTCGCTCATAGTATGAGCTCATTTTCAAAATATAAGGGTTTTGATTATGTTTTTCACCAAAGGCTGCAATCGCTTTATCAGCAGGAGCAATCACTTTATCTAGCTGTTTAAGTGCCATATGCGACTGTGCAATAGCAACATAAACATTTGCATCGTCTTTGCCAGTAAATTCAAGCCAAGCATTATAGGCCGTTAAAGCACCTTTATAATCCTCGGTTTGCATTTTCAGCTGACCTAATAATCTAAGCGATTCACCGTGATCGACTTCACTTAAAATATCAGGAGCGACAGCTTTTTCAAGATAGCTTATCGCTTGCTTTTCATGCTTACCTTTGGTTGCGTACATAACCGCAATAAAGCGAGCGGTATAAGCTTTGTCGTAGGTTTTAGATGCTTCAATTTCAAGAAGAACTTCTAAAGCACCATCTACATCACTTACTTCAGCTGAGTATAATTCAAAAGCTTTTTGAATTTTTTTACCAACAGAAGGGCTAACAAGATGCGTTGGACGCTTTTTCTTTTCTTGTTTAGCTTCTGCTGCCATTACCGTATCAATAAAAGGTACTTGCACAGCCGCTAAAGAAGCAATAACCACTAAGGAGGTCGATAATTTTTTTAACATAACTAGGATCCTCCATCCATTTTAAAGTCTAACTGTACAGTAAGACCAAATTGTTTAAGTGCTTTGCCGTCAACAACTTTTGGCTTGTATTTCCACTTTTTAAGCGCACGTTTAGCTTCTTTGTCAAACACACGTTTAGGTTGAGCTTCAATAACTTTTACGTCTTCAACACCACCGATTTCGTTGATAGTAAAAGACAGTTTTACCCAGCCTTCTTTACCATCACGTGCTGCTTGAATAGGGTATTTAGGCTCTATTCGAACAATCGGCGTTGCATCACCATCTCTACCAAACCCTGCGCCAGGAGCTGACATACCAGAGTTTGAAGAAGCTAGCTGAACACCTGGCAGATTAAACTGTAGGCCATCAGTACTATTATTAGTTTCAGGCTCTGGCGTTTGCTGCTTAGGCGGCGCTTTTGGCGGCGGAGGCGGCGGCGGCGGTACACGACGACGCTGCTCTGCTGCAGACTTTGGCGGTGTAGTATTTACTTCTACAATAATATTCTCTTGAGCTACTTCCTTGTTTCTATCACCAGATGAAACAAGGAATGCCATGAATGAGAATAAGCCAAAGGTTACTACAGCGCCTAGTAGTATAGATACTAAAAAGCGTTTCATATAAACCTACCCCTTCGCAGCAGCGATAGAAATTCGGTCTATGCCAGCGTCTTTAATTGCATCCATTACTTTAACAACAACACCATGTTTAGCGTCTTTGTCCGCTTGGATGATAACAACATCAGTCGGTTGCTCTGCAAGTAATTTCTCAATCCTTGCGCCAACACGTTCGATATCTACTCGACCTTTATCTAACCAGATTTCACCGTTATCTTTAATAGCAACAAAGATATTAGCGTTTTTCTGCTTAGATTGGTTAGCCGCTTTCGGCTTATTTACTTCAATACCTGCTTCTTTAACAAAAGAAGTGGTTACAATGAAGAAGATCAGCATGATAAAGACGATATCTAGCATCGGTGTCATATCAATTACTGCTTCTTCGTCTTCACGAATTTGTTTACGTGCCATGAAAAATCTCTCTCTCTAGTGATGAGGTAAACTGTCAACCAGTTTAGCCTTTGCTAGTTTAAGTTTAGCGTCTAATCTTGTGCTAAAAAACACACCCGATAATGCTGCAACCATACCCGCCATAGTAGGAATTGTTGCTTGCGATATACCTGCGGCCATTAAACGCGGATTACCTGTACCTTGTTGAGCCATGACTTCAAATACGCCAATCATACCTGTTACTGTTCCCAGTAAGCCGATAAGAGGACACATTGCCACTAATGTTCTAATGGTTATCATGTTCTTTTCAAGTTGGGCAGCTGCTTCGGAGATCCAAGTCTCTCTAATTCTATGTGCATACCAAGACGTAGTGTCTTTACGAGCATCCCAGTCAGAGATAATAGTATCTCGAACGGTTGGGTACTCTGATCTCAAGAACCAAAAACGTTCTATCATCAATATCCACATTAACAAGAGTGCGAAGGCAACAGCGTAAAGTACGTTACCGCCAGTCGCAATAAAACCCCTGACAGATTCCCAAAGCTCTATCAGGAATAACATTATTTAGACCCCTTCTCTGCGATTGCAGCGATTAAACCAGCACTTTGCTCGTCAAGCTTTTGTAATACTGCTTTAGCTTTACCAGCAATTACTGAGTGGATTAGGATAAGTGGCAATGCACAAATTAGACCTAATGCTGTTGTAACTAACGCTAGTGAGATGTTACCCGCCATAATTTTCGGGTCACCCGTACCAAATAATGTAATTGTTTGGAACGTCATAATCATACCGATTACTGTACCTAATAGACCCATTAGAGGTGCTATTGCAGCAAACATTTTGATTAAGTTAATACCACGGTCAACTTGTGGTGTTTCACGAAGAATTGCTTCATCAAGTTTAAGCTCTAACGTTTCAGCGTCAACATTGCTGTTGTCGAAGTAAACTTTTAATAAACGACCAAGTGGGTTGTTTTCGTTAGGCTGATCAAGGTTTTTCTCTTGAGTCTTGATTTTAGAAGACATACCGCTTAATACGATGAAACGTTCAAGCGCAATTAAACAACCAATGATAAGTAAAAGTGTGATTGCATAACCAACTTCTTTACCTTCGTGGAAGAACTCTTCAAGTGTTTTCTTACGTGTTTCTAAAGAAAGAATCGCGCCACGTGAAGGGTCAACAAAAACTGGAGCATAACCAGAAGTTGTGTTGTAGAAGTCTGACGCAGTACCTGAGATATGACCAGCTGGTTGCTTAGGTAAAGGCTGAACTTGTGAAACTTCATCGTTGTAAGTTAAGTAACCTGCATCTGAAACAAGGTTAAAAGTACCAACACGTACAATTGACTCAGTAGATTTAGAACCATCTAAGTTAGTAACTTCTGTTTCAAATTTAGTAACTTTACCAGACTCAGTCATTTCAGTTTGAAGTGCAAACCATAACTCTTCTAAATCTTCTAAAGCTGGGATTGCTTTAGCATTAGCGATTTTGTCTAGTACTTCACCACGACCTGGGTATTGAGCACTAACAATTGAAGTTGCGATTTGACCGTAAGCGTTTGCAGCAGCTGCACGACTTACACCAAACATTTCACCTAAAGTACCCGTAGCAGTATCTAGCTCTACTTCTTTTTGTGATAATCTGATTTCGTTCGCAGCGTATGCTTTAGTTAAGCGTTTGTTACGAGCTTGCTGAGCAGCTTCTTCTTTCTTAGCTTTTGCTAATAAAGCTTTCTGCTTGTTTAAGTCAGCTCTAAATTCAGCTTCACGTTTTTTATCAAGTTTAGCAACCGATACACGGTCGTTCTTAACTTGCTTTAATAAGTCATCTAACTGGTTTGCTTGAGTAGTTGATGCAACACCAGCTGACATTAGAGCGGCAAGCGCTACAAAATTAATAACTCTTTTCATTATTTGGCTCCTGCTGCAAATACTGGTAATTTAGTTAAGTCCATTGGCAACTGCTTACGTGCCATACGGATAGCGTCTGTAGTAGGTTTTAAGTACTCATCACCTAACTCTTCCCATGAACGAGAATCGTTGTTCCATAACCATGAGTGCTTAGCATCAAGAGATTGAGCTACTAAAGCAATACGGCCCATGTGAACGAAATCAGCAGTCAATGTACGACCGTCAACTTCAATTTCGCCTTGGTACGAATCAAAAATTGTTCCGTAGCTTGCTTCGATTTCGTAAGCTTCTAATACTAAACGAAACTGCTCTGAAGTGGTTACGTTTGAATCGCCCATGATGTCGCGTAAGTTAGCTACACGCTCTTGACGTTGCTCAATGTTCATTGGCATATCAAGTGCGATAAATTTCTCTAACGTATCGATCATACGGTACATAAGAGGAACAACACCTTGCTTGATTTTATCAATACCATCAATTTGCTTTTGTAAAGAAGCAATATTTCTTTCTTGATCGTCAACCATACGTTGTACATGGTCGTTATATCCACGCATTACATCTGTTGCATCAACAGTTGTACGGTAATCAGCAAGAAGATCTACTGTTTGCTCGTAAATGTTATCGATTTTAGTTTGTGATTTAGCAGAAGCTTTAAAGATTTTAGCTTCTTCTTTCTGTAAATCAGTTAATGCGTCAGCTGCTGCGATATTGCTACCCGCTAGTGCTAAAGCGCCGATCATCGCTGTTGCGATAAGACTTTTCTTACTTACTTTGGACATAGTTCCCAACCATTGCTGTTTTATTTTTGATAACAACTATATAAGTGTTACCCCAAATTTTAAAATTTGTCGTCTGTTTTATTTACATTCAATTGTAACTTTTTATGAATACAACTTATCAATAGTCCCAAATGACAATGGCACTGTCAAGGCGATCATTAAAAACAGGTTTCATTCATTAAAAGTTCGCGCAAAATTCAATCAATTTAGCTGAAAAGAATTTTGTTACTTATGTTTTACTAATTCTTTCGTAGTAAGTCAACTTTAATATTTCCATAATTATTACTTAATTTTCACATTTTATTGATAAGTCATTACAAAACCTTAAGTTCACTGGCTTTCATAGTGAAATAATTAATTTCAATTAAATGCATAAAAACCTATTATTCTTTATTTTCATCGCATATTAATTCAATAAGAAAGGGTTGGGTTTTTATGATTTAGCTTTAAAGAATTGATGTGCTGTCTTTGAACATATGACAGCACGTTAACAATTAATCAGCCCATATTGGCTTAAGACTATTCACCGATGTGTTCATCTAAAAATTCAACAATCTTATCCAAAGCCGCTAATCTATTTTCTTCGTTTATAAACCCATGATACTCATCATCTACAATCAATTTGCTCACACTATGGTTTTTCTCTTCTAAAGCAGATATTAAAGACTCCGCTTGCGAAATGGGTGTTCTTAAATCCGCTGTACCATGAATTACAAGAACTGGTGCTTTCAATTTTTTAATTTGGTGTGCAGGAGAATATTTAAGTAAATTAACATCATCCCCTCCTAACACCTTATCTAGGTATTGCTTACCCCATAGACTTGTTGGTATATCACCATCAGCATACATAAGAGGTAAATCATATACACCTGATACGCCGATAGTGCACTTATATAAGTCTGGTTCTATTATCGAGCTCATTAGTGCCGAGTACCCACCAAAGCTTCCTCCATAAATACAAACGCGCTCTTTATTAGCATAACCAGACTTTATAGCCCACTGGGTAGCATCAATAATATCATGTTGAATTTGACCACCCCATTGTAAGTACCCTGCTTTTTCAAACTTTTTGCCATACCCTCCAGAGCCTCTAAAGTTAACTTGTAATACGGCATAACCTTTAGAAGCAAGTGCTTGAACGCGCCAGTCGAATGCCCAGTAATCTCTAGGTCCATGCGGTCCACCATGTGGATTAACAACCAAGGGTAAATTTTTAGCCTCTTTACCGTGTGGTAACGTCAAATAGCCATTAAGCTCGAGTCCGTCTCTTGCAGAAAATTTATAAGGCAGTACTGTCGCTAATTCTTTTTTTGCAAGCCAGTCATTTCTTTCTAAAAGATATCTCGCTTTATTAGTTTCAGTGTTATATGAGTAATATGTCCCCGGGTTTTTATCACCCATAGTGAAAACAACAACATGCTTACCATCATCTGTGGAACTTGAAATATAAACTGAGTCACCATTAAATGACTGGTATAAATCTGCATGGAGTTTTGAGTGCTCTACTTTTTTTGTAAAAAATAAAAAATTTGAATAGTCTTCGTTAATTTCTACACCGTAGGGGATGCCTTGGTAGTTGAATAACACTCTACTTAATTCAACAGACTTATTTTTATAAATTTTATTGAGTTTTTTATCTTTCAACCGGTAAGAATATAAGGTACCTGTGTCTCCTTTCTCATAAGCTGAAAAATAAAATGTATCATTTTTTTGCATTAAAGCCATGTATTTCAATATTTTCGCTTTCAACTACACTTTTGAACACTTCCCATTCGCCATCGGGCTCTCGGTAAAAAACTTCATTTTTGTCAAAGCCTTTTACCGAATAAGCAAAACGAATTTCGTCATTGTTGTCTAAAATAAAACCATCACCTCGACCAGGAGAACGCATTATATGTTTTTGTTTACCGTTATAAGCATCTATCCTGATTAATTCTGCTGGTCTTGGCAATTGCCCTGTGTTTCTTCTCCATGGCGATACTGAGACATAAATGTACTTATCATCATTTTTAAGAGTGGATATAATCCTTGGGGTACCAGAAATAAGTGCTCTTGAATTTTTTGAAATTTTATCTCTTGATGTTAAGCTGCCAAAGATATACTTCCCTTTTGAACCATCAAAATTAACGGCGTATAAATTACCATCTAGGTACTCTTGATCTAAAGGACCATATGAATAAGTTACATCTAGCACGACCCTTTCATTATTCATCCAATAGAAACTACCTACATTGCGCTTCTTTGATAACCTTAATAAGTATTGTAGTTTTTTGGTATCAAAATCTAAAAAGGCAAGTACTTTGTAGCCGTCGTATGTTGTTTTAACAGCAAGGTGTTTACCATCTGGTGAAATTTTTACAGTTTCATACTCTGCATCTTTAATAAAGTCTTCTAATTGATTTGCATTTAATTCAAAAGAAAGAAAGCAAACCGCCAATAGCGTTAGTATTTTGTTCATAATATCCCTGTTGTATTGTTTCTTCCCCTAACTTTTATTTATTTTTTCCTGCAAGCTAAGGGATTTTTTATTTGTGAACATAAAATATTCACTTACAACAATAATCATTTTGTTACATATATTCAACACAATAGTAATCAAATGTTCACACATTTTTAGCTCGCTTTTTATCCTCTACTTTGAATTCATTTTATCGTTCTTCATCTTAATTCAAGCGAACAACTTGCGCCTTTACACTAGCTCGAATAACATAGGCTTTTTGTCAAATCCGTAATCTCCCTTTATGCATGTTAATTCTAATTTGAGCCATTTAAATCAACTTATACAAAAGTGTGATGCTTTAATACAGCAACGAAAAATAAGTGATGCAAAACAAGTGCTAGAAAAAGTTCTCATCACCAATGAAAACTTTATTCCGGCGCTCGAACGTTTATTTTCAATAGCACTCTCAACACAAGAGTTTTCACGTGCAAGTTCGCTTTTAGAGCAATTAAATGCATTAGACACAAGCCTTGTTAGCCGCCAATTAAGATCTATTCATTTTTACGAAGTTACACAAGACTACTTTAAGTTAGTATTGCTGATGAAAGAGCACTTAAAGCACAATAAAAACGTTGAATTAGAATTCAAATTAGCTTTAAACGCATTAAAAGTTGGTGATATAGAACAGGCAGAAACCTCTTTCTCGTTATGTGAAGAACAGAACTATAGCAACCCGTTCTTATTACTTAACATAGGGCACATGCATAAAGCTAAAGGTGATAGCCAACTTGCAGCGAAATACTATAACCAGTTTATCGATAAGGCGCCTGAACATTGTGGTACAGGTTATTGGAGCTTAGCCGATTTAAAGAATTATAATTTTTCTCAAACAGAACAAGATAAAATCAAGTTTGCTATCGAACAGAATAAAGTAAACATTGGCAATATTGCATTACTTTCATTCGCCTTAGCAAAAAACTACGAACAAAGTAAAGAATTTAGTTTGGCTTTCAAATCGTTGGAAAAGGCAAATAGCATTATTGCGAAATACCGCCCATTCAAAGCTCAATTATTTTCTACACTTATTGATAAACTAATCTGTTGTGATAAAGCAACCTTCTCTAACAGTGAACCTAAAACAAAAGAAGATAGCTTTCAGCCTATATTCATTGTTGGTATGCCCCGCTCGGGTTCGACATTAATAGAGCAAATATTGGCTTCACATTCTGCGGTACAAGCAACCGATGAACTGCCTTATATAGAAAGGATTGCATTAGCATTAGAAAAAAAGGGTGGCTTAGATAAACAGCTTGCTAGCATGAGTGAAACGCAGCGCCTACAACTAGCACAAGAATATAAAGAACAAGCCATGCAATATGTTAATGATAACTGCAATGTTGTTATTGATAAGAATCCAAATAACTTTTTACATATTGGATTAATTAAAAAATTATTTCCGCATGCAACAATTATCAATATAGTTCGAAATCCACTCGATAATGCGCTTAGCGTATATAAGCAGTATTTTAGTCATGGTCACGAATATTCCTACTCATTAAATACTATTGCGATTTACTGGGAAGAATATTTAAGACTGATGCGCTTTTGGAACAACACTTTTCCAAAAGGTATTTTAAATATAAGTTATGAAGAGATAACCAAATCTCCTGAAGACGCCATTCGTCAGCTAATAAGTTATTGCGACCTTAAGTTTGAAACTGCCTGTTTAACTTTTTATCGTTCTAAAAGAGCTGTTTTAACCCCAAGTGTAAACCAAGTTAAAAAACCAATTAATAACAGCTCTGTTAATTCATGGAAAGGTTATGAAGAATCGATAACCAACTTTATTCCTCGCTTTGAACGTATATGTACTGAAGCGGGTAATTTAATTGATAAATAACCGAGTTGTTGATACTAGAGGATTTCAGGGTTTAAAGCGGGATCTATAATGCAATTTGCTAGCATAGTGACTGCTTTTCCTTTATTGGTTAACAATAACTTACCTCCTACTCTAACCGCTTCATGGTAAGTTTTGTCTCTGCATTGATGGTAAGCTTGCCAACCTGCTTCATTCATACCATAAGTAGCCCATAGCGACCGCCAGTTATGTTGAAAGTTTGATAAAACTGATGTGAAAGCTTTTATATCATCAATGTTGTTTTCTTGTGCTGTATTTACCTCATTTAGTAACTCTGCAACTAAATAAGCGAGTTCACCTGGAAGCATCACTTGCGAAACATTGTAATTTTCTGTTTGTATAGCCGTTTCATTTTTCTCATTAAATTCGAGGAATTTTTTATCTAAATGTGGTTTATCCAACCAAGGCACTTCTGATTTTGCGACTAAGTTCCAAAAATCTGCCGAGCCTGAGAAATCAACTACAAGATGTACCCTTTTCTCTAAGGAAGTATTCACTACACGATGGTTTTTCCATGAATCGAATAACCAGCATTCCCCTGCTCCCATATGAACTTCTTTATCCCCGCATTGAAAGAGAACATTTTCATTCGTGGTAATAGGAATATGCACTCTTACACGAGTGTACCAATAGCTATTAATATCACAATGTAAGGGTACTTGAGAGTCACCATCAAGCATCATCAATCTTGAACGACCACACACTTCACCAAAAGAACTGATAACCTGTTTGATATAAGGTAATTGCTCAAGCTCTTGCGTTGTTCTCATCGGGCCTTTAAATAAATTATTACTTTTACCATTCACGCTAATTAATGGAATTGAATAGTTACCTTTAAAACCTTGATGATGTGGTATCCACTGTTCACTAGCAAAAGATTCTATTTCTGACTTCATTCTTTCTACGTCAAAAAGAAAAGGTAATTTTATAAATTCATTGGCAAGTTTCAAGGTTTATCCTTAACTGGGTTTTCAGCATCAATTGAGGTATTGATTTCATTATTAATTTTATATGGCGAAAATGGTGCTGCAAGACTATTTAAATTGCTAGTTAGCTCACTTAATTTACTCATAGGCTCTATCAAGTCATCTTTGAGTTTTAACCATTTATTTTTTTGAGGTTTACTTAAAGTATAGCGAGAATAAGGGAGCGGCTTTTCACAATAGTTTTTCAATTCTGTATCGTAAGCTATGCCGATGAACTCACAAAGTTTGTTGACTACCTCAGAGGTATTATCTAAAAAGTCTTGATAATTAACAACGTGATAGTTTTCTTTCGGCATTTGAGAAAGCTCATCATAAATAGCTTGATTACATGATGCCCATTGAAAGCTTGCTATTTCAGGGATACTTTTACCTTGAAGGTTTTGCCAATTGGGTGGTAACAAATAAGACCAACGATTATTAAAACCAGGCAAATTAGGATAGGTAATAAAGTGCTTAGACTGCCAACCATCAATAATACTACTTACGTTATCTTTAGGATCTCGAATAAGATGGATAAATAGAGCGTCTGGAAAAACCTTTTTAAGAAACCTTATTCTTAAAGAGTTTTTTGGGGTTTTCTCTAAAAAGCGAATAGCACCATTTTTTAACTGATCGTATGGAATATTACTGCTATTTCGAAGCTGGGCTTGAAAGCGAGATTTTAGCAAACTAACAGTTCTTAAGTCGCCATCGTTTTCGGTAAGTTGGTTTGATTTAAAGCCATTATAAACAGTACTAAATTCTGGTATATGCTCAATAACAGCATGGCTTTCATCGCCAATACTCCAAAGAGAAGTCGCTTTTTTAAGCGTTTCAAATAATAAGGTACTGCCTGAACGAGGACACGCCAATATAATAATAGGTCTATCGAATACGGCGCTGAACTGACTCATTTTAGCCACACATTAACTTCAAAAAAGAAAAAGTATAACCTAATTAAAATGTTAATTCTATTGGGTTTGGAGGGGATGCTTGTCATTTTAGGCGACTTATATCAAGTCTATTAATCACCTTTCACTTTTAATGGCAAAATAAAAGCGCATGAAGTAACTTCATGCGCTAAAAATAGAATGGTGTATGCTTTATAAATAGCTAAAAAGCTTACTATATAAGTAACTATATTAGTAACTAGGCAGTTGTCTCATTTTTACATTCTGTTTCTGTTGATTTCCATACAACAGGGTTCCAGTATTCACCGGTTTTTAATTTAGAACGATTTTTTCTGACAAACTCAGCACCTAATGAGTACTTCATGTTTGGCTTAACTTCAAAATCAATATATTTAGCATTCATCATTTCGCCTCGACGACGCGTAAATTGATTTGACTGAATTTGCTCTATAACCTTGATACGATGTGTACCTGCAGAAAGTTTAAATCGCGTTGATTTTGTTGAAACAGTATGTCCATCTATTTGGTTAATCCATGCATAATGCATATTTTTAGTTTTTGGTGGTCTACTATGCAAAATAATCTCACCACAACCTTGTTCAACTGTTGCTTTCTCTACAATCGCTGTTTCTTGGTTTTCAGCTTGTGAGCCAAAGCTTATTGCTGAAACGATAATGGCAGTAAGTGCAAAAACTTTGCTTTTGTTACTTTTTGTATTGTTGTTCATAGTGCATCCTTGGTTTAATGTTTTTGTTAATAACCGTTCAAATCTAGTACCTTATGAATAAACGATAGCATAGCGTAAATTACAAGCAAGCTGGTAAATGTAACAATTATTACAATTGTTTCCATTTTGACATTATTTCAAAGATTTTATGCTCGCTATCTTATAACCAATCATAACGTTTTCATCAAATACAGCTTCGTTTTTAGGTTGTTCAAAACCGTTATTTACTAACCTTTTATTAAACGCACTAACAGACTCATCATTTAATGCAGAATTTACCATCGCACTAATTCTAACCTGATAACCGGTAAGCTCTGCTTTATAGCTATTTAGTGCAAATAACTTATCGCTCGCTTGTTTACTAAATATAAACTTAAAAAACTTCATAAATTCACTATTATATAAATACGATCCATATTTATCTAAAAGCTCAGACATTGCTTTATTTAATGACTCCCTTAAGCTCTCTGCTTCTGAATCTTTTTTGGCTTGCGGTAAGCTTTTACTTAAACCTTCTTTATGAATAGCGTTAATCAAAGCTTCTAACTGACTCATCGGCCCATTTAATTTCAATACGTCACTGATAAATGCCAATTCTTCTTTGCTTGATTTAATTAAGTTTGACCTTTCATGGTGACAAATAAAATCGACCTTGCCTCCCTTTTTAAGAACTCGAGCAGCTTCTGCAATAGAGTTTGATAAATCACTATATTCAATTCCAAAATTTGAAATAACATGATCAAAGATTTCATTTTCAAAGGGTAAATTTTCAATGTTAACTTCACCTAACAATCGAACATTCGGGTTATTTTCGACAAATTCATTCGCCCCTATTTGTGCAAAATCAACCCCGGTAAACTCAACGTTTGCAAACGATTGCAATGAATCCTTAGCTAGGCGCACTAAAGAAAGGTTTCCTGTACATAGATCTAATACCTTCTCTTCATCTTTTAGTTGTTCAAAAACACTTCCCCATTGCTCCTTTAAAGCACCTGTATACCCATTTTTAAGTGAGCTACCAAAAGAAGTAACATTATTTTGTTGCCAATATTGGCTCCAGAACCGGCTTGATTCCATATATTTTACTATTCCTAGTTAATCACATTCATGTTTCTGTTGTTTCTATATGCTTGAAGAATTTAATAAACACACTTTCCTCTTAAGCGCTTTCTAATAACAATTCCGTTAAATGAGATTGGTATAACAACCTTTCCCAGTATAACCCTTATATTTAAGTAAAAAAAAAGCCAGCATTAAGCTGGCTTTACTTTAGTAATTAAATACTAAACTTTAGAATGAAATTGTGTAAGATGCACGAACATCACGACCAAAGTTGTTGTATAAATCTTGATCATCCCAAGTACCTGCTTCACTTAAGATAGGGTCTTCATCAAACAAGTTATATACTTGTAAAGTGATCGCACCATAGTTACCTGCATCATAAGTATAAGTTACGTTATGAATAATCCACGCATCCAATGTGCCATCAGTAATTAATTCGAAAGTTGTATCATCGATGTAATCACTTGCTGCTGTAGAACCTGTGTAGTTAGTTGACCAAGTAAAGCTGTGGTCAGAAATCATATATCTAGCAGTTAATACTGACTTATGCTCTGGTGCACCAGCTGTACCAGCATAGTTGTAATCGTCACCGTAGTCAAAGATAAATGAGTTAGTCCAATCTAAACTGAAATCACCAATGCTTGTTTCAAAGAATGAGTTAAACTTAACGTCAGCACCTTCAATACTTAGTAAATCACCGTTGAAGTAACCAGTACCTGCTTCTTTTAAATCGCCTGTTGAGGAATTACGAATTAAGTAGAAAGTTTCATTACTTACATCAGTACCTTGATCTACTGCAGTAATTTCACCTTGTGCTTCATCTGTAAGTAAGCCTTGAACTGACTTAGTTGAAACAACATTGCTAATTTCTAAGTTGAAGTAATCTACTGTTAAACCGATGTTGTCAGTAATATCCCAAGAAACACCAAGGTTAGTGTACTCTGAAGTTTCAGCACCTAAGTTAGGGTTAGACTTGTAGTATGTGTTGTACTGTCTTTCTGGACAAGGATCGATGCCATTTGCAACACAAGCTTTATTATCGATTGCATCTTCAGCAGAGAAAGTTGTCGCTGCGTTCAATTCATCAAGACCAGGAGCACGGAATGCTTCAGAGTAAGATGCACGAACAACTACGCTATCAAGTGCTTGCCAACGAACAGCTACTTTAGGAGCAACGTTGTCGCCAAAATCAGAGTAATCATCGTAACGTGCTGCAATGTTTAATTCAACAGAGTCAACAATTGGTAAAACAGCTTCGTAGAAGAAAGCAGTAATATCACGATCGCCCGCTGCAGAGTTACCCGCAGAACCACCGATTAAGCCAGCTTCAGATTGACCGTCGTATGTATCAGCATAAGTTTGCGCCATATATTCCATACCGAAGTAATGAGCTACGTCACCACCTGGTAATTCGAATAAATCGAAACCTAAACCAGCATACATTTGATCCATAGTCGCTGAAGATGCTTGAAGAGTAGTTGCCTTCATGTTAGCAATACCTTCGTCGCTACCTAAATCGATACCGTTAGCTTCGTTGTATGCTAAACCGCCGTATGATAAGTAGTACTCACCTACTGATTTGTTATCAGCAACATTGCGATGGTAGTAAACTTCCCAAGTCGCGTTGTTCCAATCTAAATCACCACGTAAACCCATTAAGTAATCTTGGTTGTAATCGTCAACGTTACCGTCACGGTTACCAATACCAACCCAACGGAATAAACCATAAGCACCGTCTACGCCGTATGGGTTGTGCGGGTTTGCTGCATCCATGTTTGCCCAGCCAGCAGCTGGTGGAGCATAACGACCAAATGAGCTGTTTTGAACGAACATTGCTCGACCAAACCACTCGATATCTTCAGTGATTTCATAGTTTGCATCTACAAATACTGTGTTACGGTCAATTGATGCCGTGTTGTAAGATACGTTAGCGTAAGCAAAACCACATACTGTATCATCTTTAGGGTAACCAATACCTTCAGCACTTAATTCTTTAAATGTATCTTCACCATATTGAGCTGTTAAATTAGCACACTCTGGTGATGCCATTAGGTGACTGCCATCAGGTGATTCTACTGTTGCACCGTAGTATGACCAACCTGAAGTTTCATCAGTATAGATATCAATTCTACCGTCGCCATTTTTGTCTTCAGCTTTAGCTTTCGTGTAATCACGTGCGCCGTCTGAAATACCTTTACGAGTTTGGTGATCGAATGCGAAAGTAATGTTACCTTTATCATTTGATAAACCACCTAAGATTGAGAATTCACTTGAAGTTTGACCTTCATCTTGAGTACGGTGACCCGTACCAATGTTGAACTCTAAACCTTCATAGTTTTTCTTAAGAATAATGTTTACAACACCAGCGATTGCATCTGAACCGTAAGTAGAAGAAGCACCGTCTGTTAAGATTTCGATACGCTCAACAGCTGCCATAGGGATAGCGTTTAAGTTAGCTGAAGAACCACCTAATGTAGGTGAACCAGGCATGCGCTTACCGTCTAAAAGTACTAAAGTACGGTTAGAGCCAGCACCACGTAAGTTAATAGTCGCTTGTGACTGTGCAGAGCTACCAGAACGTTCAGAGAAAGAACCAAATGAGTTGAAAGTACTGCTTCTTAAAGCATCAGCAACTGTAAAGTTACCTTCAATCTTCATGTCTTCTGCTGTAATAACTGTTACAGGTGAAGCACCTTCAAGGTCAGAACGCTTGATGCGTGAACCAGTTACTTCAATTTTTTCCATTTCTTCTTCAGCAGCTTCATCTGCTGAAAATGCTGATGTAGATACTGAAGCAGTTGCTGCAGCGCCAAACATCATCGCTAGGCGGATAGCCTTAGCTACTTTGCTATTGTTATACATGTATACTCCCCGGATCACTTTCGTGATTGGTTGTTATGTTGATTGTTATATCGGTTGTTATAACTTCAAAGCTATATTGCTTCGTAAGTTTTTTGAAAGGCTAGTAACAGACTAATTAGTTGCACTGCCTTTCCAGACCCCACCGATAATAAACGCCTTTATGTTACATCGTCAACACTAATTCTCACTAAATGTTAATTAATTTAACAGTCTGACACACTTATTTACATTTACATCTAATAAATATTCACACTAACATAATAAAAAAACAGTTGAACTTGGCGTACAAAACAACAAAAAACAAACGCCGCACAAAACAAACAAAGCAAAAACAGCAAGTTGAACCAAGAGAAACCATATTACCCCATTAAAAAACAGCTTTAAACGAAATACAAAACCTGAATAATATTCAGTAAACGATTTTGTGAATATGTAAATAAAGAATTACATTTCGGTTAAAAACTCATCTTTTCAATTAACTTTGTAACAAGAAAGATTGTTTTTTCAGTCTAAAATAACAGCATTAATCTTTATCGCAGCTCGTTTATTGTTCTATTTGTGTGTTTGTATTACTCCCCTGAAACATTTGTAATTTTAATTTCAGTCGTATCATTATGTGTTATTATTTTATTAATATTGCCTTTAGATATGTTTTTTATGAGAAATAACGCCTCATCTTTTGTTCGTTTAAAATCCTTACTAGCGCAGCTTCGTGCTCAAGCCATTCAAGTTGATAGTTATAACAAGAATTCAAAATCACATCGTCTTATTGAAAATACGGATATATTTTTCGAACATTTGTTTTCTACTAAAAGTAATTTATTTACTCCTTATATAGAGGAAATAAATACCCAGTTACTTACACTTGAAAGATTGGTTAGTAATAATAATGAATCATTATCTAAAGCTTCTTTAGATAATATAGAGGAACAAATATCAGCAATGGTGAATGCTTTGCATTCAAACCAAACAAGGCATCAAGCCGCCAAGCTAAACGTAAACGCAAAAAATAGCGCAAGGGCTTCTCGTATAAAAACGGCACAAAAAACAAAATATCAGCAACTAGCTAAAAAAGTTATGCTCAGTAGTCATCAACTTTACGATAAATTAAAAGAACACCATGAGTTTGAAAGGCGGTTAATGGACATGGTAGCGTTACGTGAAGAGGCTAGATCATCTTCTTCCCCTAGCGAAGCAGGTAAGTTAGGCCAGGAAGTGTTGGCGCTTCATCAAAGGTTAGGACGCTGCCGTAAAGCGATATCGAGCATTGAAATAGAAATAGAGCGTGCTGAGAAGATTAAGTAAAAGTTTTCCTAGAATTTCCCATCGAATTAGAGATTAGAGATCTCATCGAATTACGCAGATTACACGAATTAAGACATTTTAGGGTAAGGGCAGAGACCAAGAAAAGCTTGAATGCTTGAATGCTTGAATGCTTGAAAGTGGAGTGTTCGACAATACCGGCTTAATAGCTTGATCTTACTTTCTCTTTGTTACTTTTCCCTTGCCTTCCCCGAAAATTCTCTAATCACTCATCCGCTTTTATCCTTCTTATCTGCGGGCAAAACGGGCTTGCTCTTAGCTTTAGTCCCCTCCTCTTCAACTATTTTCTTCAAAGTGGTATCAACGTAAAAAACACCTAAATAACTTAGATTAATTTTTTTTCTTCTATTGAATGACTTATCCCCTCTAATTTCGCTATAATAAGGCTGTTTTTATTAAGACCAACTTCATTTAATATTTAGCTAAGGTACCTGCATGTCCGTTCAGCAAGAACAAGTCGATTTACGTCGCACTTTCGCAATAATTTCCCATCCTGATGCCGGTAAAACCACCATCACTGAAAAAGTCCTTTTGTTCGGTCAAGCTTTACAAAAAGCCGGTACAGTAAAAGGTAAAAAATCAGGACAGCATGCTAAGTCTGATTGGATGGAAATGGAGAAAGACCGTGGTATTTCAATTACGACCTCTGTAATGCAGTTTCCTTATAACGATTGCTTGGTTAATTTACTTGATACCCCTGGACATGAAGACTTCTCAGAAGATACCTACAGAACATTAACAGCTGTTGACTCATGTTTAATGGTTATTGATGTAGCCAAAGGTGTTGAAGCACGTACCGTTAAATTAATGGAAGTTACAAGACTTCGTGATACGCCTATCCTTACCTTTATGAACAAAATGGATAGAGATGTACGTGATCCAATGGAAGTAATGGACGAAGTTGAAGAAGTTTTAAAAATTAAATGTGCTCCTATTACTTGGCCAATTGGCATGGGTAAAGAATTTAAGGGTGTATATAACCTCGTTACCAATGAAACCTTTTTATATCAATCAGGTTTAGGCCATACCATTCAAGAAGTAAGAATTATAAAAGGCTTAGATAACCCAGAGCTTGATGAAGCAGTCGGTAGTTATGCAGAAGATCTTCGAGAAGAACTCGAGTTAGTACAAGGCGCATCTCATGAATTTGATTTAGATGAGTTTTTGTCAGGTGAGCTAACACCCGTATTCTTTGGTACGGCATTAGGTAATTTTGGTGTTGACCATATGCTTGACGGTTTAACCAAATGGGCACCTAAACCTTTACCTCGCTTAACTGATTTACGTAACGTGCATGCGAACGAAGAAAAGTTCACTGGCTTTGTCTTTAAAATTCAAGCCAACATGGATCCTAAACACCGAGATAGAATTGCATTTATGCGTATTTGTTCAGGCAAGTATGAAAAAGGCATGAAAATGAAACAAGTCCGCCTGGGTAAAGATGTAAAAATTGCCGATGCTGTTACCTTTATGGCAGGCGACCGTTCTAATGTTGACGAAGCCTTTGCTGGTGACATTATTGGTTTGCACAACCATGGCAGTATTCAAATAGGTGATACGTTTACCAGTGGCGAAATGATGAAGTTTAGCGGTATTCCAAACTTCGCACCTGAAATGTTCCGTCGAATTCGTTTACGCGACCCATTAAAAGCCAAACAATTACAAAAAGGCCT
>JBMYWR010000035.1:0-24494 GCA_049607625.1 Colwellia sp.
CAAGCTTTTTAGTTCTGAACATAAAAAAGCTTGCCTTTAAACAGAGTATCTACAAGTGCAAAAAACTCCACCTTCAAGCTTTCGAGCCTTTTAGCCTTCAGCATTCCAGCCTTTTAGCTTTCTCTTTCCCCGCCTTCAAGCCTTCAAGCTTTTCACTGCTCTAAGTCCTTACGAATAACACGCATGCTTTACCACAAGTTGCCAGCATTGTTGATTACTTGCTTTATACTTTGCCTCAAATGGTGTTAGCGCTTGCTCATCATCAACTTCCGTTATTTCACCAATTAAACCAGCAATATCTGCAGCTAGCTGGAACTCTTCTAGATACAAACGCCAATTACTTCTTAAAATAATAGACTCACCAATATTAATCAGGGTAGGAAAAACAGCACTACCATGCCATCTGCGTTGAACATGTTTCGATTTAGGCCATGGGTTAGGGTATAGAATATAATGTTTTTTAATCGGCCAATTTGCCGCTTTAACTAAACGATAAAAATCATTTAAATCAGCACGTACAAGATGGAAGTTATCTGCATGGTAACCAGACTCTTCGCTAAAACCTTCAACATTCCTTTCAATTCTACTAGCTGATTTATCAACGCCTACCACTAAAGCTTCTGGGTTTCGCTCAGCAAGCAATCGAGTGCTTTGTCCGACGCCACAGCATGAGTCTAATATAACTTCACCCTTTGGATTTAAGCGAAGGTACTCTTTCACAGCCACGTTTACATTATTAAAAGCTTCTTTGGTGTGTGCTTGAAAAGGCTTTTGAAAAGGATGATTAAAATGCTTTTCTACAATTTCTTCAAGTTTTTCATGGATACCATCTTGATTCGAAACAATTGCTTTTGAATCACCTAAGGTTGTGTCTGTCATATTTTTCTCTTTCATTAATTTTGTATCGCGTAGCAAGTTTTACTCAATAATATGGATCATACCTATGACCTTAACCCTGTCCCTTTAGAAATTAACGTCATTGCAATAACGAACAAAGTCACAATAAATACGCCAATAACGATAAAGGCAGTGGTAATGTTTACATCTGATATCCCTAAAAATCCGTACCTAAATGCATTCACCATATACACAATGGGGTTTGCTTGAGAGACACCTTGCCAAAACTCAGGTAGTAAACTGATGGAATAAAACACCCCACCTAAATAGGTTAATGGAGTAAGTACAAACGTTGGAATAATAGAGATATCATCGAAACTTCCGGCAAAAATAGCGTTAATTAGCCCACCTAAAGAAAAGGTCGCCGAAGTCAGTGCAACCGTTGCAATAATAATCCAAATGTTGTGTATTTGAATATCAACAAAGAACAAAGAAACAAGCGTCACAATTAAGCCCACTAAAATGCCACGCGCCATACCGCCGCCCACATAACCGGCAACAATAACCCAATTAGGTACTGGAGCAACTAACATTTCTTCTACATTACGTTGCCATTTGGCACTAAAAAAGGAAGAGGCAACATTTGAATAAGAGTTAGTAATAACACTCATCATAATAAGACCAGGTACGATAAAAGACATATAATCAAAACCGCCCATTTCACCAATACGCGAACCGATTAACGAGCCAAAGATCACAAAGTATAAACTAATGGTAATGGCTGGTGGCACAAGAGTTTGTACCCAAATACGCATGAAACGCTGAACTTCTTTATTAAGTATACTTTTTAAAGCGATTGAATTATTCATTTACTTAGCTTCCTGTTCAGACGTTTTCTGGCTATTTTTATCAATTAAATTCACAAATAAGGCTTCTAATCTATTGCTCTTATTGCGCATACTTAACACGGTAACACCTTGGTCTGATAGCTGTTTAAACACATCATTCAAGTTTTGACACTTTTTAAGGTCAATTTCTAAAGTATGATCATCTAGCATATTAAAATCGAAGTCGTGTAGTTTAACTTCCTCTTTACAAGGCACTAAATCAAACACAAAGGTCTCAGTATCGAGCTGGGCTAACAGGCCTTTCATGCTGGTATTTTCGACGATTTTTCCGCCATCAATAATGGCAATATTACGACACAATGTTTCAGCTTCTTCTAAGTAATGCGTGGTTAATATAATGGTAATGCCTTCTTTATTGAGCGTTTTAAGGAAGTCCCACATGCCACGCCTAATTTCTATATCGACACCTGCTGTTGGCTCATCCAAAATAAGCATTTTTGGTTCATGCATTAATGCCCGTGCAATCATTAAACGACGCTTCATACCGCCTGACAACATACGACCCGCATCATTACGTTTATCCCATAGTTCAAGTTGCTTTAAATACTTTTCAGCGCGAACTAAAGCGACTTTACGTGAAACGCCATAATAACCAGCTTGATTCACTAAAATATTAAGCAGGGGCTCAAACTGATTAAAATTAAACTCTTGTGGTACTAAACCGATATAGCTTTTAGCAAGCTCTAATTCGCTATCTATGTCATGACCAAAAACTTTAACTTTGCCAGCTGTTTTATTAACTAAAGAGGTAATAACACCAATGCTTGTCGACTTGCCTGCACCGTTAGGCCCGAGCAATGCAAAAAAGTCACCTTGCTCTACGGTTAAATTAATACCTTTAAGTGCCTGAAAGCCACCTTTATAGGTTTTTTCTAGTGATGTTATTTCTATTGCAGGTGTCATAAATTTTTCCTGAAGCTATTCTTATATTTATCTAATTTTCATCTCTGGTTAAAATATAGATGATAATTCGATATTATGGGGGCAAGTCATTCATTTTCAATACCTAATGACTTCAGTGTTTTCAATTATGTATTTGCTAAATCTTCTAAAAAAGCCTCTAAGATCAAATGACTTCTAGCACCTTTACTGGTTATCGCTGAAAAGTTTGTATGGAAAAATCGTTTATGTGCTTCTATTTCTCTTACTTTATCTTGGCTTAGCCATTGATGTGCAAAGTGGGTGGGTAAAAATCCGATATATCTTCCTGTTAAAATAAGAAAAGCAATACCTTCCCTACCTGTAGAAGTGGCCGTTGCATTAAGCAATTTTTGTTGTTGTTTAATTTCTGCAGATTGCGGGTAACTTGGCACAACGGCATCATACCTTGCCAATGATTTATCACTGATCACATGTAAATCTTGATGAAATAACGGGTGTTGCTCACTGCAATATAATAACGACTGCTCTTTATATAAAGGCAAATAGTTAAGCCCGGGTAATGTACGAAGCTCTGGCACTATACCAATATGTAATTTACCATTAAGTACAGCGGCCTCGATATCATTAGGTGCTATCATTCGAATATTAACAATAACCTCAGGCGCTCTGTGTTTGAAAGAACTTAACGCTTTGGTAACGCGCATTTGTTCACTGGTAACCAAGTTGTCGGTTATTCCAATGTTTAACTCCCCAACTAACGAGGTGTTAATAGCGTTCATTTGCGATCTGAAGTTCTCAATACTACCTAGCAACTCTAAAGCTGACTGATAAACTTGTTCGCCCTGCTCTGTCACTGAAAAGCCAGATCGCCCCCTGTGACATAATTGCATTTGCAATAATGACTCTAATTCTGAAATAGCTAGGCTTATTGCCGGACGGCTAATATTTAAATCCACCTCAGCCGCTGAAAACCCGCCAGCCTCTATTACCACTTTAAAAATACGCAGTAAACGAATATGGGCATCACCTAATTGCTTGGGCAATAAATTTTTTTTATTGATATTTTTCATGTTTTTAGAGTTTTCTTAGATTAGTTTATTTGTGCAATTTAAAGATTATAAATGAACATGCGTGACAACCCAAGACATTAGTTAAGTAATTACTTAACTTAAGTTTTAAAATATAGGATTTAATAACCTTTTATTTTCGCCATAATGCCTTTAAAGAAAAGTTAATCAAAAATTAACACATTGAAATTTAATTTTGAAAGGCACAAAGATGACTACTGAAAATTCTCACGGCATTAGCCAAGCGCAACTAGACGCACACTGGATGGCATTTACTGGTAACCGTCAGTTTAAAAAAGACCCGCGTATTATCACAGCAGCAAAAGGCAACTATTACACCGATAGTAATGGTCGCCAAATTTTTGATGGTTTGTCTGGTTTATGGACTTGTGGTGCAGGCCATGGCCGTACTGAAATTGCCGAAGCTGTTGCAAAGCAAGCGACCAACCTAGACTACTCACCTGCTTTTCAATTTGGTCAGCCTAAGTCTTTTGAATTAGCACATCGTATTACAGAATTAATGCCTGGTGATTTAAACCGTGTATTTTTCACAGGATCAGGCTCTGAATCTGTTGAAACAGCTCTGAAAATTGCCCGAGGCTACTGGCGCAAGAAAGGCATGGCAAGCAAAACCCGCTTTATTGGCCGTGCAAAAGGTTATCATGGCGTAAACTATGGCGGTATTAGTGTGGGTGGCTTAAGCCCTAACCGCGCTATATTTGGCCAAGGTATTGAAGCATGTCATTTAGCTCACACTTTAATTGATGAAAATAAATTTACGCGCGGCATGCCAACTCAAGGCGCACATTTAGCTGACGAATTAGAAGCGTTAATTGCTCTACATGACGCCTCTACTATTGCGGCGGTTATTGTAGAGCCTTTAGCAGGCTCTGCTGGTGTTATACCGCCGCCGGTAGGTTACTTAAAACGTCTAAGAGAGTTATGTACCAAACATGACATCTTATTAATATTTGATGAAGTTATTACTGCTTTTGGCCGTATGGGCTCAACTACAGGCGCAGCAGAATTTGGTGTTACACCAGATATAATGACAACAGCCAAACAATTAACCAATGGCGTTATCCCAATGGGTGCGGTTATTTCTAAACAAGAAATTTATGATACCTACATGGAAACGGGCGGCCCAGAGTACATGTTAGAACTGCCACACGGCTACACATATTCAGCTCATCCTGTTGCTTGTGCTGCGGCGCTTGCTTCACTTGATATATTAGCTAACGAAAATCTAGCCGGGCGTGTTAAAGATAACGCACCACATTTTGAAAACGCTTTACACCAATTAAAAGGTGATGAGTTGATTACTGATATTCGTAACTATGGTTTTGCTGGTGCGCTAAGTATTGCACATGCTCCGGGTGAGCCTGCAAAACGCCCTTATGAAATCGCCATGAAAATGTGGAACAAGGGTTTCTATGTACGTTACGGTGCAGACACGATTCAACTAGGTTTACCTTTTACTACTGAATTACCAGAAATAGACAGCTTAATTAATGCGTTAGGCGAGTCTATTAAAGAAACTGATTAAGCATTCTTTAAGATGAACATAAAAGTGTCGTTGTACAAGTTATGACGACATCCTATTCATCAAGCACTAAATACGAACTAAATACGAACTAAACAAAAAACATTCAAGGATACACACATGACACAATTTATCGGTCACCTTATTAACGGTGAGTTAATCCATACAAATGCTGCAGACACTGAACGTTCTCAGCAAGTATTTAACCCTGCAACTGGCGAGTCTTCAACAACTGTTGCCCTTGCAAGTAAGCAAACAGTAGAACAAGCAATTGCAGCAGCTGAAGAAGCATTTCCAGCTTGGCGCAATACGCCACCCATTAAACGTGCGCGTGTTATGTTCCGTTTTAAAGAACTACTTGAAGAAAACAGCGATAAAATTTGCCAACTTATTGGCCAAGAACACGGTAAAATTTCTCACGATGCAGCAGGTGAATTGCAACGTGGTATTGAAAACGTAGAATACGCTTGTGGCGCACCAGAATTACTTAAAGGCGAGCACAGCAAAAATGTTGGTCCAAATATCGATTCTTGGAGTGAGTTCCAACCTTTAGGTGTTGTTGCTGGTATTACCCCATTTAACTTCCCTGCAATGGTACCAATGTGGATGTTCCCATTAGCTATTGTTTGCGGTAACACGTTTGTATTAAAACCTTCTGAACGCGATCCAAGCTCTACGCTTTTCATTGCGCAACTATTAAAAGAAGCCGGTTTACCAGACGGCGTAATGAACGTTGTAAATGGAGACAAAGAAGCAGTAGATACAATTCTTAGCGACGACCGTGTTAAAGCTGTTAGCTTCGTAGGTTCAACGCCTATCGCAGAATACATTTACGCTACAGCAAATGCCAATGGCAAACGCTGTCAAGCACTTGGTGGCGCGAAAAACCACGCAATTGTAATGCCTGATGCAGACATGGATAACGCTGTTAACCAATTACTTGGTGCTGCATTTGGTTCATCTGGCGAACGTTGTATGGCGCTTTCAGTTGCCGTAACCGTTGGTGAAGAAGCCGGTGATGCTTTAGTAGCTAAAATGTCTGAAGCAATGAAAGGTTTAAGTGTTGGTGATTACAGCAACGCTAACAACGATTTTGGTCCAGTAATTACCAAAGCTCATCAAGAAAAAGTTAACGGACATATTACAAGTGCACAAGAAGATGGCGCAAAACTTGTTGTTGATGGTCGTAACCCTACAGTGGCTGGTTTTGAGAACGGTTTCTTTGTAGGTGCTACATTAATTGACGATGTAACGCCTGAAATGGAAAGCTACAAAGCAGAAATCTTCGGCCCTGTTTTACAAGTTATTCGTGTTAAAACAATGCAAGAAGCAATGCAATTAATTAACGATCACGAATACGGTAACGGAACATGTATCTTTACCCGTGATGGTGAAGCAGCACGTTACTTCTCTGATAACATTCAAGTAGGCATGGTAGGTATTAACGTACCATTACCAGTTCCTGTTGCTTACCACAGTTTTGGTGGCTGGAAGCGTTCATTATTTGGTGACTTACATGCATACGGTCCAGATGCGATTCGTTTCTACACTAAGCGTAAAACGATTACACAACGCTGGCCTTCAAGCGGCGTTCGTGAAGGTGTTTCATTTGCTTTCCCTAGCTAATTAACCAGATAAAATGTTAGCCCAATAACAATGAATAAGTTAAATGCTTTTCACCATTGCTATTGGGCATTTTACGTTTTGAATAAATTAGAATAAATAGAGACAAATGAACGATGTTAAAAAGTAAAATTATACAACTTAACGCTAACCCTGAAGGGTTTGGTGAAGTGGCTGACGAACTTGAACAAAGTATGTTTGCTTCAAGCTTACCTGTTCAACACAGCCATGACGATTTCGAAGATGAAGACTTAGGTCTTTATGTAGGTGTTTGGGACACCACTGATATGGTTGAAGCAGCCGGCCCTTATGCTTGTCATGAATTTATGACGGTTATCGAAGGCTCAGTAGACATCAAGAATAATGTAACTGGCAAGATAGAAACCGTTGTAGCGGGTCAAAGTTTTGTTATCCCTAAAGACTACGATTGTCAGTGGCAACAAACGGGCTACTTAAGAAAATTTTACGTTATTTATGAACCTGAAGATGAGCAACCTAGTACAGAACAACCTTCTGGTATTGTCATTATAAGTGAAAATAAAGCCATTGCATGGCAAGAAACCTCAGACGGCCACCGAAAAAAGGTTTTATTTAGCAACGAAAGTGGTACTTTTGTTTCTGGTGTATGGAATACTAACGGTCTAGAAACAGGCGAAATACAATTTCCTTACAATGAGTTTTTTACCATAAAAACAGGTAATATTGTCTGCACAGAAATTGTCGGTGATAAAACCATTGAACACGAGTTTAAATGTGGTAGTAGCGTATTTATCCCGAAAGACACTGCGTGCTCTTGGAAGATATCGACACCAACGACATTGCACTTTGTCCAGATAAAATAATGTTCAAATAAAATAATGTTCAAATAAAGTAATGTACAAATAAAATAATGTACAAGTAATAACGCTTAGAACAAACAATAACAGCATAAAAAACAAGGCGGTAAGATGAAACCTCAAGGCTTTTATATCAACGGTAAGTGGCAGAAACCTGCTAGTGATAACACGTTTGAAACAGTAAACCCTGCAACAGAGCAAACTATTTGTCATGTACCAGCCGGTACAAAAGCAGATATAGACTCAGCCGTTGCAGCTGCAAGAGACGCTTTTGATAATGGTCCTTGGCCTAAAATGTCAGGCGCTGAACGTGGTGAATACATCCAAAAAATGGCTGACATAATTAACCGCCGTCTCGATGAATTATCAAAACTTGAAGTACTCGATAACGGTAAACCTTATCCTGAAGCCAAATGGGATATTGAAGACACTGCTGGTACATTTGAATTTTATGCAAATCTTGCCAAAGAACTCGATACAGATAACGGCCAAAGCATTGCTTTAACCGAGCCAGGATTCACTTCTAAAGCAATTAAAGAACCACTAGGTGTAGCGGGTGCCATTATTCCTTGGAACTTCCCTATGCTAATGGCTGCATGGAAAGTTGCACCTGCTTTAGCTGCGGGTTGTACTATGGTATTAAAGCCTTCTGAAATTACTCCGCTTACGGCATTAGCTTTAGGTGAAATTGCTATAGAAGCAGGTTTGCCTGAAGGTGTTTTAAATATTGTAACGGGCTTAGGTAAAGATGCAGGACAAGCACTTGTTAATCATAAAGACGTTGATAAACTGGCCTTTACAGGCTCTGTTCCTACTGGCTCAAAAATTATGGCCAATGCTGCCAAAGATATTAAGAACATAAGCTTAGAGTTGGGCGGAAAATCGCCACTGGTTATTTTTGAAGATACCGATATTGAAAAAGCTGTTGAGTGGATCATGTTTGGTATTTTCTGGAACCAAGGTCAAGTTTGTTCAGCAACATCTCGTGTTCTCATTGCTGAAAGCTTATACCCTGCCCTTATTGAGCGTCTTATTGAAGAAGCGAAAAAAGTAACCATTGGTGAAGGTAACGAAGAAGGTGTTTTATTAGGCCCACTAGTTAATGTTGATCAATACAACAAAGTATTAGCGGCAATTAAACGTGGTGTGGATGAAGGTGCAACCTTGCTTTCTGGTGGCAAAAAACCAAGCGAGCATAGCAAAGGCTTTTACCTTGAACCAACTATTTTAACCGATATGAGTGAAGACAGCTGGATATGGCAAGAAGAAATTTTTGGCCCTGTCGTTTGTGTTAAAACTTTCAAAACAGAAGAGCAAGCTGTGGCAATGGCGAACAACTCTCGCTTTGGTTTAGCGGCTGCTGTTATGTCTAAAGATTTAGAGCGTTGTGATCGTGTCGCCAAAGCCTTTAGAGCAGGTATTGTTTGGGTAAACTGTTCACAGCCAACGTTTGTTGAAGCACCTTGGGGTGGTTATAAGCAATCGGGCATTGGACGTGAATTAGGTGTTTGGGGATTAAATAATTACCTTGAAACCAAGCAAATCACCAGCTTTACCAGTGAAGAGCCTTGGGGTTGGTACATCAAGTAAACCCTATAAAAACCATCGCTTGAGCTCAATCAAACGGTGGTTTTAGCGCGTTTAAAAATTCTAATAAAAGTAGTGAGAAGTATATGGAACAGCATATCGCCGCCTTACAAGATTCTAAATTTTGTTCTTTATGGCACGACCAACCCGACGTTAAACCTGAAGTATTACCCGCATTAGGTAAAGATGAAACCTGTGAGCTTTTAATCGTTGGTGGTGGTTTTACAGGCCTTTGGGCTGCATTACAAGCGAAAGAGCGTGTAAGCGACCTCGACATCATTTTAATTGAAAAAACCTTTATCGCTGATGGCTCTTCTGGCAGAAATGGTGGCTTTCTTGTATCAAGCTTAGCGCATGGCGAAACCAATACCGATCATCACTTCCCTGGTGAAGCAGACAAGTTACATGAGCTAGGTGAAAAGAACATTGCTGAATTATTGGAAACTTTAAAACGCTATAACATTGATGCTCGCCATGAAGCAGTGGGCGAAACTGAAGTCGCCACAAGGCAATGGTCAGTTGATGCGATGCGCAAAGAGTACGAGCAAGAAAAAGCTGAAGGTGAAAATGTCACTTGGTACGATGAAAAAGAAATGCAAGCACTTGTTAATTCACCAGCCTACAAAGCAGGTATTTTACGAACCAATGGTGCTGACGGTGTAATTGACCCAGCAAGACTGTGTTGGGGCTTAAAGCGCGTTTTACTTGAACTGGGGGTACGTATTTTCGAAAATACGCCACTTGAGTCATGTAAGCCAGTAGTAAATAGTAAGACACACATGCGTTCAGTGGCTTTAGGTCACTCTATCGTTAGTAAAAAAGTATTGATGGCAACCAACGCTTATAAAAACCCTTTAAGCCAAGTTAATAAAGCAACCATCCCTGTGTGGGATTACCAAATTGCTACCGAGCCACTTACTCAAGAACAACAAGATGCTATCGGTTGGTTTAAAAGTCGTCATGCTATTGGTAGTCATGGCAACATGTTCCATTATTCTCGTCTCACCAAAGACAACCGTATCACTTGGGGTGGCGGTGGCGCTGTTCGTTATTACTTTAATAAAGGCACCGATTTTGCTCAATATTCTGATAAAACAGCAGCCTTTGAGCAGTTATCAAAAGAGTTTTTTGCAACCTTTCCACAACTCGCTGGTGTAAAGTTTAGTCATCGTTGGAGTGGTATTATCGCCACCTCAACACGTTTTTGTATGGTACCAGGCTCTACATGGAATGGTCGTGTCGCTTGGGCTGTCGGTTATACAGGTTTAGGTGTATGTCCATCACGATTTGGCGCACGTATAGGTATTGAGCTTTTAGGTTATCAGCCTAGCGATATTCTTAAAATGAATTTTGTTACCAAAAAGCCTATGCCTTGGGCACCTGAGCCTTTTAGATGGTTTGGTGTTCGATTTACACATCAAGCTTTAGTGAACGCGGATAATAATGATGGTAAACGCGGTTTATGGCTAAAAATGCTTGATGCGATGAATTTAGGTTTTACCTGTTAACAATCTGTAAAAATATATTTCTTTTCAAAAGGGCTATTTAATTTAATTAAATAGCCCTTTTTTTGTACATAAAAACAACAAAGCCCGCAACACACTGTTTTATAAGAGGTAATGATATTTGTAATTACTTGCAATTTTGATATATTAGACTACGCACAATTTGTAAATAAACTGTAAAAAAAGTAACAAACATCTCAAGAATGTAACAGAGAATATAAATTGTAAAAAAACATACTTAAATTAAGGGTAATACATGATAGAAACAACAAAATTGAGCCATGCAATACGCTTAGCGTTATTTGCAGGTGCTTTATCGGCACCAGCATACGCTACAGCTGCCGACTTAGAAGAAGTTGAGGATCAAAATGAACAAGCTGTTCAAAAAGCAGCTGTCGAAAGTGACGGTCTTGAAGAAGATTTACTAGAAGAAGATGTTGAAAAAATTACTGTAACGGGTTCTCGTATCCGTCGTGCAGAATTTTCAAATGCATCTCCTGTTCAAATTATCACGGGTGATGTATCGCGTGAATTAGGTCTTTTTGATGCTTCTGGCATGTTACAGTCTACAAACCAAGCGGCTGGTTCTCAAATCGATAACACTTTTGGTGGTTACGTACTAGATAACGGTCCAGGCTCTGCAACAATCGGTTTCCGTGGCTTAGGTGCAGACCGTACATTAGTATTAATTAACGGACGTCGTATGGCTCCAGCAGGTGTTGGTGGCGCTCCAACTTCACCAGATTTAAACTTAATCCCTGGTGTAATGATTGAACGTATCGAAAACTTATATGACGGTGCTTCTGCTGTATACGGTTCAGATGCTGTTGCTGGTGTTGCGAACGTTATCTTAAGACAAGATGTTGAAGGTTTCGAAATACAAGGTTCAATCAACGCACCTAAAGGTGGCGGTGGTCAAGAATCTGTTTTATCTGCTATGTATGGTACAACAACCGACAATGGTTTTATCACTGTTGGTGCTGAATACACTAACAGAGAATCTCAATCTCGTGCTCAAAACCCATTCACAAAAGGTTGTGAGCAAGTTATGTCTGAAGATAAAGCAGGCAATAAATACAGCCGTTACGGTGACATTGGCCCAGTAGTTGGTGGCGAAAGCAACTGTGATATTTTCCCATTAACAAACCGTATGTATATTTATAACGGTTTCTGGGGTTCTGTATACAACACACCTGGCTTTACTAACACAGGTATTCCTAGCTGGAGTGAATCTTCAGTTCCTACACAGTATATTGGCCTTCTTCCTAACTGGGTTGGTGGTGATTCAAATGGTGATGGTATTGACGATACAGCTTTCCCAGACGGACCAGTAGATGGTAGCGATATGGACGGCTACAAAGATTTTGACTTCCAAGATCCTCGTTATGCTTTCCAACAATCAGATTACTACCAATCAGGTGATTACTTAGGTAAAAACGAACGTGTTTCATTAGTTGCCAATGGTGAGTACAACTTCCAAGACGACAACGACACACAAGTTTACTTTGACGCATTATACGCACAACGTAACTCTGATACCTTCTCACCAGGCGCGCAAATGTTCCAAACTGTTGGCGCAAGCAACCCATACAACCCTTGTAACACACAAGGCTTAAATGGTATCGACTGTTTCGGTGTTTTAGGTTTTGGCCCAGGTGGTGACTTAGATGTACAGCCTATTATCAACATTCGTGGCGACAGAGACACACACCAAGTTGACGTTTCACAATACCGCTTTGTTACAGGTATAACTGGTGATTTAACAGCACTTGAAGGCATTGGGTTGGAAAACTGGTACTACGATGCATACGTTTCTTACAGTGCCTCTGATGGTAAATATGTTACGCGTGGTGTAAATGAATCTAAATTAGTTCATTCACTTGATACATCTGTTCTTAACGCTGATGGTTCTGTAACTTGTGGCGATGGCACAGATGGCTGTGTACCTATTAACTTATTCGCTGATAATATTTATCAAACAGGTGGCGGTACTTTAACAGATGCAGAGTACGGCTATGTAATGTCTGACAGAATTGCAGATACACATGTAAACCAATTAGTTGTGAACGGTTTTGCCGGTGGTGACTTCTTCACTTTACCATGGAACAACGAAGTTGTTGCAGGTCTTATCGGTGTTGAATACCGTCGTGACGAAATTAAGAGTGAGAATAATGAAGTTGCAACTGAAGGTCAGCTTTGGGGTTGGTTCTCAGATAAAGGCGCTAACGGTTCTCGTAACTTACAAGAGGTTTTCACTGAAATAGATTTACCTTTAATTAAAGGTCAACCAGGTATTGAAGAGCTATCATTAACTGTTGGTGGTCGTATCACCAAAGAAAGCTTCTACGATGCTGCTAGCACTTACAGCTTAAAAGCAGTTTACCGTCCGGTAGATTGGTTTACAGTTCGTGGTACACAAGGTACTTCTTACCGTGCTCCTAACTTACGTGAACGTTTCTTAGAAGGAACATCTGGCTTTAACACAGTTACCGATCCATGTGTTGTATCTGGCGATGCCCGTGTAAGTGACCCGCTTGATCCAACAGCTCCAGATTCATATGACCCAACTCAAGATACACGTAGCCAAGGTACAATGGACGCGTGTGTGGCTGATGGTGTAGATCCAACGTCGCTTGGTTTAGGTCAAAATGGTACTGAGAAGTTTACAGCCACAGGTTCAGCAGAAGTAACCACTGGTGGTTCTACTACGCTTGCAGAAGAAACTTCTATCGCTAAAACTTACGGATTTATCTTCGAACAACCGTTCACTGATGCGTTTGATTTAACAATGTCTGTTACGCGTTTCGATATTGAAATTACTAACTCAATCTCTGAGCCTAGTTCTGCTTACAGTATCGACCAATGTTACAGTGCTGACGGTAACCCAGCTTTCTGTAGCCGTGTTGGTCGTGATTCAAACGGTCAAATCAGTAACATGGATGGTTCATTCATTAACGCTGGTTTAGAAACATCTAAAGGTTACGATTACAACATTTACTTCAGCCAAGAGTTACTTTTTGGTGATAAGGGTGTTGATATCGTAGTTGATTTACAAGCAACACAAATGACTGAAGCATTATACGATGTTTTAGGTACTGTTGATGACAACTTAGGTGAGCCTACCGTTCCAGAATGGCGTGCATCTGCAAGATTCGCGTTAACTTACGATGATTACAGCTTTAACTGGATGACTCGTTTCATTGGCGCAGGTGAACCTGACTGGGTTAACGATAATGAAAATGGCTACGATTATGGCTTCAGTGCTAATGAACCAAGCTGTGCTGGTTTATGGGTAGACGATGCTAAAACTGAACCACTATTATGTCGTCCTATTGCACAAACAACAGATTACTTCGTACATGATATGTCAGTTAGCTGGAGTACAGATGACTTCCGCATTAACGTAGGTGTTCGCAACGTATTTGATGAGGCTCCACCACTAGTTGATGGTAGTGGCTTAGCTTCTAACAACAACGTTCCACTAGGTGTTGGTTACGATACATTTGGTCGCACACCATTTATCAACTTTAAAGCAAACTTTTAATTGATAACGGAATAATAAAATGACCTCTTACGAGGTCATTTTTTTTAATTAAAAAAGGAATGAATATGACTAAAAAAATACTTTTATCTGCTCTATTGGTAATGTCATCTTTTACCAGTGTTGCTGAACAAGCGCCAGCAAATAGCCAAGCAAGTATCCCATTAGATGCTTTTACCATGATGCCGGTAATACGCAGTGTATCGGTTTCAGACGATGGTACTAAAGTCGCTATTTTACGCGCTACAACTAAAAATGGTGACTATGTCATCGACATTAGAGACACAAGAGATTTAAATAAAAAGCCTGTAACGCTTGGCGCTGCCAAAATGATGGTATCTAGCGTAACATGGCTAAATAACGATAAAATTGGCGTAAGCTTTCGCCAAATATTAGAAAGCAATGGTTACAGACGCTGGGTAAATCAATTTGCAATTACTGACGCCGACGGTAAAGGCAAGTGGTTAATGCCAACTAAAAGCAAAAAAATCGCAGGTTTCTCTTTAATTAGTAAATTTCAAAGCTCTGAAGACGAAATCTTAGCGCAAACAGATGTTAACAGAAACCGCATTCCTGATGTTATTCGTTACAACGTTCGCACAGGTAAAAGTGTCACCATTATGCGTGGTAATACTAAAGTTAACCAAGGTTTTGAAGCCGATTATGATGGCGAAATTAGAGTTGCATCAGGTTGGAACACATCTGATGACACCATTGACCTTTTTGCCCGTAAAAAGGGTGATGATGAATGGCAACTAGTCCACCAAAACTCGCCCAAAAACAGGGGTAACTTTGAGTTTGCCGGCTTTTCAAAAGAACACCCGAATAAAATTTACATCGTAGCGAGTAATAACCAAGACAAATCAGGCATATATCTATACGACCTTGAAACCAAGGAGCTTTCTGAAAGAATGTTTGGTTTGAAATCTGTTGATGTAGGTGGTGTTTTATATAATAAAAACCAAGATGTAACAGGTTACCATTATACAAGTAAAGCTTTTACACGATACTTTACCGACCCTGCTGAACAAGCTTTATATGAGAGTCTTGTACCTTTATTCCCAAATAAAGAAATAGATGTTATTAGTCGTTCAGATAACGACGATGCTTTAGTGGTAAGAACAAGCTCTAATTTAGACTCTGGCAGCTATTACCTCATTACAGATAAAAAGAAGCTTGATAAATTAGGTGAAAGATTACCGCTCCTTACTGAAGACAATTTAGCGAAAGTTAAATATATTTCTTATACAGCACGCGATGGCAGAAAAATTAAAGCCTATGTAACCATTCCAAAGGGCAAGAAACCTTTCCCTGTTGTGGTTATGCCACATGGTGGTCCTTGGGTGCGTGACGCCGTTGTATTTGACGAATGGTCACAATTATTAGCGAGCCAAGGCTACCTTGTTATTCAGCCTAATTACCGTGGTTCAACAGGCTATGGTTTAGATCACTGGATTGCAGGAGACTTCAATTGGGGTTTAACGATGCAAGACGATCTAGACGATGCGGCTTTATTTCTTGTTAAGAAAGGTTTAGCAACAAAAGATAAGCTAGCAATGTTTGGCTGGAGCTACGGTGGTTACGCAGCTTTTGCAGGTTCAATGCGCGAAAATAACATTTATCAGTGTACCGTTGCAGGCGCTGGTGTAAGTGACTTAAATCGTATCAATGCGACGCTTAACGACAATATTTACCTTCGCGAGCTTCAACGCCCAACGATTAAAGGTGTTTCACCTTTAGCGCAAGTTGAAAAAGTAAATGTACCAATTCTTGTTATCCATGGTGACATCGATGGACGCGTACCTGTTAAACACAGTCGTCAATTTGTTGAAAAGCTTGAAGACCTCAATAAAGATCATAAATATGTAGAACTTGAAGATGCTGATCATTTCTCAGACACTTTATTCCCTGAACATAAAAATATCTTTTATTCAGAGTTAATTAACTGGTTAGATAATAAATGTGGTTTAAAAGGTTAATGATTCACTAGCACTTTTATAACCCACCTTAAAAAGCGAAGCGTATGAAAATACCTTCGCTTTTTTATTGCCTGTTTTTAATGTGGATTGGGTACTTAAGATTACAACGAATTAGACACTAGCGATCTCATCGAATTACGCAGATTAAGACCTCTTTTGGGTAAGAACAAAAAATACAAACCTTGATTAAACCGGGGTAAATCACTTTTGTAGGAGCGTGCTTTAGCCGCGATCTCTTTGTCTTCCTCTGTGTAGCGCAGCGCCTCTGTGCCCTCTGTGGTAAAAACGGGCTTGGGCAAGTATCTTTTGTAGGAGCGAACTTGTTCGCGAATTTTCTTAAGAAATACAAATACCAAGAGCTTCCCGAATAAATTCAGTCCTACAAGTTCAACAAGCACCAGATCAATCACTTTTGTAGGAGCGTGCTTTAGCCGCGATCTTTTTGTTCTTCCTCTGTGTAGCGCAGCGCCTCTGTGGCAAAAACGTTCTATCTTTTGAACTACTAGAACCAAAGCTTCGTGGCTAAAGCGGCCCCCTACAAGTGCAAAAAACTCCACCTTCAAGCTTTCGAGCCTTTTAGCTTTCGAGCATTCTACCCTTCAAGCTTTTTTATTTATCCCCTTTGAAACCCACACTGAAATATTTCAATAGTGAATATTAACAAGCGAGTGTGTACAATATAAACATTCGATATTTTTTAAAACTAAATCCAAAGCTTTAGGCTAAGCTTTTGCAGTTCCCTCATCATAGGATTAACGTAATGACACAAGTAGCAGACCATAAAAAACCAACGGTACTTATTATTTTAGATGGCTGGGGTTACCGTGAAAACCCAGAGTCGAATGCTATTCATCACGCCAATACGCCAAACCTTGATAACTTAAAAGCAAACTACCCTAATATGTTAATTCAAACATCAGGCATGGCGGTAGGCCTACCAGACGGACAAATGGGTAACTCCGAAGTAGGTCATGTTAACTTAGGTGCTGGTCGAATTGTTTACCAAGACTTCACACGAATCACTAAAGCCATTGAAGATGGAGAATTCGGGCATAACCAAACGTTATGTAATGCAGTAGACAAAGCAAACGCAGCAAACGGTGCGGTACATATTTTTGGTTTATTATCTCCTGGTGGCGTTCATAGCCATGAAGATCATATATTTGCCATGATTGATTTAGCCAAACAACGTGGCGCAACTAAAATATACTTGCATGCTTTTCTTGATGGACGCGACACTCCGCCTCGAAGTGCTAAAGCTTCTCTAGAAAAAGCTGAAAACAAATTCAAAACATTATTTAATGATGGTACGGGTGAAGGCCAAGTTGCTTCAATTGTAGGTCGTTACTATGCAATGGACCGCGACCAACGTTGGGATAGAGTTGAAGCCGCATACAATCTTATGGTTGAAGGCGAAGGTTTACATCAATACAGTAATTCTGTAGAAGCACTAGAAGCAGCATACGCCCGAGATGAAAACGATGAGTTTGTTGGTGCTACTGCAATTACCACCCCACAAGGTAATACGGTTAAAATTAACGATAATGATGCGTTAATCTTTATGAACTTTAGAGCCGACCGTGCTCGTCAATTTAGTCGTTGTTTCACCGAAGCTAATTTCGATGGTTTTACGCGTAAAACAACGCCAAAACTATCAAGCTTTGTCATGCTTACACAATATGCTGCCGATATAAAAGCAGACTGCGCTTTTGCTCCTGAAGTACTTAATAACGTTATGGGCGAGTGGTTACAAAACCATAATAAAACCCAGCTTAGAATTTCTGAAACAGAAAAATATGCCCACGTTACTTTCTTCTTCAGTGGCGGTAAAGAGGAATTGTTTGAGGGTGAACAAAGAATTTTAGTACCTTCTCCAAGTGTTGCTACTTACGACTTACAACCTGAAATGAACTCAGAAGACCTAACAGACAAACTTGTTGATGCCATTAAAAGTGGTGAACACGACTTTATCGTTTGTAATTACCCAAATGGTGACATGGTTGGCCATACCGGTGATTTCAATGCGGCAGTTAAAGCCTGTGAAGCCGTTGATACCTCTATGGGTCGTGTTGTTGAAGCATTACAAACTTTTGGTGGCGAATGTTTAATTACAGCAGATCATGGTAATGCTGAACAAATGGTTGATACGAGCTCAGGTCAAGCTCACACCGCTCATACCTGTGAACCTGTACCACTTATTTATGTTGGTCGTAAAGCAACGCCAGCAGCAACCGGTGCATTAAGCGATATTTCACCAACTATTTTACATTTAATGGGTATGAAACAGCCAACAGAAATGACAGGTACTGTTTTAATGCAATTAGATGACCAGCTATAACTAGCTCGCTTAAAGCTCGTAAAGACAAAAATGTTGTAAATTGTTAATGTATTTATTGTATTAACTGTATAGAATGAAATCATTGTATCGTCACATGTGGTTGGCGATACCTTGATAAAATAATAATTATAATGAAACCTTTTATACACACATTTAATAAAACGAAAGTTCTCCTGTCTAGCTCACTATCCAGAGCTAAAACGATGCTATCTCAAATTTTAGTTTTAGCGATTACTTTTGGTTCTCTTTCCTCTTTACCACTTTCTGCAAATCAAGCTACTTCCCAACAAAACGAACAAGAAAAGCTTGCTAATCAAAAGCGCTTAAACGATATCCATAAAGCGATTGCAGCGCAAAAAGATAATATATTCCAAGGTACCAAACAAAGAACAGCTCTTGAGAAACAACTTAAAAGTGATGATTTAGCTATCGCAAAAGTCGCCAAGTCAATCAATGAAACCAAAGATAGTTTAAAGTCTACCCAAGCTACCATTGTTAAATTAAGTAAGCGCAAAAGACAACTTCAAGCAGAAAAAAAAGAGCAAGAGCGTCTCTTAGGACAACAGCTTCGAAGTGCTTACACTACAGGTCACCACGATTATTTAAAGCTACTACTGAATCAAGATCAAAGTGAAAAAATTCAACGCTCGCTTAGTTATTATCAGTATTTGAATCAAGCTCGAATGAAAGAGATTGAACAATTTCAAAATACCCTTGCCGATTTACTGGCTGTAACCGCCCAACACCAAGATGAGATTGAAACTTTAAAAGAGCTTGAGCAAACACAGCTCACACAAAAAAAACGTCTAGCTGGAACAAAAGCGAAACGAAGTAAAACATTGCAGTCGTTGAACAAAAAACTGCTTTCAAGCAATGAACAATTAGCCAAGTTAAACACCGAAGAAAGTAACTTAAATTATGCCTTACAAAAACTAGAAGCTTTAATCCAAGCCGAGTTTGATTTAATGGGCCTAAGTAAACTAAAGCGTAAACTTGCATGGCCAGTGCAAGGTAAAGTTCGTCATCGGTTTGGTACAAGAAAAACAGGTTATTTAAAATGGAAAGGTGTATTTATGACCGCACCAATAGGCCGACCTGTAGAAACCATTCATAACGGTACCATTTTGTTTGCAGATTGGCTTAAAGGATACGGATTACTTACGGTTATTGACCACGGTAATGGCTACATGAGCTTATATGCTCATAACCAAACGTTACTTAAATCAGTCGGTGAACGAGTAGAAACAGGTGAAACCATCGCCTTGGTTGGGCAAAGTGGTGGACAAGAGCAACCTGGTGTTTATTTCGAAATTCGCCATCAAGGTAAAGCGGTTAACCCTAAACTTTGGTGCCGATAAAAATAAAAAAGAAGTATTGCTTGAGGGAGCAAGTAAACATGATAAAGATAAAACATTTATTGAACAAACAATTTAAAAGAACCTATTTAGTTACCGGCTTAACGACAGGGTTATTTGCTAGTTTGCTGACTTCGCAACATGCGTTTGCCAATAGCAAAGCAACATCTGACTCGTTAAATAGCGTCAGCACGCCAGCTAAATATAAAGTAGCTATTGTTATTGACGATATTGGTTATCGTTACACCGACAAACACGCTCTTACATTACCAGGGAATATTACCTACTCGGTTCTGCCTCATACCCCTTACGGTAAAAAACTCGCCTTAAAAGCTTATGAACAACAAGACGATGTTATTTTGCATATTCCTATGGAATCGCAAAACAGAACAGACTTAGGTCCTGGTGCTTTAACCAAAGATATGACCAAAAGAACAATTCATGAAAGTTTAGAAAAGTCATACCGTGAAATCCCTTTTGCCATTGGCATCAATAACCACATGGGCAGTTATTTAACCCAGTCTATTTCGCACATGGCATGGACAATGCATTTTTTGAAGAGCAACAATCTGTTCTTTTTAGATAGTAAAACCAGTGCGCATTCTAAAGCAGGAGAGATTGCCAAGCATTTAGGGGTTCCCGTACAAGAAAGGCGCGTATTTTTAGATAACCAATTATCAGATGCCTATATCAGCAAACAATTTAATACACTGGTTTCTGCTGCTAAAAAGCACCAAACGGCCATTGCTATTGCACACCCACACCCTGAAACAGTAAAGGTTTTAACAAAGCTTATTCCTACATTGGCCGCTCATAATATAGAGCTTGTTCCGCTTTCTTCACTGTATGACAGCCCACTGGTTAGACGTAAAATAGCCAAGAAGGAATCGGTAAAAGTAGCAAGTAAGGTAGTTAAAGAGAAAGAAGCTGATATACTCGCTGAAAACGATACTCAGGCAAAAAAAGAGTCACTAGCATTCGAAACTAAAGTTGAAATAGAGGAAGTACAGCCATTAGTAATAGCGCCTCCTTCTACTCCACTCTCGATAAAACCATTCGAGATTCAACCTTTAGACTTAAATCCTTAGCCTGATAGCTTAAATTTTATTTCTAACTCAATAAAAGCGTCAGTATCTCTGACGTTTTTTGTTCCATTAACTGCGTATCCCCTTTCGACTCAACATTCAAACGAACCACAGGCTCAGTATTACTTGATCGCAAGTTAAAGCGCCATAAGTCGAATTCTAAACTAATACCATCGGTGTCATCAAAAACAAGTGCTTGAGATTCATAGTGCGACAGTACTTTCGCGATAGAAGCTTTAGGATCAGCAAGTTTATTGTTAATTTCGCCAGACGATGGATAAGCTTCAATACGTGCTTTGACTAAACTAGAAAGAGGCTTTTTACGTAAACAAACCAGCTCTGCGATAAGTAACCAAGGGATCATGCCGCTGTCGCAATAAAAGAAATCTTTAAAGTAATGATGGGCACTCATTTCTCCGCCATATATTGCATCTTCACTACGCATACGCTCTTTTATAAACGCATGACCGGTTTTACTTTGAATCGCTTCTCCGCCAGCTTTTTCCACAATATCAATTGTGTTCCACGTTAAGCGCGGGTCATGAATAATTTTGGCTTTGTTAGAAGGGTCGTTTTGTTTTGCTAAGAAGTTTTCAGCGAGTAAGCCAACGATATAGTAGCCTTCAATAAACTCACCATGCTCATCAAACAAGAAACAACGGTCAAAATCGCCATCCCATGCTATGCCCATATCTGCGCCATGTTCAACAACAGCGTCACGGGTTGCGTGGCGGTTCTCTACTAATAAAGGATTAGGAATACCATTAGGGAAGTTACCATCTGGCTCGTGGTGAACTTTAATAAATGTAACAGGTACATTTAAAGTTTTAAAAGCCGCTTCAATGGCATCTAGTGCTGGACCGGCAGCGCCATTTCCTGCGTTAACAACAAGTTTTAATGGCGTTATGTTAGTTGGCTTAATATAAGTGAGTAAATGCGCTGTATAAGCTTCACTGATATCATGTTGCGATAAAGTGCCTTTATTAGTGACATCAGCAAAGTCATTTGCCTCTGCGAGTGCCTGAATAGCAAATAGCCCAGTGTCACCACTAATCGGCTTAGAGTTTTCTCTTACCAGTTTTAAGCCATTATAATCAATCGGGTTGTGGCTTGCTGTAACCACGATACCACCATCGCATTTTAAATGACTTGTCGCAAAATAAATATGCTCGGTACCTGCTAAGCCTAAATCGATAACATTCGTTCCGCCGTCCATTAAGCCGTTAGCTAGTGCTAACTTCAACTCTTCACTCGTTAAGCGAATGTCACCACCTACAACGACTTCTTTAGCACCGGTATGCTGTGCAAATGCACGACCAATTCTATAGGCAATATCTGTATTAAGCTCTTCACCTAACTTGCCTCGAATGTCATAAGCTTTAAAACAGGTAAGTTTCGAGGTGCCATTTTCGAGGGATGCAGAACTTGATGATGTAGATTTATTCATTATATTTTGACCTTTTTAATTGACCTGTATTCTTTGTGAAAACTTACTTTTTATCAACAAATTAGAGACTAGCGATCTCATCGAATTACGCAGATTACGCTAATTAAGACCTCTTTTGGGTAAGGTCAAGAGACTAGACCTTTTAGGGTAAGAGCAACAAATACAAAACCTTTGATTAAACCGAGGCAAATCACTTTTGTAGGAGCGTGCTTTAGCCGCGATCTCTTGTGATGTAAGCCTTAGTAAAATTATCACCACAGAGGTCACCGAGAGTCTGCGCCTTTCACCGAGAAAAGAAGAAAAATTCTATCGTTCTTCCTCTGTGTAGCGTAGCGCCTCTGTGAACTCTGTGGTAAAAACGTTCTTATGTCTTACCTTTACCTTGTCTCACCTGCGCTAATCTGCGGGCAAAACGGGCTTGGGTCTTGACCTACGCCCTTCCGTATTTATCTTCAAAACGAACAATATCATCTTCACCTAAATAACTACCCGATTGAACTTCAATCATTTCTAAAGGTAATTTACCTGGGTTTTCTAAAGAATGAACTGCGCCAATAGGGATATATACCGACTGGTTTTCGCTTACTAATGTTGTTTCTTCATTAATGGTTACTTTCGCTGTACCTGAAACAACTATCCAGTGCTCTGCACGGTGGTGATGCATTTGTACTGACAGCTTAGCGCCAGAGTTAACCGTAATACGTTTTACTTGGAAACGTTCGCCGTTATCAACACTATCGTATTTACCCCAAGGGCGGTAAACTTCACGATGAAGTGTTCTTTCAGAACGTTGCTTATCTTTTAATTCATTAACGATGTTTTTAACATCTTGTACTTGGTCTTTATCAGCAATTAATACTGCATCTGGGGTATCAATAACCACTAAGTTATTAACACCTAACGTGGCGATTAACTTGTTTTGACTATGTAAATAACTGTTCGTGGTGTTATGCGCTATAACATCGCCTTTAATCACATTTTGTTGTTCGTCTTGGTCACACACTTCCCATAACGCTGAATAAGAACCAACATCACTCCAGCCTGCATCAAGTGATACAACAACGGCTTCTGTTGTTTTTTCCATTACCGCATAATCTATCGACTCACTAGGACAAGCTAAAAAACTCTCGCTTTGTGGTCTTACAAAATCAAAATCTTGCTTAGCATCGCTCATGGCTGCTTCACAGGCAGTTAAAATATCAGGTCTAAATTTCTTTAATTCTTCAATGTAACGAGAAGCTTTAAATAGAAACATTCCGCTATTCCATAAATACTCACCCGAAGCTAAATATTGCTCAGCCGTTTCAGCATTAGGCTTTTCAACAAACTGCTCTACAGCGGCACTACCCATTTCATTAGCGTTGCCTTGTTTAATATAGCCATAACCTGTTTCTGCATGGGTTGGCACAATACCAAAGGTGACTAACTTACCTTGGTTTGCCGCTTTTGTAGCGATTTCAATCGCTTGATGGAATTTGGCTTCATCTTTAATAACATGATCAGCAGCAAGCACTAACAGCAACGCATCTTCACCATTTTGCACCGCATTTAACGCGGCTAAAGCAACGGCAGGAGCCGTATTACGCCCTTCTGGCTCAAGTAAAATACGCGGGTGTTTGCAATGCGATTGCTTAACTTGTTCAGCCACTAAAAAGCGATGATCTTCATTACAAATAAATACCGCCGAATCTTGCCCTGACGGAACACGCGCCAGCGTATCTTGAAGCATAGAGGTGTCGTTTACCAAAGGTAAAAACTGTTTTGGAAACTGCGCACGAGAAAGTGGCCATAAACGTGTGCCACTGCCACCACACATAATAACGGGAGATAAAGATAAAGCGCTCATGTTTCTAATCCTGAATGCAAAGAGATAAATAGTAGAGGAGAAGTCCCCAAAGATATGTATATATTAAGCCATACACGGTGGTAATTAAAGAAATAAGTTAGAAGTATAAGGGAAG
>JBMYWR010000036.1:0-24055 GCA_049607625.1 Colwellia sp.
ATGTTTGAATATCTGGTCGAAACAAACGACAAGCGAGAAGTTATTGTTTACTGGGGCCTAAGAGAAGAAAGTGCCTGTTATGAGCTTGAAAAAACAGCTGAAACAGTGAGTAAGTTAGCTAATGGACACTTTATCCCTGTAGTAGAAAACGCTAACGACGATTGGCAAGGTAAAACAGGTTTAGTACATCAAGTTGCTATGCAAGATATTGAAGATTTAAGTATTTACGATATTTATTTAGCCGGTCGCTTTGAAATGGTGGGTGCAATTCGTACCGATTTCAGTGCAAAAGGTGCTCTAGTTGAGCACATGTTTGCAGACGCTTTTGCTTATATTTAGAAAGGGACAAGGTTAAAGACAAAAGCTAAAAGGCTTGAAGGCTAGAAAGCTTGAAGGTGAGCTCTTGGCACTTGTAGGACTGAATTTATTCGGGAAGCTCTTGGTGTTTGTGTTTGTGTTTGTGTTTGTGTTTGTTAAAAAAATTCGCGAACAAGTTCCCTCCTACAACAGTAATTTATTCCGGAGGTTATTGAAACTGTAGGAGTCGGCTTTAGCCACGAAGTTCTTGTTTTTTAATGGTCTAAACACAAACCCTGTTTTACCACCGAGGGCACAGAGGCGCTGCGCTACACAGAGGAATAGCGATAAAATGTTCCTTCTTTTCTCGGTGAAAGGCTAAGCCTCTCGGAGGTCTCTGTGGTGATAATTTCACTAGGAAATAAGACACAAGAGATCGCGGCTAAAGCACGCTCCTACAAAAGTGATTTATTCCGGCTTTTTTGAAACTGCGGGCAAAACGAGCTAGTTTCTTGACCTTCCCCAAAAAAGTGCCTTAATTCGCACAATCTGTGTAATTCGATGAGATCGCTACTGTCTAATTAGCTGAGGTAAAATAGATTCCCCCAAGAAAACGTTAGAGTGACGGTATTGTCGAACACTCCATTTTCAAGCTTTCAAGCACTCAGCTTTCTAGCTTTCTAGTTTTCCTTACCCCCTAACTCGTCGAAAATTCTACATATTTGAATATTTAAGCCACATTTCGTTTGCTAGTTGATGTTGTGACTGTTCGGATAAAGCGCAGGCTAGGCCTTGTATGTCGTATTTTGAATAAGGTAGTTCATTACCTTTTACTTCTAGTTTTAATAGGCTTCTGAAGGACTTCTCCGCTAATACCCACTGCTCACTCATTAAAGCTAAGTGCCCTAAACAACTGAGCCATTGAGTATTTTTACTGTCTTTTTGTAAGTGTTTTTGAACCACTGAAATCAAAGCATCGCCCTGTTTAATAGGAAGCGTGCGTAATAATTCGAAAAAAGACTTACTAGGCTGTTTTTTCAATAAAGGTAAAATTAAATCAACGAGTGGTTTGTTAATATTATGCTCTGCAAGTGTTTTACAATAAGCAAACAAAATAGTTTCTCTACTTTTAATTTTACGGCCTAATCCTTCAAAATAACTGGTTAAAGCATTTTGATCGTAGCGGATTATTTTGTCATTGAACATTCCATAAAATGCTTCTTTTTCCCATAAATTAACCGTTTCTTCATTAATTTTTTTATGCTTTCTTGCCGCTGGCAAATTTTCAATAGCTGCTTCAAACCTTCTTTCAGCTATACATAATAATATTTCTAATGATAATAAACGGTACTCATGGCCAATCTGTCGGTGATTTTCATCAATAATAGCGCGTGCCTTTTGGTTCGATTCATCACTATTTTGATCCATCAATAACTTTATTTTTACCAATAAGCCGGTTAGATCACCCTTATCAAATTTATCACTTTCTACATCAAGCAAGTCTAAATACTGGTTGGTTTTTTCATCCAAGTTTTGATTGGCTGATGCACATGCAGCTAATAAATAAGCACTTTGCGGTCGTTGAGAGGGTTTTGCACTTTTAGAGAAAAGCTTTTCTGCATTTTCATAGTCGCCCAATAGATATGAACCAAGGCCTTTATTAAAGGTTGCTATCCCTTTGCGTTTACTGGCAAAAACAACACTATCCCATAACTTAAAACTAAACTTAAAACCTTTTTTGGTAACTTTGTAAAGCAGCATTCCAGCAACGGTAATGGTCGCAAGCCAAAAAATTGCCGTGTAGATAGTTAGCTCATATATATGATCGGCAATAGAAATTAGAATGTAGCCTTTTTCATCAATGAGCAAAGGACTAAAGGCTAAGACTGCAAAAAATAGAACAATTATGGCAATGAATCGGATCATAAAGTAGCCTCATCTATCGCAGAAACTTGAGGGTGGTCATGTTCTAAATCTGTTTTATCACTTTCTTTAATCGCATTCTCAAGAGGCAATGCAGAGCCTTCTTCTTTCGTCGCTTTGGCCTTATCCTGTTCTTTTACATCTTTTTTCTTGCTGTTGTTTTCTTGAACTACTTCTAGTTCTGGAACTATTTTAGAAGATGGTTCCAGTAATAAGGTTCTTTCTTTAAGGACTTTTCGGATACCTGTTAATGCAGTTAAATCAGTAGGATAATTGTAATTCACTCTTTTCTCTTTTAACTCAAGAATATCAGTTAAAAACTTTTTATTACTCGGTTCTGTCATATCAAAATAGGTATTCAACCAAAGCTGAATATCTATTAAAGCTTCGCTGTATAGTTCCGATTTACGCTGACTTGCAGCCCAAATAGCTAACTGTACTTTTAGCGCTAAATTTTGTTTTAAATTCACTTGCTGCTGCGGTGACATAAGCGGTTCTATATCACCTGTTCTGTGGCGAACTCGAATAAAGTCATTGAAAAATTTCTGCCAAGATTTATATAAGTTAGTTTGCCAGTCGCTAACATTGTCAGACAAAGCTAGTGACTCTTCTACTTGTTCTTCCTGAGATAAATTTTCAAAATTTAAAGGAAGCTTTGCAATCCCTTTACTTAAGGCCATTAACGACAGCACAACTTCATCTGTGTTGAGATGAGGCATAGCTTCTAGCGCTTTTATATCTTCATGTATTAGTTGTCTAACAGGTAATAAAGAAGGTGCATTTAATTCAACTAAACGTGAATCTGCATCATTTAGTAGATTAATTGTCGCCGTGGTATCTTTTTCCATCCATAAAGAACGACTTGCAATTCGAATTAAATATTCTGCTTCATGAATTAGCCAATCTGCTGGTTGCTGTTTTTCGACACTTTTTTGTAATCGCTCTACGTTAGCAATAAGGGCTGAAAGCTCCCTTTTACGTGAAGCTTCTATACTTGAATTCAATGAAGTAGCTGTTTGTTCTATCTGTTGATTAAAATCTACTTGTTGAGCTTTTAAGCCTTTTTTAAAGCGCTCTTGGTAGTCTTTCAATGTATCATTATTTTCTTTTTTTAATGCCGCAACCACTATGCTTTGTTGTTTTTGTATCGTTAAATAACCCACAACTAAACCGGCAATGGCAACTAAGGCCAGCAACAATGACAATACAGCAATTTTAGAAACAGGGGTTTTACTAACGCTTTTAGTCGACGTTTTAGTACTCGTTTTATAAGAGGTGTTTTTAGCTGCTGAGACTTTAGAGGGTTTCACTTGAGAAGATGCAGTTTGAGAAGACGTAGCTTTTCCTGAACTATCATCTGACTTAATAGACGCTTTATCATCGTTGAGTTTATTTGCATTCACGTCAGAAGAAGCTTCAACTGGCTTATTATCTGATTTTTTTCCTGCTTCTGAGTTTTTATTGGTCATTGTGCTTTCCATTTTTGTTGCAAGGCATCGCCAATTGCTTTATTGCTTGCCCCGTCACAGACGAGAATATTTTCAATACTTAACTTTTTTGCGAGTGAAGCGATTCTTTCACTGGCAACACACCATGTGCATTGTTGTTGCCAGTAAGCTATTTGTTCTTTTGTTCTGCTATTCTCTAATGATAGCATCGCATCGGCAAGTCGTTGTAAAAGTTCGTTACTTGTTACTACAATACAGTTAATTTGTTGTTCCTGCCAACTTTTGACAGTATCGTTCTCCACCAATCGCCATTGCTTTTTATATACAGCTAAATAATTTACATTGGCACCCCGCTTAGTTAACTCTGTAGCAAGCAATTCACGACCACTATTTCCTCTAACTATCGTTATATTTTTGTTCGTTAGGTCTTGGATAAAAAGTGGAAGCGATAAAATGCCTTCGCTATTTTCGCATTCAGGATGTATTACGTTTTTTACATCCTGATCTTGTAAGGCTTTTTCTGTGGCTTTTCCTACAGCAATGACATGCTTGATAGAGCACAAGGATAATGAGGTGTGTTGTTGAGCAAAGTTGACTGCAGCAACACTTACAAAAATAGCGATATCACAAGAGTTCAGCGCTACTTTGGCTTGTTCTGTGTTAGAAAGGGGTTGGTAGTCGAACAAGGGCTGACAATGACTTTTAACCCCCTCTTTATTTAAGTAGGAAGCCAGTGAAAGCCCTTTTTTTTCTGGTCGAGTAATTAATACGTTAAGTGGTGTGTTGGCACTTAAATTTTGCATTAATACTCCTTCATGTGAGTGAATAAATTGATAAGCCTACTAATTAACCTGAACTCGGTTTAAGAGACAGCTTAGTTTTACGTAGTTCATTGATTTAAGTTATAAAAATATCTCTAGCTTGATAGTTTTTCTTGATTCAAGGCAAATTCATGCGTCAATAGCTTGCCTATTGCAAATGAATTTAACGCAGAAGCTAGGAAAAATAGCTGCTAGAGAAGTATATGTTAAGCCGAGCTCAGGTTAATTAATGCTTTGTGCATAAACTTCTTTTAAAATTTTATCCGCTCCACGACTAAGTAGCTCTTGAGCAAGCTCATGCCCTAAAACTTCTCCTTCAGCAACGGGACCCGTAATTTCACTTTCGATCATTTCGCTACCATCTATTGAGCCAACTAAACCACGAAGGTAAATGTTTTCACCGTTATCGCACAATAAACTGTAAGCTGCGATTGGCACCTGACAGCCGCCTTCTAAAGCTTTATTCATCGCCCGTTCGGTTAATACTCTTGAACGAGTTTCACTACACTCTAATGGTGCTAATAACGCTTTAATATTCTCATCATCAACACGACATTCAATACCTACAGCGCCTTGGCCATTTGCAGGTAACATTTCTTCAGGTGCAATGAATTGCGCTATACGCTCTTTCATTTCTAATCGAATTAACCCCGCAGAGGCCAGGATGATGGCATCATATTGGCCTTCATCGAGCTTTCTTAAACGAGTATTTACATTGCCGCGCAAGTCTCTAATATCAAGGTCTGGACGTTTAGCTTTTAATTGACACTGTCTACGTAAACTTGATGTTCCAACAATAGCACCTTGAGGTAATTCCGATAAAGTCTTATGGGTATTTGAAACAAAAGCATCGCGAGGGTCTTCTCTTGGACAAATAACTTCTAAACCAAGCCCTTCAGGAAATTCTACCGGAACATCTTTCATAGAGTGAACAGCAATATCAGCACGACCTTCAAGCATGGCAACTTCTAGCTCTTTAACAAACAAACCTTTTCCGCCAACTTTTGCTAAAGGCGTATCAAGAATAATATCGCCTTTGGTTGTCATCGGAAGCAATTCAACTGTCACACCAGGGTGAAAATGCTCTAATTTTGCTTTTACATACTCTGCTTGCCATAAAGCTAAAGCGCTCTCGCGGGTAGCTATTCTAACTGTATTCTTGTTCATCGTTAATTCCTGAAAATTATTCTTCTACTTATAACTTAGGGGGGGTTATTAGATCTAAGCCCCAGATAATGTAATATCAGTTTCTGCTTGCTTACTAACGGCTGCAGAAATAAATGCCCAAAATTCATCACCACCACGTTTGTCTGTCCAAACAGTACCGTCATAGGTAAAATGATGACCATTAAATTTTGTAGCTACCCACATTTCATGTAATGGCGCTTGTTTGTTGATTATAATTTTAGTGCCATTTTTAAACGTTAGGGTAAGTAAACCACCAACCCCTTCGTAGTCAATATCAACACCGCAGTCTTCGATAGATTCTTCTATCTGTAGTAATAATTCATCGGTTAGCATTGCATATTGGCTGTCGTTCATAATCAAATTTAGTCCCAGTAAAAAGTAGATTTAATTTTTATACCCTATAGCTTAACATTCTTTGTATTATTGTGGATAAACATATGCGTATAATAGCGAATATAAATCATTAAATGTTTAAGTTAACTTATAGATTAACTTAAATCCTATATTGTAAACAAAGAAAAGTTAACATGTTTAAATCTCAATCATTTTATTTTCCATTAAAAATGCTATTTTTGGTCACTATACTCTCAGGCTGTGGCATTAGAGGTGATCTTTATCTACCAAAAGAAACGCCTTCTTCATCAGATACTGTAGTAGATTCAACAGTGACTACAACCCCATCACAGCCAAATAATAACAATGAGCAAGAAAGCATAGAGCCAAAAGAACAAAGTATGCCTGTTGAAAAGGAAAAAAATGTTAGTTAATTTTTCGAAAATGCACGGTCTCGGTAATGACTTTATGGTGCTAGACAATGTCAGTCAAAACTTTTACATATCTAAAGAACAAATTAAGAAGCTTGCTGACAGAAACTTTGGTATTGGCTTTGATCAGTTACTCATTGTTGAGCCACCTTACGATCCAGATTTAGATTTTCATTACAGAATATTTAACGCTGATGGCAGTGAAGTGAGTCAATGTGGTAATGGCGCTCGTTGCTTTGCTCGTTTTGTAAAAGTTAAAGGCTTATGTAGCAAGAATAAAATTAAAGTCTCTACTGCATCAGGTAAAATGACTTTATTTATAGAACGCGATGGCAATGTGTCAGTAACAATGCCTGTGCCTCAGTTAGAACCAAGTAAAATACCTTTCACTGCACAAAAAAAAGAACGTAATTATATTTTAAGAACCGAACATGAGACAGTACTTTGTGGAGCAGTCTCTTTGGGCAATCCTCACTGTGTGGTAACCGTAGACAACGTTTTAGAGGCACCTGTAAATACGTTAGGAAAAGAGTTGTCAACCCATGAAAGATTTCCTGAAGGTGCCAATGTAGGCTTTATGGAAGTAGTTGCAAGTAATCAAATAAAACTAAGAGTTTATGAGCGTGGCGCAGCAGAAACATTAGCCTGTGGTAGTGGTGCTTGTGCGGCAGTAGTTATAGGTCAACTTCAGAAAAAACTAGGCCGACAAGTTACTGTTGAACTACCTGGTGGTAAATTAAGAATTTATTGGAAAGGACCTGGTTTTCCAGTCAAAATGTCAGGACCCGCTGTACATGTTTTTGATGGTCAAATCACCATATAACTTCAGCGTGTAGCACAGCTCATAAAGAAACACTTAAATATCGATATAAATACATTGGTATTTAAGGTTAGGCTGATTAGCACTTAACTACTAAACTTATTAACTTATTAACTTATTAACACAACCTATTAGGCTGCATCTTTAAGATAAACCTATTAGACAAAAACAGAACGAGTTTTAAAGCATGTCGATAAAGAATATTCCCTCTAGCGGTCTTGATGACTTACCTCTCAACGATGAGTTAGTACTTACCTACCTTCAAGATAATCCCGAATTTTTTAACCGTAACCCAAACTTAGTCACTAATTTACGATTAGAAGATCAACAAAGAGGTACTGTTTCTTTAGTACAGCGCCAACAGCAGCAACTTCGACAAAAAGTAACTGTACTCGAAGATGAAATTACCCAACTGATGTCGGTAGGAAACCATAATGATCAACTTTTTACTCTTTTTAGCGACTTATATCTAAAGCTTATCGATTGTGAATCGGTTAATAGTTTATTAGATTACTTAACGTACTCGGTAACTGAATTGCTGTCGTTATCTGTTTTTAAAATATGGATTGATCCTAGTTATACCGATACCGCAATCGAACATACTTGCGTAAGTGAAAATGATTGTGGCGGTATTTTACAAAACAGACTTGCTAACGAAGATTATTATTTTGGTCGGTTACAACAAACTGAGCAGTCTCTTATTTTTACGCGTGTGTGTGCTGGTTCTGTCGCCCTAATTAAATTATCACATGAAAACAAAACGTTCGGCTTTCTAACTATTTTTAGTGAAGATGCGCAACATTTTGACCCTAGAATGGATACTATGTTGTTAAGCCAATTTAGGAAGCTTGTTTCAAAATTATTGTACAAACAACTTACAAGTGCTTAATACCAATTTCGTTAATTAAGTGTTCTATTTTTCATGAAAAAACACATAAATACAAGGCTTTGAACCTACTAAGTAGTTATTCTACTTTTATATTTAATAACGCAGTAGTTATTTATTTTGGCCATTTCAAATGAATAGATAATTAATGGACTTGGTATAACATTAGGTAAAAAGAGTGATGAGATTTAATAAACGTTTACAGACTTTTAAAGCAATTAGCTTTGACCTGGATGATACGCTTTACAGTAACCGCCCTGTGATGATGGCTATAGAACAAAAAATGATAGCCTATTTTGCTCAAATCATGCCTGATAAAGCGAGTATTTTTGATCATGATTTTTGGTCTAGCTTTCGTCTTAATGCGATAGAAAAACAACCTAAATTAGCGCACGATGTTGTTTTATCTCGTTTGGTTAGTTATCGATTAGGCTTTTTATCTGTTGGTTTATCTGAGCAAGAAGCTGATCACCAAGCACAAAAAGCACTTGCCTATTTTATTGATTGCAGAAGCAATTTTACAGTGCCCGAAGCAAGTGTTCACTTACTTGAAAGTTTAAGTAAGAAATACCCTTTAATCGCTATAAGTAATGGCAATGTAGATACGACCAAGCTAGGCATAGATAAGTATTTTTCTGCCGTTTATCATGCTGGCTTTCAACCAGATGATACTTTGTTTCATCAAAAACCATTAACAACCATGTTTGAGAAAGGCTGTCTTCATTTAGGTATTAAACCAACTGAATTACTACACGTAGGCGACTGCGGTAGAAGCGACATACTAGGCGCTCATAATGCGGGCTGCCAAACAGTCTGGTTATCTTGCTATGATGTAGGTCAGCCAATTTCTACGTTGCCACATGTTGAACTAACCGATATTACCCAACTTAATCTCCTATAAATATTTTCCGAATTACAATTAAAATTAAAACCTTGTATATAAATACAGTACATAAACAGCTATACTCTCTTTTTTAGTTTTTATTTCTCCTTTAAAGGTTTACGTATGGACGTTTCTGAACTGCTTGATTCTCTCAATGATAAACAGCGTGATGTTGTTGCCGCACCACTACAAAATATGTTGGTGCTTGCAGGTGCAGGTTCAGGAAAAACTCGTGTTTTAGTTCAACGAATCGCTTGGTTAATGAAAGTAGAAAATGCTGCACCTCATTCTATTTTAGCCGTAACCTTCACCAACAAAGCAGCCGCTGAAATGCGAGCGCGAGTTGAGCAAACTGTAGGTGGAAATACACATGGTATGTGGATTGGTACTTTCCATGGTTTAGCTCACCGTTTGCTACGAATGCACTTCCAAGAAGCGAAATTGCCGCAAAGCTTTCAGGTACTTGATAGCGATGACCAGCAGCGCCTTGTAAAACGCATAGTGCGTTCTTTAGAACTTGATGAAAAGAAATGGCCACCTAAACAGTTTGTTTGGTATATCAATGGTAAAAAAGATGAAGGCCTGCGTCCTCAGCATATCGATAGTCAGTTTGATCCCACTGAAGAATTATTTGTAAAAGTATACAAAACATATCAAGACACTTGTGACAGAGCTGGCTTAGTCGACTTTGCCGAATTATTATTGCGTGCGCATGAATTATGGCTAAACAATCCTGAGTTGTTAACGCATTATCAGCAGCGTTTTGGCCATATTTTAGTAGACGAATTTCAAGATACTAACGCCATTCAATACGCATGGCTTACCATGTTAGGAAAAGCGCAAAGTAACGTAATGATTGTTGGTGACGATGACCAATCTATCTATGGTTGGCGTGGCGCTAAAATTGAAAATATAGAGCGTTTTCTTGCCGAATTTAAAGATGCTAAAACAATTAAACTAGAGCAAAATTATCGTTCTACCGCCAACATTCTTAATGCGGCCAACCAACTGATTGGTAATAACAACAATAGAATGGGTAAAAAGCTTTGGACTGAAGGCGATCAGGGAGAGAAAATTTCTATTTATACCGCCTTCAATGAAATTGATGAAGCCCGTTTTATTTCTGGCAGAATTAATCAGTGGCGTAATGATGGTGGCAAGCTTGATGATGTAGCAATTCTTTATCGTAGCAATGCTCAGTCGCGCCTTTTAGAGGAAGCATTATTACAAAGCCAATTACCTTATCGTATATATGGCGGCCAACGCTTCTTCGAGCGCCAAGAAATTAAAGATGCCTTAGCCTATTTACGTATTATTAATAACAGAGATGATGACGCTGCCTTTGAACGCGTTATTAACACACCTACTCGAGGTATTGGTAATCAGACTGTAGCACTTATTCGTGATGCAGCTAGAAGTGCGGAAACTACGCTTTGGCAAGCTTGTAAAAAAATGCTAAATGAAGACCAACTAAAAGGTCGAAGTGCTAAAACTATTACCGCTTTTATCTCCCTTATAGACCAACTAGAAGATGACTCAACTAATTTAGATTTAGATCAGCAAGCAAATTTTGTAATTCAGCACTCCGGTCTAAAAGCGATGTATAAAGCCGAAAAAGGTGAAAAAGCAGAGCAACGCGTAGAAAACTTAAACGAGCTTGTTACGGCTTGTCAAACATTTGAAGCAGTACCAATTTCAGACCAAGAAACTATTGAAGAAGTAACCCCCTTAACCGCCTTCTTAACCCATGCGGCATTAGAGGCGGGTGAATCGCAAGCAGACGAATTTGAAAGTGCTGTGCAATTAATGACAATGCATTCAGCTAAAGGTTTAGAATTTCCTTTGGTGTTTATTGCAGGGTTAGAAGAAGGCATGTTCCCTTCTCAGCAATCTACAGAAGAGATTGGTAGGTTAGAAGAAGAACGTCGCCTTTGTTATGTTGGCATGACCCGAGCTATGCAGAAGCTTTATTTGTGTCACGCTGAAAGCAGACGTTTATATGGGCAAGAGAAGTTTCATCGACCGAGCCGTTTTCTAAAAGAGTTACCCGAAACGTGTATTGAAGAAATACGCATGCAAAACCAGGTTTCAAGACCGAAAAGTGTTGGTAAGTTTTCCAACACCATAACCCTAGAAACATTTGAAAATACCGGTTTTAAATTAGGTCAATCGGTCGCACACGCTAAATTTGGTGAAGGCGTTGTATTGAATTATGAAGGCAGTGGTGCACAGTCTCGTATCCAAGTAAATTTTGCCGATGTTGGAACAAAATGGTTAGTTGTTGAGTATGCTAATTTGAAAGCTTTATAAAAATGAGTTTTGACCCTAGCAGGGATAAGCCCGTTAAGGCCACTGATGAATTTTTTGGGGAAGGTCAAGACATAAGCCCGTTTTGCCCGCAGATTACGCCGATAAGAGCGGATGAGAACATAAACCAAGACATAGAGAAGCCTCGGGAAACGTGAAACGTGAAACGTGAAACGTGAAACGTGAAACGTGAATCGAGCATTATGAGGACTAAATTTATTTGGAAAGATATTGGTGTTTTTGTCCTTAAAAAAATAAATTCGCGAACAAGTTCGCTCCTACAACAGTAATTTTCCCTTGTAATTGTTGAAACTGTAGGAGTCGGCTTCAGCCACGAAGATTTTGTTTTTAAATGGTCAAGACACAACCCTGTTTTATCACCGAAGCGCTAAGCTACACAGAGGAAAAATAGCTGCTAGAGAAGTATGTGTTAAGCCGAGTTTAGGTTATTTAGGCTTTGGCATAAGAGATCGCGGCTAAAGCACGCTCCTACAAAAGTGATTACTCCGGTGCCTGTTTCTTGTCCTTCCCTCAAAAGTTCTATTGTCCAATCCGCACTTATCCTGTTCATCTGCGGGCAAAGCGGGCTAGTCTCTTGACCTCTCCCAAAAAAGTTTCTTAATTCGTCTAATCTGTGTAATTAGATGAGATCACTAGGCTCTCATTACTAATTCGCTGACTAATTCCCAAACAAACCTTTTAATTTATCTTTAATCTTATCTGCAGCCTTATCTTCAAGCTTCTTTTTTTGCTGCTTTACAACATCTGAATTTTTCAGTTGTTCAAGTGCTTTATCTGTATCTGTTACCAAAGTTTCTATATCAATTAAGCTTTGTTTATCTTCTTTATTCAGATTTAGACTTTGTGATACTTTATCATTTAAACCTTTATTAACCTCTTGTTTAAATTTAGAAAGTTGACGGGCTATTTGTTTTTTAAAAGCTCCTTTTATTGCTGAATTTAACGATGACGTAATACTAAATTCTGGATCATTTAAAGTACCCTTTAAGTTTAAACCTATTGTTAACCTATCTAGGTCGTTAAACGTATCAAGTATAATATTGCCAAACTTACTACTTGCATTTCCATCATAAATTGCCTGCTCAATGCTGACATTATTTTTACCTGAAAGGGCTTTGCTTTCTGATATCGCAAAGTTGCCTTTACCCGATAACATTCCTGATGTTAATTGCAGTTCAAGATTCTCATTTTTTGATATTTCGATGGCACCTAATGTCAGGTTAGTCGCTTGCCACTCCCCTGATGCAATAACAGTCTCTGCTTGGTCTAGGTAGAATTGAGTGTTTGCAACAACACTACCCGATTCTACTACGCTACTTTTAATATTTATTTTAGTCGCCAGATCTCGGTAAAAATGCTGATGCGTTAACTCTGTAATATCGATATTAAATAGTGGTTTAACACCGTTTACTTGATTCATGAGAACACTAATATCTAGTGTTTTTATTAAAAATGGCGGAAGAGCCCTTTCCTCTTCAAAATACACAAAGCGTCCTTCTATTTTGTCTTTACGAGCGAGTTCTTCTTGCTCTGCTTTTCTATTTTGACTATATTTTTTAAGTAAAGGTGATATTTTAAAATAAGCTTTTTCAGCCGTTTGATAATAACCTCTTACTTGTTCACCAAAAAGAATATGCGCAAAATCATCATTACTAACATTGTCTAACTGATACTTTTTTTCAATCGCTTGCCAGTCTTTTCTTGGCGCTTGCTGAAGACTCCCAAGGTCTTTTTCTAATCGAGCTCTAGCTTGTTTTACTAAAGTGTTTGCTGACTTTACTTGTTGTTGCTCTTTCTTAAACTCTGATCTTAATTGCTCAAACTTAGTCTTAACAAGATTAAAGTCTTCTATGCTTTTAACTTTCATTTTGCCTAAAGCTTTTACACGTTGCTCATAGCTATCTAACTTATCTTTATTAGGTAAGTTTGCTTTAATTTTTAGTAAATTAGCTTTTTCTTGTTTATACGAATCGGTTAGTTGCATTGAGGCTTTAATCGTTAACAGGTCTGTATTATCTAAAATAGACTGAACATCAGGTAATGATAAATTCATTGCCGGTAGCGATGCGTCATTTTCATCTACAATGTCGGCCTCTAAGTTAGCAGGCGTTTGCTGGTTGCTAAATACTTCACCTTCATTTTCCCTAACACCCGCTAACAATAAATCACTTACAGATAATGTTTCAATAACGGTTTTACCTAATAAATACTGCCAAACATCGACTCCTGCAACCGCAGTTTTAAAGCTAAAAATATTACGTTGTGGATTTTCTGCATCCGTTACTTGTAAGCCATTAACAGTTAAAATTAAAGGTGAATAATTTAATTCAACCGACTCAACATTCACTTCAGCGCCAAAAGCCGTTTCTAAACTTGATTTTAAGCCTATTCTAACGAGACTTTCAGCGAGTAAATACACAAATAAAACGATCATTAAAATAAGACTAAAAAAGCTAATCAGTCCTCTTAGTCTTATAAATTTAGTAAGGCCTGTTCTTGATTTAGTTGCGGTTACATCTTTATTCATAGCAAGCCTCCAGTGCTATCTGCTTGACCTGAAAACTGCAAATATAAACGGTAGAACTTTGAAGCTTTTAACGCTTTTACAATACGTAGTTTTTGGAAGGCTTCCATCACATACAGTCTATATTTATCAATAAGTATTTTACTTATAAAGTACAAGGGAACACTTAATATAATACCTAAGACAAAGGCGCCTAATGTGAAAGTATGATGCCAATGAGCTAACTTAAATAATGTAAATTGATAGAGCGTAGTAAACAGCCCTTGCAAACTGCTTGAGGTAAGTAATGCTTCACCTAAGTTAACGATTAATGGTGATAATAAGTATGAAAGCCCAGAGAAAATACCAAAGGAAATTAAAAAAGCACTAAAATTAACACGTATCAACAGTACAATAAAAACAAGCGCTATATTATGCAACGAAAGCAGTGGTGATAGCCCTACAATGCAGCCTAGAGAGATAGCTAAAGCAATTTGTCGAATCGAGCTTTCCGAGTTTAACGCTGAAAAAATTTTTGCCAATAGTGCAATCATAATAAACCTATAAAGAGTAACTTAATGAGATTAGAGATTAATAAGAACTAACGTGCATCTTCCTTTAACCACCTTGCTACTTGTTTTGCAAAATACGTTAAAATGCCATCTGCTCCCGCACGTTTAAACGCTAATAGCCCTTCCATAATACAGGGCTTTTCTGCCAACCAGCCATTTTGAATAGCTGCCATATGCATCGCATACTCGCCGCTTACTTGATAAGCATAGGTTGGTACTGCAAAAGTATCTTTAACACGACGAACAACATCTAGATAAGGCATTCCAGGTTTAACCATAACCATATCAGCGCCCTCGGCAATATCTTGTGCTACTTCATGAAGCGCTTCGTTACTATTCGCAGGGTCCATTTGATAAGTATGCTTATTACCACCTTTTATATTACCTGATGAACCTACTGCGTCTCTAAAGGGACCATAATAATTTGAGGCATATTTTGCTGAGTACGCTAAAATTTTTGTATTAACAAATCCATCAGCCTCTAGCGCTTCGCGGATTGCACCGACACGACCATCCATCATATCTGATGGTGCAACAATATCTGCTCCGGCTTGTGCGTGCGACAAAGCTTGTTTAACTAAAATATCTTTAGTGACATCGTTAACCACATACCCAGTAGAACCTGCTTTATTATTGTCACTCTCACTTAATATGCCGTCTTGTCCATGCGTAGTAAACGGGTCCAATGCAACATCTGTAATGACAGCAAGTTGTGGGAATTTCGCTTTTAATGCTTTTACCGCTCTTTGTGCAAGGCCGTTTGGGTTATAAGCCTCCTCTGCCATTAACGACTTCTTATCTGCAGGCGTCACTGGAAAAATAGCGATAGCTGGTACGCCTAAATCAACCAATTCTTGCGCCTCTTGCAGCAATAAATCAATACTTTTTCTCTCTACACCTGGCATAGAGGCGACAGATTCAACTTGATTCTCTCCCTCTAAAACAAAAACAGGATAAATTAAGTCATTAACAGTTAGTTGATTCTCAGCCATTAAGCGTCTACTAAAATCATCGGTACGCATCCTTCTCATTCGTCGCGCGGGGAACTGACCAAAGGAATTAGATTGTTGGAATTGGCTATTTTGGTTCATATTTATCTCGTTGATTCAGTGTACTTGTTATCTAGTATTAGGAGCGATTTTTACATCAATTTTTTATTGCTGTACTAATTCATTATTTAATTCAAACGCAACCGCTTTATTTCTTCCTGTGCTTTTAGCTTGATAAAGAGCTTTATCTGCAAATGTAAAAAGGTCTTCAAGCTTTATATCTTTTTGTTGTTCGTAAGTAAAAACACCACAACTTACTGTTATGTTGATAATTATATTATTATATTCAAATGTTTCTGTTTCAATATTTTTCCTCAAACTCTCTGCAACCCCATAAGCCCCCTTTGCATCAGTGCTAGGTAAAAGCAAACAGAATTCCTCTCCTCCATACCTAAAGGCGACATCTGAATCACGTTTTACGCTTTTTTTGATCATAGCCGCAAACCATATCAAGCATTTATCTCCCATAAAATGACCGTAGTTATCATTAACGAGTTTGAAATGGTCTATATCAATAACAATAAGACTTAACGGGGATAAAGTTCGCTTACTTCGTCTATATTCAGCTTGAATTGTATCATCGTAGCAAGCACGATTATTAAGCCCTGTAAGCTTATCCGTTTGACTTTTTTTGGCGAGAGCTTGATTAGCCTCTTCAAGTTCTTTCAGAGCGATATTCAATGTTAGCGTTCTCTCTTGAACCTGATACTCAAATTCTTCTTTCGTTTGTGCTTGTTCTTTTATTAATGAAGCATTCATTTTTTTATAGTTTTCTAAGCGCAACACTATTACAACATTAACAACAATTGAAAGCAGAAGACTAAGTATAATTAATAACAAAACATACTCTCCCATATTAAAGCGCCTCCAAATTAAATGCCTGCCTTGAGTTCAACTCTGTTTGCATGGCTAATTCGCCTTCATCTATAGATAAAAGCTGAGCGAGTTCTTTTAATACATAAGGTAAATAGGATGGCTCATTACGACTGCTCTTAGGCTTAGGTCTTATTGTTCTTGGTGTTAAGTAGGGTGCATCAGTTTCAATGAGTATACGTTCTTTAGGTATAAGATGGACAATATCCCTTAAAGCTTGTCCTCGGCGTTCATCACATAACCACCCTGTAATGCCTATGTACATATCTGCGGCAATACACTGCTTTAAATCACTTTCAGTTCCAGTAAAGCAATGAGTTATAAGTGTTGGGATTTTACCCAAATACGGTTTAAGAACATTAAACCAAGCCTCAAAAGCATCTCTTTGATGAAGAAATAGAGGCAATTGTAATTGCTCAGCCAAAGCCACTTGTTCAGAAAATACTTTTATTTGTTGCTCTGGTTTGGAAAAGTTACGGTTGAAGTCTAAGCCGCATTCCCCTATCGCTTTTACTTGCTTTTGAGATGCTATAGCAGATATTTCTTCAATGTAATTAGTTGACACGTTGTCTGCATCATGAGGGTGAACGCCTGCAGTGCTGTAAAGCATTTTAGGAAACTGCGCTTCGTATTCATGGCATAATGAAAGAGCATTTTTACTTTCATCAACATTGGTACCCGTAATAAGTATTGTATTAACTTGCACTTGTTGGGCACGCAACATAACATCCGCTCTGTCTTTATCAAAACGCTGGTTAGTTAGGTTTACCCCAATATCAATCAAGCTAGCTCCTTTCTATTTACTAAATACAATATTGAAAAATCCCAATTCTTAGCGAAGATTAAACGTTTATTTTTTTCGTTTAACTCTAATTTGACGACTACTGCTTTCAGTACTTAGATAGATAGCACCTAATGCACCTTTTCTTATCGTAACAAGATGTCCTACTTTAAGTTTTAAGCGATCTGAACCAATTTGTTGCCATTTTTGACCGTTATCTAAATGGATTACCCATTCCCCGCGAATCAATTTTTTCAACTTAATGACGGTTGCAGTAAACTCATTGAGCTCTTTCTCTGCAGCCACTTTTTGTTCTTCTTTTGAAAGTTCTACTTGGTTTTTCGCAAAATCATCAATTTTTTGTTGCTGTGTTTGTTCAGTTGACTGCACACTAGCTAGGGATGAGGCAGAAGCAACTGGCGCCGGTTTTTCGTCTTTGATTGCAACCGTTTCTTCGTTAGTTAGCTTGCTTACTTGCGTAGCAAAATTAGCCTCTAAAGAAGCTGTAACTTGATCAAAACAAGATAACCTTTGTTGATCTGCTTTCATGCTTTCACAATGCTTTAACTTATCCGCTAAAGATTGAACTGTTAAGGCATTGGTTTGTTCTGCACTTATGGTTATTGTAGAGAAACTCGTCAGTAAAATAGCTGCCATAATAGTAAGGCTACTAATCACCTTATTTTTTTTATATTGATTTTTATACATTATCATTTTTTTGTGTTTCATCTATTGTTTTTTGACTTTCGTCATCTCGGGTATATAAGGACGACACGATAATACCAATTTCAAACAAAATCAGCATAGGAACCGCTAACATAGTTTGAGAAATTATATCTGGCGGGGTTAATAACATACCAATGACAAAGGCACCTACTGCTACATAAGGCCTTTTTTGGCGTAAATTGTCTGGCGTTGTCACACCTGTCCAACACATTAGGATTATTGCGATGGGAATTTCAAACGCAGCACCAAAAGCAAAGAAAAGCTTTAAAACAAAATCTAAATAACTGCTTATGTCTGTTGCTATTTCAACGCCTTCTGGAGCAACTGATGAGAAAAAAGCAAACACCACCGGAAAAACAATAAAATACGCGAAAGCAATGCCACCGTAGAACAATATAGTAGAGCCAAGCATGAGCGGCACGACAAGACGTTTCTCGTTACGGTATAAACCTGGCGCCACAAAAGACCATATTTGATACAGAATAAAGGGAACAGCAATAAATAAGGAAAGTACTAAGGTTAACTTGAAAGGCGCGAAAAATGGCGATGCGACATCAGTAGCAATCATTCTTGAGCCTTCAGGCATGGTATCAAGTAATGGCAGTGCTAAATATTGATAGATATCTTGGGCAAAATAAACCAGTGAACAAAAAACAACAAGTATCGATAAAACAGAGTGCAATAAGCGCGTTCTTAATTCTAATAAATGGGCGAAAAGTGTAGATGACTTGGCTGAAGAACTCATTATGGTTTGTTATCACTTTTCTGACTGTGCGAATTTTCTTCTAGAACTGATGATTGTGACTTGTCAGCTAACACTTCATCTTGGGCTGAGGTTGCAGAAGAAATCATTTCATCTATAGGGCTTGTATCAATTTTTTTAAAGGGCTCGTTAACTGAAGCTGCTGCTTCCTTTAAAGATTTTACTGAGGCTTCAATTTCAGGGCTTAAATTGCTCATATCACCCTGCTCTGCTTTTTTTAAGTTTTCATGTAGCTCATGTATTCTTAATTCTTCGGTGAGCTCTGTTTTAACGGAATCACTTAATCTACGCGCGTTACCAATCCAGCCTCTGACCGTGCGAATAGCCACAGGTAATCTTTCAGGGCCCAATATAACCAGCCCCATAATACTAATGAGCATTAACTCCCAAAAACCAATATCAAACATAATAAATGCCTAGCTATTTGCTTTTTCGGTGTCTTTTACTTTTTCTGAGCTACTATCGCTGCTGTCTGTTAATGTTTCAGACGTTTTCTCTACTGTATTTTCTTTAGCATTGCTGTCACCCATAGCATTTTTAAAGCCTTTAACCGCTGAGCCTAAATCACCACCCATGTTACGCAATTTTTTAGTGCCAAATAATAAAATTACAATTACTGCAATAATTAATAATTGCCAAATACTGATACCAGCCATAATAAAACTCCTCTTGAATAAGTCTAAGTATTATATACCTAAAAATGCTTTTGAAACGAGAAAAAAATACTTTCGCCTAAATGATTTATAAAACCATACGATAAAACAAGTTCAAACATTAATTATACCCCCTATAAAAACAAAAAAACTGGCATAAGCCAGTTTTTTATATGGATATATTATAATCAGAATAACTTAAAGGACCATGGTATTTTTCAGTTTACCTAAGGCATTTTTTTCTAATTGACGTACACGCTCAGCAGAAATTTGGTATTTATTTGCTAAGTCTTGAAGGGTTGACTTATCTTCGGCTAACCAACGTGTTTTTATAATATCTTGGCTACGTTCATCTAAAGTAACTAGTGCCGTTGATAAACGATTATTAGTATGAGACTCCCAGTCAGACTCTTCTAGTTCTACCGCTAGGTCTGATTGTTTATCTTCTAAGTACAATGCTGGAGAAAAGCTACCCGCACTTGCATTATCATCATCATCTGTTGATAGTTCAAAAGCTTGATCGTAACTACTCATACGATTTTCCATTTCGACAACATCTTTAGTGCTAACACCAAGTGTTTCAGCTACAGAGTTCACTTCTTCTTTACTAAACCAACCCAAACGTTTTTTATTCTTACGAAGATTAAAGAATAACTTACGTTGTGCTTTTGTTGTCGCAACTTTAACAATGCGCCAATTACGTAAAACAAATTCATGTATCTCTGCTTTAATCCAGTGCACAGCAAATGAAACCAAGCGAACACCCACTTCAGGGTTGAAACGCTTTACGGCTTTCATTAAACCAACATTACCTTCTTGTACCAAGTCTGCTTGAGGTAGACCGTATCCAGCATAGCCTTTAGCTACATGGACAACAAAACGTAAATGCGACATGATAAGCCTTTGAGCTGCTTCTAAATCGTTTTCATTGTAAAGGCGAGTAGCGAGATCCTGCTCTTCTTCTGCACTTAGCATCGGAATACTATAAGCTGACTGTGTATACGCTTCTATGCTACCACTTGTTTGTGGCATTGCCATAAGCTGCATTGATTGATTCATAAAAACACTCCCATGTTCTCTAACCTTTAACCATTAAGTTGATGATAGTATAACTTAATTTTTATTCTGGAAAATAACGACTCTATTTATCTTTGAAACTCTAACATATTTCACTAAAAATTGCGAGTTTGAAAGCAGATGTGATTCGACACATTAGCGTAATAGGAAGGCAAAGACAACATTATTTTCATGTTAATTTTTTAAGGAATTGTAACTAAAGAATTCATAACAAAAAGTTGTTAAATACGGGTAGGAAAAAGGTAAGACAAAAGCCCATATTGCCTGTAGATGGGACAAAGTGAAAAGCTTGAAGGCTTAAAGCTAAAAGGCTTGCAGGTGGAGTTTTTTTTGCACTGAAGGAGTCGGCTTTAGCTACGAAGATCTTGTTTTAGTAGTTCAGACATAAAACAACTTTAACACAGAGTGCACCGAGGCGCTGCGCTACACAGAGGAAGAGAAAGAAATCGCGGCTAAAGCCAGCTCCTACAAAAGTGATTTACCGAGGTGGTTGTTGCTGTTGTAGGTGAGCTTTCAGGCTTACAAGCGTAGCGCACAGAGATGTAATAAATGCCAAGCCATGTTAGTTTTGTAAGCATAAATGCTCACCTACGGTGGTTTAATCAAAGGTTTGTATTTTATGTTCTTACCCAAAAAGGTGTACTGTCTAATTAGATGAAAAAAACAGATTCCACCCAAGACAACGGTGGAATGATGGTATTATCGAACAATCCACCTTCACGCTTTCAAGCATTCTAGCTTTCCTTGATCTCTTGACCTTACCCTAAGCATGTCTAAATTCGTATAATCTGTGTAATTCGCATGAGATCACTAGTCACTAATCTGCGGGGAAATCCTAATCAGCGGTGAAAAATCTAATCGGCATTAGGCTCTATATTTTTAATATGCTGACGCACTGAAATATAACTACCTAATAACCCTAAACAAACAGCAAACCCTATCAGAGTTAAAGCTTCAGAAAACTGTAATGATTGAAAAGTAAAATGACTTTGATAAAGATCGGTTAAATCCAATATCGCATTACCTAAATATTGTGCCAATACCTCTACAACTAACCATGATAATAAACCACCAAAAATTCCATACCATACACCACAATATAAAAATGGTCTTTGAATGAAGCTGTCTGTTGCACCCACTAACTTCATAATTGCGATAGCTTCTTTTTGGTTTAAAATAGCTAACCGAATGGTGTTACCGACAATAAGCACAACCGATAAGCAAAGTAATAAAGCCACAGAAAAAACCACATCTTCAATTAATGAAGCGATTGCGGCTAACCTTGTTAGCCACTCTAAATCAAGCTTACCCTGCTCAACTTCGCGTTCTTGTTTCAACTTTGTTAACAAGGCACTAACCGATTTTATTTGACTAGCGCGTTGAGTTGGCGTTACTAATACCGTTGCAGGTAGGGGGTTACTGTTTAGGTATTCAAGTGCATCACCAAAACCTGACAGAATTTTAAATTCTTTCAGCGCTTTATCAGCAGAAATATAGGTAACATCAGCTACTTCAGGGTAGAGACGGATTCTTTTTGCAAAATTTTCAGCGGCTTTTTCAGAAGTCGACAACTTTAAAAAAAGTGTTATTTGCGATGCACTATCCCATTGTTCTCCAACTTGCTGTGCGTTTTTAACAAATAAGTGAAGTGTCGCAGGAAGCGCTAAACTTATACCAAGTACAAACACAGTCATCACAGAGGTAAACGGTGTTCGCCATAAATCCCCCAAGCTACCTATCGCTTGCTGCAAATGCCTAATAGGCAGTGTTAGTATACGCCTTAATAGACTTGATCGCGTTTGTAGTCCACTACTGTGTCTATTACTCACGACTTACCTCCAAAAAAGGCACCGCTTTTATTAATCACTTTCTCTGTATCTAGCCCTTCCATGATGCCATCATTGATCATCGTACCTTCTTTTAACGTTAATGTTCGATATTTCATTCTGGCAATAAGACCTAAGTCATGCGTTGCAATAAGAACTGTGACGCCAGCTGCATTAAACTCTTCAAACAAACGAATAATATCTAATGACAATTTAGGATCTAAATTACCGGTAGGTTCATCGGCTAATAAAATAGGGGGTTTACTGATAATGGCACGTGCAATACCTACACGTTGTTGCTCACCACCAGATAACATATGAGGGTAGCAGCGCATTTTAGCGCTTAAATGAACTTTGTCTAATGCAGTAACAACACGCTTACTTATTTCTTTATGACTAACACCTTCAATAATTAACGGTAGTGCTACATTATCGAAAATAGTACGGTCTTTGAGAAGGTTATGGCTTTGAAATATCATTCCAATACCACGCCTAACATAAGGGATATCCTTATATTTGATATTGGCTAATTCATTATGGTTAACTTGAATACTGCCTGAGCTAGGTTTTTCCATCATCGAAATAAGCTTCAACAATGTACTTTTTCCCGCTCCAGAATGACCGGTCAGAAAAGCCATCTCCCCTTTTTCTAGCGAGAAATTAACTTGCTTAAGGGCTAAGAAGCCACCGGGGTATGTTTTGTTTACATTACTGAATTTGATCATGTTATAAGTGCTATCTTATTATTTTTATATTCAAGCCAATACTTTTCATCGTATTGGCTTCACTGCTTATGACATACGCTTTTAGAATACGCATTGAAATAATATAGCCATTTAAATCTGTGCTAGACAAAAAAGCTATTCAAACTTACCACATTTTTAATACGAGCCGCTAGCTCCTATTCAGTAAAAAGCGCATCAATAAAGTCACTACCATTGAATGGGCGCAAGTCATCAATACCTTCACCAACACCTAAATATCGAATAGGAATATTGTATTTATCGGCAATAGCGAACACAACACCACCCTTAGCGGTACCATCAAGCTTGGTAATTGTTAAACCTGTTAAGCCAACCGCTTCAGTGAATAGTTTGGTTTGACTTAAAGCGTTCTGTCCGGTGCCAGCATCTAGAGTAAGCATTACTTCATGAGGTGCGTTAACATCAAGCTTTTTCATCACGCGCACCACTTTCTTTAATTCTTCCATTAGGTGGGCTTTGTTTTGTAAGCGACCAGCTGTATCAGCAATAATGACATCAACATTGCGCGCTTTAGCGGCACTTATTGCATCAAAAATAACAGAGGCACTATCTGCACCAGTATGCTGTGCGATAACCGGGATATCATTTCTTTCTCCCCACACCTGTAACTGTTCTACTGCAGCGGCACGGAAAGTATCTCCTGCCGCTAACATGACAGATTTACCTTGTGCTTGGAACTGCTTAGCTAACTTACCTATGGTTGTTGTTTTACCTACGCCATTTACACCCACCATTAACATAACAAATGGGCCATCTTGTTTATCAATATCTAATGGCTGTTCAACTTCTGAGATAATGCTATTTAGTTCAGACTTAAGTAAACCATAAAGTGCTTCTGCATCTTTTAATTCACTAATTTTGGCACTTTTTACTAATGAGTCGATAACTTTCGTTGTCGTTTCTACGCCAACATCCGCTAGCAATAAGTGAGTTTCAAGCTCTTCAAATAAATCCTCATCTATTTTTTTGCCTCGAAACAAACTCACCAAACCGCCACCAATATTTTGGCGTGTTTTACTTAACCCATCTTTTAAGCGCGAGAAAAAACCCGCTTTAACTGGCTCTGGCTCTGGCTCTGGCTCTGGCTCTGGCTCTGGCTCTGGCTCTGGC
>JBMYWR010000037.1:0-23965 GCA_049607625.1 Colwellia sp.
GATATTGATGACTTGCTTGATGAAGTGATGAATGATGTTGATGCAGCTGTTGAGGAAAATGCGGAGGAGGCAGCTGAAAAAGTAAGCTCCCCAGACGATATTGATGATTTGCTTGATGAAGTGATGAGTGATGTTGATGCCGCTGTTGAGGAGAATGTTGAGGATAATGCGGAGGAAGCAGCTGAAGAAGTTTCAAAGGAGGCTGCAGAAGAAGCGACTGAAGAAGTAACGCCACAAGATAATATTGATGAAGCAAATGATGCTGAACAAACAGATCCCGCTACGCAAGTTCAAAGTGTTATAAATAAAGAGAAAATATCTAATTTTAGTGACGAATATATAGAGCCCTTTTTAGATGTTAATTTCAATGAAGAACAAGCTCTTGAGGACATTGATAGTACTAACGATGAAACAAGTGAAGTTAATTCACAAGGAGTCACAGAGGAGAGTGAAGAATTACAAAATTTAGATGATATAGATTTTGATGATTTATTGGCAAGCATCGAAGATGAAACCCCTCAAACTGACTCATCAGAGGTTGAAGCTCCTGCGAATGAAAAAGTTGAAAACGTGATAGAAGAACAATCCACGTTGGATACAGAAGACTCTTTAGATGCTTCATCATCGAAAGAGCAAGAAAGGGAGTTTGTTTCTGTAGAATCACTACTTTCGCAAACAGAAGATGAAGAGGAAGAAGAACCCTATAAAGAAAGTAATATTGATGTAGGTCTTGGTGATTTTCCCGATATGACTAAAGGGATTAACAAGATTGATGTTGACCAAGATAGCTCTATTGCCGCTAAACTTGACTTGGCCAAAGTTTATATTGAAATAGGTGATGATGAACACGCTCAAATACTTCTTGATGAAGTGGTATTAAAAGGTGAAGAGGAGCAGGTTGTAGAAGCTAAAAAATTATTGAACGAATTGTCTTAGTTATCTGTTTTTGTTAAGTAGAATGGTTAATAAGATATTTTAATTATAGATTTCATAACGTAGTAGTTATTCATTTTAACCCTTAAAAATGGTCAGATAATGAGTGAACTAGGTATTACTGGCATTTTTGACGTTAAATTAAAGCTGTTCTGGGGATCGTAGATTGACCACCTATGCAAAAATACGAGATAATGCGGGGCTTAATTTAGCATAGAACATTCAACATTCATCACCAAGAAAAGGCTCCTCATGCGTTATGCACTAGGCATCGAATACGACGGTAGAAATTACTGTGGCTGGCAAAAGCAAAAAAATGTTATTGGTGTACAAGAGAAAGTAGAGAAAGCACTTTCTAAGATTGCCAATGAAAATATTGAAGTGGTATGCGCCGGAAGAACAGACACAGGCGTTAATGCGACCAATCAAGTCGTTCACTTCGATACTACCCAGGTGCGTAAAGATGTTTCTTGGACTTTAGGGGTAAACACACATTTACCTAGTGATATTGCAATATCTTGGGTTAAAGCGGTTAATGATGACTTCCATGCCCGTTTTAGCGCAACAGCAAGAAGATACCGTTATATAATTCACAATAGCCGTTTGCGCTCTGCTATTCTAAGTTACGGCATAAGTCACTGCCACTTTCCTCTAGATGAAAAATTAATGCATAAAGCTGCTCAACACCTTATTGGAAAGCATGATTTTACCTCTTATAGAACCGTTCATTGCCAGTCTCATTCTGCAATCAGGACGATTGAACATTGTCGTGTTACGCGAGAAGGGGAATATATTATTGTCGATGTTAAAGCGAATGCCTTTTTACATCATATGGTTAGAAATATTGTTGGCAGTTTAATGCGGGTGGGGCAAAAGCAAGAAGAAACATCTTGGATTAAAACTGTTTTAGAGGCAAAAAATAGATGTGTTGCGGGTGTGACAGCTCCACCTACAGGTTTATATTTTGTTGGTGTTGACTACCCAAGTGAATATGCTCTGCCTAAAAAGCCATTAGGACCACTCTTTTTAGGTGAATAAGCTAAAATATCAGTGAAAAGTCGCGAAAATCAACAAGACAGACCAGTTTTTTATATTAAATAGCACCTAAAATGTGTTCTAATTCAGCCTGACTTATTTTGGTTAATTTTAAATTTAAAATTTTAATAACAAATAGCTTGGTAATAATGCCAACATCGCATCGCATTTATTGCATGAAAAAATTAACCCTCAATCTCCATTACAGGTAAAGCAAAAATTATGAGCTGGATAGAAAAAATTCTCCCAAAAGCTAACTCAACTCAAAAACGTAATATTCCCGAGGGAGTATGGAGTAAATGTACTTCATGTAATGCAGTACTTTATAAAGTAGAACTTGAGCGACAAATATTTGTTTGTCCTAAATGTGATCACCACATGAGAATCAGTGCACGTAAACGTATTGATAGCTTTTTAGATGATAAAGGTCGTTTAGAACTTGGTGAAGAGTTTGAAGCACAAGATGTTTTAAAATTTAAAGACTCTAAACGCTACAAGGATAGACTATCTGCAGCTCGTAAAAGCACGGGTGAAAAAGATGCACTAGTGGTAATGAAAGGCGAGCTATATGGGATGCCTGTTGTTGCTGCTGCTTTTGAGTTCAGTTTTTTAGGCGGCTCAATGGCTTCTGTTGTTGGGGCTCGCTTTGTAAAGGGCGTTGAATACTGTTTAGAGCATAACTTACCATTTGTATGTTTTTCTGCCAGTGGTGGAGCGCGTATGCAAGAAGCCTTGTTCTCATTAATGCAAATGGCGAAAACCAGTGCTGCATTAGCCAAAATGAGTGAAAAAGGTTTACCATACGTCTCAGTACTAACCGACCCTACGATGGGTGGTGTATCAGCAAGTTTAGCTATGTTAGGTGATATTAACGTAGCAGAGCCTAAAGCGCTGATTGGTTTTGCTGGCCCACGCGTAATAGAACAAACAGTTAGAGAAAAACTACCAGAAGGTTTTCAACGCAGTGAGTTCTTATTAGAAAAGGGTGCTATTGATATGATCATCGATCGCCGTGAAATGCGTCCAACGCTTTCTAGAATGCTTTCTAAGTTTACTGGTCAAGAAAGTCCAGCAGCATAATATTATCCTACTCTAAATAGAATAGGTTAATCGTAAAGGTAGCTATAACTATAGCTACCTTTTTTGTTTTAAGGCTTGTATATCCTTTCCTCATTGGTATAAGCTTTCCTTCTTTATCTCTTCTACACATAAAAACTTATGACAGAAAATACTCCAAGCGATTTAACCATTGAAAAGAATCTAGATAAATGGCTTTCTTATATAGAAAACATTCATAACCAAGAAATCGACTTAGGTTTAAAGCGTATTAGTGAGGTAGCAAGGCGTTTAGAAATAAATTTAAACTTTGCTGAAGTTATTACGGTAGCGGGCACAAATGGTAAAGGGACAACCTGTGCTTTCCTTGAAAATACATTATTATCTAATCAACTTAGTGTTGCCGTATATTCATCTCCCCATATCCAGAACTTTAATGAAAGGCTACGCTTAAACAAAAAAGATGTCCAAAGCCAAAGTTTTATAGAGGCCTTTGAACTTATTGAAGAAGTAAGAGGGGATATTTCCTTAAGCTATTATGAATTCACCACCTTGGCAGCCTTTGTGGTGCTGATGCAAAGTAAGCCTGATGTTATTATCCTTGAAGTTGGCTTAGGCGGTAGGTTAGATGCGACAAATATTATCGACGCAGATATAGCCGTTATTACGACAATAGACTTAGACCATCAAGCTTTTTTAGGTAACACTAGGGAACTTATAGGAGCAGAAAAAGCGGGTATAATGCGAAGTAATCAATACATTGTGGTTGGTGATAACTCTCCGCCTGCATCTGTTCTTAAAAAGGCGCAAACAGTATATCCTATAAAAGACGACTTTATTAATCAAGTAAAAGTCAAAAACAAGGTGTTTTTTAATACGCAACTTGCAATCGACAATGTAGATAGTAAAGCCGTGTGGAATTGGGTTTATAAAGACGAAAGAAACAATACCGAGCATGTTATCGAAGGGTTGAAGCAAACGCATATCCCTCAGGACAACGTTGCAACGGCATTGATGGTATTGTGGCACTTAAAAAGTAAATATCAGCTGTTACTCAATACAGAGTCTATTAATGAAAACATAGATAGAACACGAGTACCGGGTAGAACAGAAATTTTCCCATTAACTTGTGCTATTCATCGTGATAACAAGGCTAATATTCATCTAAACAGTGATGTTATGCTAGACGTAGCACATAACCCGCAAGCATCGCGATATTTAGCAGGGAAAATTAAAAGCCTATTAAAGCAAAAGCAGTATAGTAAAGTAAATGCAGTGGTTGGAATGCTTGTCGATAAAGATATTAGTGCAACATTATCAGCTTTGTCGGATGTTATCGATAAATGGTATATTGCACCAACTAAAGCACCAAGAGCAGCAGATATTGAAATGCTGAAAAGTAAGTTGCCTAATGAAATTAAATCCTTCAATTGTTTTGACAATATCTCTCAGGCATTTAAAATAGCTAATACAGACATTCAAAGTGATGAATTATTATTGGTTTTTGGTTCTTTCTTTACCGTAGCAGAAGTAAGGGCGTTGTTAGTAGACCAAAGCGAATAAAATGATAATCACTGCATAAAAAATAACTGCCTAAATAACAACTACCTAAATAATAACAATTACAAAGCTTAAACGGAGTCTTCTTTGTCTACACCATTTCAAAATCGTCTTGTTGGAACCATTATTGTTACTGCCGCCATTGTAATATTTTTACCAGGCATTCTTGATGGCGAAAAAAAATCTTATCAGTCCGATTTTGATAATATTCCAAAAACGCCAGTGTTCACGGGTAAAGTGTCCGAAGAAAAATTCCCTGAGGCTTTAAGGCCAAAGACAGAAAAAATAATTTTAGCCAAAGATATTGCAAAAGATGATGAATTGCAGCTTCAAGTTGAACCAGAAACGTCATCTGAAAGTAAAGTGGCTAATAAGCCTTCTACAAAAACCACTGAAAATACTAACGCCCAAACACAGCAAAAATTAGAAGAACCTATAGAGGCCGCCTCTGGCAAAGATAGTCAGAATGTAAGTTCAAAATCGCCAGAAATACTATCGAATGTCAATCAGCTACCTGAACATGGACAAGTAAATGAAGCTTGGGTAATACAGCTAGGTAGTTTTCAAAATGAAAAAAATGTAGAACAGTTAATCTTAAAGTTAAAGCAAAATGGTTATGTTGTTTTTACCAAACCTATTCAAACCCAGAAAGGGACTTTAACCAAAGTGTTTGTTGGTCCTGAGCTGATTAAGTCGAGTATCAGTAAAAAAATCCCACATCTGAAAACAATCACTGGCGTACAAGGAAAAGTTGCTCGATTTGATCCTACTCAGTAGAAATAAATAGGATTAATAAAGTCGCTTCTGTTAGAATGCTTGCCAATTATTTGGGAAGTAGACCTTTAAGACGTTTCCCCCATTTTTTTGTGAATGCGAGAATTTTAAATGATGATTTGGATCGACTACACCATTCTAATAATAATAGGTGTATCTACGTGCATTAGTTTAATCCGAGGTTTTGTTAAAGAAGCACTTTCACTAGTTATCTGGGTAAGTGCATTTTTTATAGCAAGTACTTTTTATCCTAATTTAGCTGTTCTTTTAACTAATATTCACGATGAATTCTTACGAAATGCTGCAGCCAGTGGTATTTTATTTGTATGTACCCTTATTCTAGGGGCTTTAATTAATTATTTAGTCGCTCAACTTGTTACAAAAACGGGTCTTTCGGGAACAGATCGTGTGCTAGGTCTGGTTTTTGGCGGTTTGCGCGGTGTTTTAATCATTACGGCTTTATTGTTTTTCATGGACAGTTTTACGGGCGCATCATCAAGTAGTTGGTGGAAGGGCTCTATTTTAATTCCTGAGTTTCAGGTTTTAGTGGAATGGTTTTTTGAATACTTAAAGCAAACATCAACTTTTTTAAGGTAGCTATAGACAAAGTTTATAACCTTAAATGTTTTAGTTTTTATCGGAGAAGATGTATATGTGTGGAGTTGTCGGAATTGTAGGTAACACCCCTGTTAGTCAGTACTTATATGATGCATTAACGGTTTTACAGCATCGAGGACAAGATGCAGCAGGTATTGTTACGATTCATGATGATATGTTTAGGCTTCGAAAAGGCAATGGCTTGGTTAAAGATGTCTTTTATACCCGTCATATGATGCGCCTAGAAGGTAATATTGGTATTGGTCATATTCGTTATCCAACCGCAGGTACTTCAAGCTCTTCAGAAGCCCAGCCTTTTTATACTAACTCACCATTTGGCTTATCTCTTGCTCACAATGGTAATTTGACAAACGCTGAGAGTTTAAAAGAATTTTTATTAACGAAAGCTAAACGCCATGTTAATACAACGTCTGACTCTGAATTACTTTTAAATGTTTTGGCACATGAATTACAGCAAACTAACAACCTCGCATTGAAACCTGAAGATATTTTCAGTGTTATAGAGTCTGTTCATAAACATGTGAAAGGTGCATATGCCGTTGTAGCGCTTATTATAGGTCATGGAATGATTGCATTTCGAGACCCTAATGGCATACGTCCATTATGTTTTGGTAAGCGTGAATTAGATACTGGGGTAGAATACATGGTTGCCTCTGAGTCGGTTGCATTAGATGCCTGTGGCTTTGAATTCGTCCGTGATGTTGCACCTGGAGAGGCTATTTTCTTTTCAGAAGACGGTAAAATACATACTAAACAATGTGCTGAGAAGCCTCTTTATAATCCATGTATTTTCGAGTTTGTTTATTTTGCTCGACCAGACTCCACAATCGATAAAATGTCGGTTTATGCATCTCGAGTAGAGATGGGGACTAAGTTAGGAGAAAAAATAGCTAAAGAATGGGATGACTTAGATATTGATGTGGTGATACCTATTCCTGAAACTTCAAATGATATTGCTTTACAAATAGCCAATAAATTAGAGCTCCCATATCGACAAGGTTTTGTTAAAAATAGATATATAGGTCGAACTTTTATCATGCCAGGTCAAGCTCAGCGTAAAAAATCAGTTCGTCAAAAACTGAATGCGATTAAAGCCGAGTTTAAAGGGAAAAATGTTTTACTCGTTGATGACTCTATTGTAAGAGGGACAACCTCTGAGCAGATTATAGAAATGGCTCGTTCAGCGGGCGCTAATAAAGTCTACTTCGCATCTGCTGCGCCTGAAGTTAGATTTCCAAATGTATATGGTATCGATATGCCAAGCGCTCATGAGCTAATATCTCACGGACGTGAATTAGACGATATTTGTGCACTTATTGGAGCAGATAAACTTATTTTTCAAACGATTGAAGATTTAGAGTCGGCAGTGAAATTAGGTAACCCTGATATTCAAGGTTTTGATATGTCTGTTTTCGATGGGCGTTATATCACCAATGATATTGACCATAGTTATTTAGAAAAATTAGATTCTATGCGTAATAACGAAACAAAAGAAACAACAGATAAAAATGCTGATTCTATTATTGATATTTATAACGAGGGAGCAGAGTAAATTCTAGATTATTAAGAATATACTTGTGTTCTCCTAGAACTTAAAATCAAAAAAAAGACGCTTTAAGCGTCTTTTTTGTTTATCAATTATTGAGTTATTTTAATCTCAACGGTATTACGACATGTATTGAGGGCCAAAACCCGTTGTCCACATCATCACGGTAAATGCGAGCATAGCAACAAATAAAACGAGTCCACAAGTAACGACTGAACTTGAATAAATAAAGCCTCTGTCTTCAGGGATATTCATCATAATAGGAACGCCTGAATATAATAAATAAACGGAATAACAAATCGCAACAACACCAGCTAAAGCAACAAGCCAAAGAACGGGGTACAACACCACAAAACCAACCATCATTACTGGAGTTGCAGTGTATGCCGCAAGTTCTAGCGACTGGATAAATGTTGGCTTAGAGCCAAAAGTTTTTGCCATCCATTGAATAAGTACAGCCAAAGCAAATACTCCAGCGATAAGAGCTAGGTACATAGAAGCACCCATTAGCTGAGCACTTGGAGTACTAATACGAATAGGATCACCTGAACCCACAGTCCAACCGATGTGAGCTGCTGCATAGTAGCTACAAAAAGCCGGTATTAAAGCAACAATTAAAATGTGTGCCAAACTGTAGACCATACTCTCATGTTTTCTTTCGATGGTCTGCCATTCATCTTTTGGATGAGCATAAAGCCCCCAGATGTGGTTTAAAATCATACAAACTCTCCTCTGCCTTTATAGGTTATTTAGCTTTAGTTTTTACTTTTTTTAGAACTAAACTTTTTTCGACTCTAATTATTTTTCTAGTCGATACCTTAGTTATGCTTCATGGATAATCATTCGTCAAGTGTTGATTGAAAAATACCCAATAAAAGCAGGGTTATTGTATGTTTTTTGTTCTATTTGGGGTTTTTCGGTGTTCAGAGGAAGAGTTCTCGCTACAGATGAATGTGACGAAAAATTGATTTTAGAGATTTGTAAATTTAAAAAGGGGAATAATTTATATTGAGTACTATCGCTACAACCTCATAGTACCCAATATAAGAAATTAACAATTAATGGATAATTCTAGCTCTTATTGTACCATCTATAGCTTTTAATGTTCTTAAGGCAAGCTGACTATCCGATGTTTCTATTTCTATAACAACATAACCAATTTTATCATCAGTTTGTAAATATTGAGCAGCAATGTTTATATTGTTTTCAGCAAAAGCTTGGTTGATTTGAGTTAAAATACCTGGCTGGTTGTGATGTATATGTAATAATCTGCTAGGACCTATTCTACCAGGGATACTATGTTCAGGTAATGAAACTTCTGGGAAGTTAACTGCAGATAAGCTAGAGCCGTTATCAGAGTATTTAGCTAATTTACTGGCAACTTCAAGGCCGATGTTTTCTTGGGCTTCTTTAGTGCTACCACCAATATGTGGCGTAAGGATCACATTATCAAAACCACGGAGCGGAGAAATGAACTCTTCGTCGTTGCCTTTAGGCTCAACAGGGAATACATCGATTGCGGCACCCGCAAGTTTTTTCGAGCTAATGGCATTTGCTAAAGCATCAATATCTACAACGGTTCCACGGGAAGCATTAATAAAAATAGCACCTTGCTTCATTGCAGTAAACTCAGCATGACTAATCATATCTTGCGTTTGAGCCGTTTCAGGAACATGCAATGTCACCACATCTGCTTCGGCTAAAAAATCACTAAATGAGAAAGATTGACTCGCATTACCCAGAGGAAGTTTTGTTTCAATATCATAAAATCGGACACGCATACCTATGGTTTCAGCCAATATACCTAACTGCGTACCTATATGTCCGTAACCGATAATACCTAATGTTTTACCGCGAGCTTCAACTGAGCCAGCAGCAGATTTAAACCACTCACCGCGATGCGCTTTAGCACTTTTTTCAGGGATGCCACGAAGTAGCAATAGGGTTTGACCTAGTACCAATTCTGCGACAGAACGCGTATTAGAAAAAGGAGCATTAAATACCGGAATACCAAGCGATTGTGCAGCCTTGATATCAACTTGATTGGTACCAATACAAAAGCAACCAATAGCGACAAGCTTTTTGGCATGACCTAATACTTCCTCTGTTAATTGGGTACGTGAGCGTATACCGATAAAATGAACATCAGAAATTTTCTCAAGTAGTTCGTTTCCCTCTAAAGAGGTTTTAACATACTCTATATTTGAATAACCTTTGCTTTTCAACTCAATTAGCGCGCTTTCGTGCACACCTTCAAGTAGTAATATCTTTATTTTTTCTTTTGCTAATGAGTTACTGTTTGTTGTCATAAGAATATTTCGCTTGTATTAGGCATTATTATTTTTGAGTAAATATAAAATCATTTGGATGGCTAGATACCCATTTAAGAGTTTACGATAACATATAGTGTATAAACTCTAAAGCGTAAATTGACTTTATTTAGCCAAAGAAAGTTCTTTTACTTCATCGTCACAACCCAGTAATAAAATATCTGCACCTTTATTAGCAAATAAGCCATTAGTTACCACACCTACAATGGCATTGATATCTGTTTCGAGCTGCTTCGGATTGATGATATTCATGTTGTGAATGTCTAGAATAATATTGCCGTTATCTGTTACAACACCTACTCGATATTCTGGATCACCACCTAGCTTTACAATTTCTCTTGCAACATAGCTTCTTGCCATTGGAATTACTTCAATGGGCAGTGGAAAATCGCCAAGTACATCTACCAATTTAGTATCATCGGCAATACAGATAAATTGTTTGGCAACAGCTGCTACAATTTTCTCTCTGGTTAAAGCGGCGCCACCACCTTTAATCATACTCATGTGTTGAGTTATTTCATCTGCGCCATCTACATAAACATCGAGAGTGTAGACATCATTTAGATTAAACACTTCAATGCCATGAGCTTCTAGGCGTTTTGTAGATGCCTCAGAGCTTGATACTGCACCTTTAATACGATCTTTTATTTCAGCTAAAGCATCGATAAAGTAATTGACTGTAGAGCCCGTACCAACGCCAACAATCGTTCCGTCATTAATAAAATCTATCGCTTTTAAGGCCGCTAGTTTTTTCTTTTCATCTTGTGTCATGGTCGTTCCTCTGTATGGGGCGGTATGCTTATTATGGCAAGTGTTGCTTTATTAACTCTATCGTTTAAATAGCCATAATTTGAATGAGGTAATAAGTTTTAATATGTCAGATAATTATATCACGATCGCGTCTTATTGGAATTCAACTTCCGCTTGTTTCTATGTTATTATTGCATCCTATTTATTTACACGTAAACGTTAAAAGAAGTACTTTATGATAATGTCTATGATCCGCTGGCCGATTGGCCAACTTATTTTGTTGCTGAACTTTGTTTTTTCACCAAAATCGCCAAAACGTTCAAGCCAAGAGCAAAGTCTTATTGATGATAAAACTAAGAACTTGAGCCTTTACCAATTACCGAGTTGCCCATTTTGTGTCAAAGTGAGAAGAGCAATGAAGCGTGAAGGTCTAAATATTGAAATTAGAAATATTAACACGTTAGACTATAGAGAAGAGTTAATTCGTGAAGGCGGTAAAAGAACAGTACCTTGTTTGAAAATTGAAAGCGAAACAGGAGAAGTTCAATGGTTATACGAGTCGAGTGATGTTGTTACCCATCTTCAATCTCTCGTTAAGACTGCTTAGTCTAAATAACCTAACAAAAAATATCTAAAAAGCACAAATATGCGAAAGCTGTTTGTGCTTTTTTTTGTGTAATAATCAGGTTGTAACTTTTACACTTCAGTGATTATTTTTAATGCCTCATGTATGCTTATATTAAGCATATATTGCAGGTTAATGGAAATTGGGTGATACATTTCCTGAAAGCCATTTTTTGATAGGTGTTTGATCGTGAGTTAAAGTTCTAACGTATAATTTAAAGTATCTGTTAAAAGTAACAATATAGTTCAAAGTAACAATATAGTTCAAAGTAACAATATAATTGAAAGCACCAATATAATTAAAAGCACCAATATAATTAAAAGCACCAACATAATAAAAAGCACCAACGTGATTTAAAGTCTATAAGGAATTCAGATGTTGATTAAAATTAGCAAAGCTCATTGTCTTACCGACTCAGATGTAACAGATGAGCGAATTTATACACAAAGACGAGATATCATAAAAAAAATGGGTTTTTTAGGTGCTGGCGCATTACTCTCTTCAATAGCATCTCCAAAAAGCAACGCAGGTCTTTTTGGAGATGAACCAGTAACTTTCAAGACAACCCCTTTATCTTTTAAAACAGATACAATAAATAAGTCACTCATTAAAACCCCAGAAAAAAAAGTGATATCGCATAACAATTTTTATGAGTTTGGTGCTCAAAAGTCTCAACCTAAAGAGCTTGCTCAAAACTTTAAAGTGAACCCTTGGCAATTAAAAATTTCTGGTGAATGCCATAAACCTATCACGCTCGACTATGATGACTTATTTAACGCATTCCCTTTAGAGGAAAGGATTTATAGACTTCGCTGTGTTGAAGCTTGGTCGATGGTCATTCCATGGATTGGCTTTTCTCTTGCTTCGTTAATAAAAAAAGTTGAACCGAATAGTAAAGCCAAATATGTCGTTTTCGAAACGCTTTATGATCCTGAATCAATGCCAGGACAAAGCAATAGAAGGTTAGGAGGAGGGATAGATTACCCTTATATTGAAGGTTTACGTTTAGATGAAGCGCTTAATCCGCTTACGTTAATGAGTACGGGCTTATATGGAAAGACATTGCCGCCACAAAATGGCGCTCCTATACGTTTAGTTGTACCCTGGAAATATGGGTTCAAAAGTATTAAATCTATTGTGGGAATTAAATTGGTCGAGCATCAACCCGTCACGACTTGGCATAAATTAGCACCTAAAGAATATGGCTTTTATGCCAATGTGAACCCTGAACATGACCATCCAAGGTGGAGTCAAAAAAGTGAACGACGCATTACTAACGGCGGGCTATTTAGTAAAAATAGAATAGAAACCCTGCCTTTTAATGGATATGCTGATCAAGTTGCACACCTTTATAAAGATATGGACTTATCAAAGTTTTATTAGGACGTGTTCAACTTTCGAGATTAAATTTTGTTCAAGTTAAAAGCGATTTAATCGCGGCGTCAGGATTGTCGTATGGTTATTCGATATAAAAGCGTGACAACAATGAGTAAATCGTTTTTAAATGAACCCATAGGGCAGTATTTTTTTGGCATTTCTACATCGTTATTGAATGTTTATATAGAACGACTATATTACTCATTCTCTGCCTTGTATAAATACCAAACAAATGACTGCAAAAGTAACCCTGAAAGATCAACGTACCCTAAATTTATCTTCTAAGAATGTTGTGAGTTACTGATGAAAAAAGAGGTATATCTGAAAATAATAATACATTTGGGAAGTTTATTGCCATTAGTGTATTTATACTCGTTAGCACTTACTGACCAACTTGGCGCAGATCCCGTAGAAGAGGTTATCCATTTTACTGGTATAGGTGCCTTTAATTTATTACTCCTTTCTTTATGCGCATCGCCGTTATCTAAAACCTTTAAGCAAAACATATTTATCAAAGTTAGGCGTTTGCTAGGTTTATATGCTTTTACTTATGCTTTATGTCACTTGTCTAATTTTATACTTCTCGATTTACAATTAGATTGGTCTTTGTTTTTTTCGGAGGTATTTAAGAGACCCTATATCAGCATTGGAATGATTGCCTTTACAATATTGTTAGCTTTAGCGATTACATCAATTCCTTCATTAAAGCGAGTTATGGGGAAGTCATGGCATAAGTTACACAAGAGTGTATATTTTGCGGTGCTATTGGTAGGTATTCATTATTACTGGTCGGTTAAGTCTTCTCTTATTTCACCTGTTTTATATCTTATAATGGTATTGATTCTATTAAGCTTTCGCTACAAAAAAAAGTTGGGTAAATCATTTAAAAGTAAAAGTAAAAGTAAATAACCCACATTACTCAAAGGTCATATAAGGTGTACAACACTTTTAGATAGGGAATTGGCAAAGAGCTATAGCGGGGTGGGTATAAAACAAACCTAGGCTCTGTGCAATGCAAAGCGCCAAAATTTTAATTTAACAAATCAGTACTATTTAACCTGAAATCGGTTTAAGAGATAGCTTAATTTCACTGTGTTAAGCCGAGTTCAGGTTTTTTACGCTAAGCCTGCGAAGATATCATCAGTGCTAGAAAGTAACTAATATTTAAAATGGCTAAAATAAGTAGTACTAAGAAAGTGATTATCATGCCAAAGAAACGTGGTTTAGATGTACCAGCCGATTTGCCTAAACCGAGTGCGTGTAAAATCCTAGCAAGGAAGAAGCTAGCCCCTAACAGGTGGATGATAACGGCGCTTGCTCCACTTAATTCATAAGCGCCTAATAAAATAAGTGCTAGCGGTGTATACTCTGAGAAATTGCCGTGAACACGAATTGCTCTGGTTAAGCTTTGTTCTCCACCATCACCAACACCAACAAGGTGTTTTTTGCGAAGGTTTATCGTTTTGAATGATAATACGATAAAAAGTAGGGCGAGTAGACTCGCATAAAATGCTGTTATTGTTACTGTCATGGTATGCCTTAATTAAAAAGAAAGATCTATCCTACCTAATTGTTGATTAAATAGGTATAAAAAAGCCCGACAAAACGGGCTTTAAATAAAAGTAACCTAGGGAATCGCTTAGGGTTAGCTTAACTGTTTTGAAAGTAATGCATTAACCGCTTCAACTGCCTGTGTACCATCTACGGTTAAGTAGCTACAAGCACCATTTTTAGATTCAGTTTGGTAGAATTCTACCAACGGTTTAGTAAGATCATGGTAGATTCCTAAACGCTTACGGACAGTGCTTTCTTCATCATCAGGGCGTATAGATAAGTCTTCACCTGTAACGTCATCCTTGCCTTCCACTTTAGGCGGATTATAAACTAAGTGATATACACGTCCAGATCCTGAATGAACACGGCGACCTGCCATTCTTTCAACAATAACTTCGTCAGGCACGTCAAACTCTAAAACATGATCAATTGAAATACCGTTTTCTTTCATGGCATTGGCTTGTGGAATAGTACGTGGGAAACCATCAAGTAAAAAACCATCTTTACAATCGTCTTCTAAAATACGCTCTTTAACTAGTCCTATAATCAATTCATCAGGTACCAATTGGCCTGCATCCATTAATGTTTTAGCTTGCATACCAAGTGCTGTTCCGGCTTTTATAGCCGCACGGAGCATATCACCTGTAGATATTTGAGGAATACCAAATTTAGCCATTAAAAATTGAGCTTGTGTACCTTTTCCAGCTCCAGGAGCACCAAGTAGAACTATACGCATAAATTGACCTTACTGAACAAAAATTAAAAAATTATTATCTTATTACTTTGCAAGTGCTTAAAACACTTATTAAAAAGCATTAAGGTGATAACTCTCCTAAAACAGATATAACGCTACTATACAATTAAGCAGATTTTCAAACAAGCCCTTCGAAGAAAAGGAGCTTTCTTTTATCAAGAAAACTCCTTTATTTATATCAAGTGATGATAACCACTTTCTGCTTTATAAATTTACTTGGTTAAATTAAGCATTAATTTATTCAGTCTAGATACAAAGCTTGCAGGATCTTTTAAGCTACCGCGCTCTGCTAACATAGCTTGCTCAAATAATACCTCAACCCATTGGTCGAATAATGTATCATCTTGCTCGTCTGCAACATGCTTAACTAATTCATGTTCTGCGTTAATTTCAAAGATAGGTAATGTATCAGGCACTTCTTGCCCTACAGACGCCATTAACTTAGCCATTTGACTACTCATATCATTTTCATCAGCAACAATACAAGCAGGAGAGTCTGTTAAACGTTGAGAAAGTTTAACTTCTTTTACTTTACCTTTTAGTGCTTCTTGAATGCGTGTAACAACAGAGTCAAACTCTTTTTCAAGCTTCTCTTGTGCTTGTTTTGTTTCTTCATCATCCATGTCACCAAGATCTAAACCACCACGGGTAACGGATTGAAGTTGTTTGCCATCAAACTCTGTTAAATGGCTTACTAACCATTCATCAATTCTGTCTGACATTAATAATACTTCAATGCCTTTTTTACGGAACACTTCTAAATGTGGGCTATTCTTCGCCGCTTCAAAACTGTCAGCAACAACGTAATAGATTTTATCTTGGCCTTCTTTCATACGCTCAATGTATGATGTTAAAGAAGTATTTTGAACTGAAGTATTATCATTGGTTGAAGCAAATCGAAGTAGTTTAGCGACTAGTTCTTTATTTGCTGCATCTTCAGCTGGACCTTCTTTTAATACTTGACCAAACTCATCCCAAAACCCTTGGTATTTTTCAGCATCGTTTTTACCAAGCTTCTCAAGCATTTTTAAAACGCGTTTAGTACAACCTTTACGAATAGCTTGAGTTACTTTGTTGTCTTGCAATATTTCGCGAGAAACATTTAAAGGCAAGTCGTTTGAGTCAAGTAAGCCTTTAACGAAGCGTAAGTAGGTTGGCATAAACTGTTCAGCGTCATCCATAATGAAAACACGCTGCACATAAAGCTTTAAGCCATGTTGCTTTTCACGGTTGTACATATCAAAAGGTGCTTTTGTAGGCACATATAATAGACTTGTGTACTCAGTTTTACCTTCAACTTTGTTATGTTCCCAAAGAAGCGGATCAGCAAAGTCATGAGATACATGCTTATAAAAAGCCTTATATTCATCTTCAGAAACATCTGCTTTTTCACGTGTCCATAAAGCCGTTGCTTTGTTAATTGCTTCCCACTTAGCAGGTACAGCTTCAACAGCTTCAACAGCAGGGATTTTAGTACCATCTTCAGCTTCAGATTCTGCAACAGCTTCAACCGCAGGTACAGCAGGTGTTAACATTTCAACAATCACAGAAATGTGATCAGAGTACTTTGTTATAATAGACTTTAAACGCCAATCATCAGCAAATTCAGACTCTTCTTCTTTTAAATGAAGGATGATATCCGTACCACGACTCGCCTTGTCAATGTTTGCAGTAGTAAACTCGCCTTCGCCGTTACTTACCCACTCAACACCTTCACTAGCCGCATCACCAGCTCGGCGAGTTCTAACGGTTACTTTGTCTGCAACAATAAATGCAGAGTAGAAACCAACACCAAACTGACCAATCAGTTGTGAGTCGCTTGCTTGGTCGCCTGATAATTTTGAGAAAAACTCAGCCGTTCCAGACTTTGCAATTGTGCCTAAATGCTCAATCACTTCATCTAGGTTCATACCAATACCGTTATCAGAGATAGTGACGGTATTATTTTCTTTATCGCAGCTCACTCTTACGTGTAACTCGGCATCATTTTCAAATAAAGCGCCGTCAGATAGGCCTTTAAAACGTAGCTTATCTGCTGCATCAGCTGCGTTTGAAACAAGCTCTCTTAAGAAAATTTCTTTATTTGAATAAAGAGAATGAATCATCAATTGGAGTATTTTTGCGTTATCAGATGCAAATTGATGTTTTTGTTCGGTATTATTAGTAGTCATTAATTAAGCCCTTTTCGTTGTTTACTGGCTGATTGATACATACTATTTCGCCCTATTCTAATGATTTAGAGAAAAACTGGCATGTATTTGTTCGTTGCTAGTATTAATTGAGATGGAATATTTTTTTTCAAGGGGAAGAGGGGATATTCCGATAAATTTATCTAAATTTCCCCGATAGATTATGTTAGAAAGCGTTAAAGTTGATAGTTTTTTCTTCCTGACAGAGCATGAGACAGTGTATTGCCGTCAACATATTCTAATTCGCCACCAACCGGAACACCATGTGCTATACGAGAGATATCTACTTGGTATTCATTTGCTAATTCTGCAATGAAGTGAGCAGTCGCTTCTCCTTCGACAGTGGGGTTTGTTGCCAGAATAACCTCAGTAAATTGCCCCGTTTCAAATTGCTCGGCTAGTTTATCAAGCCCCAAATCTTCTGGACCAATACCGTCAATAGGTGATAAATGGCCCATAAGGACGAAGTAGCGACCATTAAAAGAGCCTGTTTGCTCTATAGCAATAACATCTCCAGGACTTTCAACGACACATAAAACGGTAGTTTGTTGTCTTTTAGGGCTTAAGCAAATATCACAAAGGTATTCTTCAGTAAAATTTCTACACTGCTGACAATGACCTATTTTAGACATAGCTTGTGATAGTGTGTTGGCGAGTTTCGTGCCACCCGTTCTATTTCTTTCAAGCAAATGAAAAGCCATGCGTTGGGCTGATTTCGCTCCAACACCAGGGAGGCATTTAAGTGAGTCAATAAGCTCTTGTACCAAAGGGCTAAATTTCATCATAGGTCGGGGAATTCCTTAACTGAATTACAAACGTATAAAATTGCTTTTTAAATAGCCAACTTTTACAAGTTTAGAAAGTGGGTTCTTTATTTTATCCACTTGGATTAACTGTAATACCAATACCATTTAATATGTGAACATTTCTACTTGTTAAAATCACCAACTACTTCGTTATTTCTTTAATAATTAACGGTGCATGGATGCACCTTATTAGACAATGCAGGAGCTTATTGTCCTGAACAACTAGTTACTTAAAAAAATGTTTTGTATTTGGCAATTTTCTCTACGTATAAAGTAGCTCATATATTTAATGCTACTGGTATAATTAAAAAGCATATATATGCTTTTGAAAAATGTAGTCTACTATAAAAGTAATAGTGAATTAAGTATAAAGGTGCCTTTTGAGTAAAAATGCAAAACCGCTAAATGTTTTAGTTATTGAAAGCAATGGAACACGTCGTGGTGTGATGCTTTCTATGCTAAGAGCAATGGGCTTTAACAACGTATTTACTGAAAATAATGAGGTCAATTGTTTCCACTTAATTGCAAGTGAGAAAATCGGCTTAATTATATGTTCATGGGATTTATCACAATTTAACGCGATAAATTTATTAAAAAAAATAAGAGCAGAAGAAAAAACAGCAAAATTACCCTTTGTTATAGTCTCAACGGTTATTGAACAAGATAAAATAAAAGAAGCGATATTAAATGGGGTTTCTGAGTATATCGTCCCACCATTTAATTTATTAATATTTGAAACCAGAATAAACAGAGCAATTAAAACCCCTCTTAGCAAAGCGGCTATATTGAATAAGAACAATGCATTAGTAAGCAATCGTGCTAATCAAGGTCGTAATCAAAATCGGAAGCCCAAATTAAGTGTACTTGTTGTTGATGATGTTGTTGATAATATAGAAATTATTAAGGATGTTATCAGTAGTGATTATCATGTTAAAGCCACAACTAACGCTAAATCTGCTCTGCAGGTTTGTTTAAGTGAACAACCACCTGATCTTATTTTACTTGACATTATGATGCCAGAAATTGACGGTTTGACTTTATGTAAAAAACTCAAAAGTACCCCAGAAACACAAAATATAGCGATAATCTTTTTAACTGCACTTGCAGAAGATAAAGATGTGGTAAAAGGGCTTTCTTTAGGGGCCGTTGATTATATCACTAAGCCAATAAATCCTCCTATATTACTAGCTCGGATGCACGTACATGCAAGTTTAATATTGAATCAGTTATCGATACAAAATCAAATAGATGACATGCTGTACCAAAATAAACTTAACAATAGTTTTAGTTTAGTTTTTCAAGAAAATATTCAGCGTTATATTAAAAAAAGCAATGAAGCTACGCAAAGGCTTATTGAGCACTTTAGTAGCCAAACACATATCAGTCATCAAATAGAAGCTCCACTGAACGATTTAAAAATAAATTTAGAAAAAGGTAAGTTATTTATTGAAGATATCTCATTGTTAAATAAGTTACAAAATCAAAATTTCTCGGTGGATAAGACTGAAGTCCACTTAAAAGAAACTTTAAGTTTTGTTATAGAAAGATTTAAAGAAGTTAGTCATGACAAAAGCCTGAATATTATTGTGGAAATGGAAAATGAGTTAAAAGCCAGCGTTGATGTTGAACTGATAGATAATTTACTGTCAACGCTTTACGCAAAAGCACTTGAAGAGAGTGCCGTTAATAGCAATGTAACAGTAACCGGAAAGGAACTAGAGCACTGCATTATAGTTGATATTCATTTTGAAAATGAAATGGCGTTAGAAGTTATTGATTACATTGAGCGATTCGATATAAACACCACACTGAAAGCTGACTATAATATATGGTTATATCTTACGCTTTATATTGTTAAGGAAATGAACTCTTCATTTTATTATCATTCCAGTAAGTCCAACGGGACAAGTTTTTACATTAAACTACCTAATGCGCATTAAGAGGAAAGCTTTTAAGTAATCGTTGATCTAATTTAAGCTAACATAATGTCAGCCTTAAAAATATTTAGCGAAAAGTAGCGTTATTGCGTATAATTACCAAATATTTCATTATTTTAGGTGTTAGCTTAGTGAATCAACCAAATAAATTACTTCTAATTTTCTGTTTTATTGCAGGGTTTTCTGCGTTACAAGGCTGTGCATCTTCTCAGAAAACCGATAAAGATGTGATGCCTTCCGCTAATCTTGTTATTGTTGAACCCTTAGCGATTAATTACAAAAGTGAATTAGCTATAGCTCGCTTGTCAGAAGTTATTTATCGAGTTGAAATTACCGATCAACAAAGAGCGCAACTTTTTTATGATCGCGGAGTTTTATTTGACAGTGTAGGATTACTTTCGTTAGCACGTTTAGACTTTTCAAGAGCTTTACAACTCGACCCTAAACTTGTTGATGCCTATAACTTTCTTGGTATTCACTTCACCCAGCTGAATGAGTTTTCTCAAGCATATGAAAAATTTGACTCTGCAATCGAGTTAAACCCTGAGCATGAATACGCCTACTTAAACAGGGGGATTGCGCTTTATTATGGTGACAGATTAGAGCTTGCAATAGATGATTTTGAAACCTTCCATCATGATAAAACAAACGATCCTTATCGTGTCATTTGGTTATTTATAGCGGAATATCAACTGGATAAGCAAAGGGCGTTGGCAAACTTAGCGAAAAGACAACAACAGGTTGCAGATACTGTTTGGGCTAAACAAATTATCGCTTTATACCTTGATGAAATATCACAAGAGCAATTCATCAATGGTTTAACTTATGGCGCAAAATCGAGGAAAGAATTAACCGACCGTTTATGTGAAGCTTATTTTTATTTAGCTAAATATAACCAGCACCTTGGACGTACTAAAACGGCTGAAAACTTTTTTAAACTTTCTTTAAGCACCAATGTTTATGAGTTTGTCGAACATAGGTATGCAAAATTAGAGCTTAATTTGATGCGTACAAAAATGGTGAAATAGCTAAGTAACCTGAGCTCGGCTTAATACATACTTCTCTAGCAGCTATTTTTCCTAGCTTCTACGTATAAAATAGGCCACATACTAAATGAAACTGGTATATCTATTGAAGCATTAATTTGCCTTGAATCAAAAAAAACTATCAAGCTAGAGATGGTTTTGTGTTTTAAATCAATGAACTGTGTAAAGTTAAGCTATCTCTTAAATCGAGTTCAGGTTAAGTAAATAACTAAAAATCACCTAGTAAATAACCCGTTTATTTAGATGTATAGTATGTATAGTATGATAAAGAAGATAATATTATTGGCTTTGTTATTTCAAGTCACCTCAAGTTCATTTTCTTTGTCAGCTCATCTAAACGCTATTCAACCAAAGACTATTCTCTCTAAATCTCTTCTAGATTACGGTATCAAAAATAAAAATATAAACCTGATGAAAATGGCTTTAAAAAATGAGGTTTTCGGTAGTGAAAAATGGCGAGAAATATTACTCAAAATGGCTAATAAAGATGCCAATAGCGCCTATCAACTAGCTTCTTTTTATAAGGTTAAAGATGAAAACGCAAAAGCACTTTTATGGTATCAACAAGCCGCTAGGTTAAAACACCATGGTGCGAGTATCGAATCTGCGTTGTTACTGCTTCAGCAAAAAGGGAATTCACAAGAAGCCCTCCAACAAGCAATGTCTACACTCAGCCTTATACCTTCTTTGTCTGAAGAAAATAAAGCGATAGTTCCACCCTCCATTCAATTACAAAAAGCGATTATTCAGATTGAAATTGCTATTACTAAAGGGAGTACAGCTTTATTAAATAGGTTGTTGTTACGTTATGCAGACTTATTACTAAATGATGAAGCGGGTCAAGCACTGTTAAAGCAATTGGCGCACTTTAACGTGGCTTTCTTTTATCAAGAAGAGGTACAAAAGAAACTACTAAGCGAAACGAATCCCCCCAGTAAAGAAAAGAACACAGTGTTATTACCTTTTTTCTCCAATATGGAACAGAACATCCATGGCAATAAAAATTGTCTTGCAGATATTCAACTGTTTGCAACATCATTGCAAGATCTTAAAGCGACTGAACAATTAATTAAACAGTTTAAAGGCAATCCGCTTAGTCAGTCGGTGTGTTTATTACCTGTTCGTTATACTCCACTACCTAAATTAAAATGTGATAAAGAAAACTTATATACCCGGCAAAGAACGTTACAGTGTGATGAAAGTTACTGGAAAAACCTTGCAGAGCAAATAAAAGCAAAATATATCGGTATTGTTGTTCCTCAAACGTCGTCATTTGTACATTTAGGTATTTTATACTTGAAGTCGGGTGAAAGTGTATTGGGTTTCTCTCATGAAGTTAGTCACCTTTTAGGATTTGTCGACGAGTACCCAATACCAAGTAAGCACCAAAAATGTCAGAACGAGCAAGACCAACCTTTTTCATTAAATGTTGCCGTGTTAGCCAAAAACTATCGTGGTAAGCGAGATGAATTAAGGAATAAAATCTTAAAAAAAATAGCATGGGGAAGTAAAATAAAGAAAACGACTCCTATTCTCGTACAAAGTTTTAAACCTTCTCACAATGGCAATAAAAAAGGGGAGACCTACTGGCAGCTCGGAACACCATTAATATATCAAAACGAGGTAGGTGTATTTCAAAGTAAAACTTGCGATAACAGCGCTAATAAACAGATAGGCGCTTTTAAACCATTAAGTACTGCCACCCATTTACAATATACTAGTAGTCGCTTCCCTAGATTATATAGTGAATTATTAACTCAATATGAAGATACTTTCCAGATGCCAAGTTATGAATACAACATTGCCTTAAAACAATTTCAGCGTGGTCAGGTTAAACAAGCAGAACACTGGTTAACACGGGCTTCTTTGCATGAGAATAAAGCAAAAAGAATAGAAAAAGTGCTCAATGGAATGTTTTAATATGTTTGAGTTTTAAAAGTAGATAGCATAAGTTTATAGCCAATAAAGTATTTGATAGACAATTACTCGCTTTAAAAGGAAAAGCAAGGTAGGATCTTAAAAAATTAACCCACTTTTAATTAGGTTTTTTAAATTGTCCTTTTTTGTTTGCAGTCATTTGCTAAAGCTATAATATAGTATGAAGGCAGAGAAATGTTGAGCATCGATTCTTTAACGATGAGTTACTCATTGTTGCACTTACTTCATAATGAATAACTAGGCGCATTTCTAGTATCGTGCCTAACAAGCATTTATGTCGACAAGACTAAACATGGAAGAACACCAAGCCCTAAAAATTTTAACAAGAGTTTATTATGAAAATTACTGACAAATGTGTTGCCCAATTTCACTACACTTTAAAAGATGAACAAGGTGAGACGATAGAATCATCAAAGGGTTCAGATCCAATGGCTTACTTACATGGAGCAAACAATACGCTTGTAGGTTTAGAGAAAGCTTTGGCAGGTAAAGAAGCTGGAAATAGCTTTAGTGTAACTTTGCAGCCAGAAGAAGCATATGGCGAAAGACAAGAAGAAATGGTGCAACGCGTGCCTTCTAAGCATTTACATGGTTTAGAGGGAAAGAATGCAAAATGGAAACCTGGCATGGTAGCCGTTGTGCAAACAGAGCAAGGACAACGTCAGGTAACGGTTGTAAAAGTTGGCAAATTCATGGTGACAGTTGATATAAACCCACCACTAGCAGGTAAAGTGTTAACATTTGACATTGAAGTTATTGATGTAAGAGAAGCGACAGAAGAAGAAGTACAGCACGGACATGCCCATGGTGTAGGTGGACACCATCACTAATACTTTTATATCCTGAATGAAGCTTAATACATACTTCTCTAGCAGCTTTTTTCCTAGCTTCTGCGTTAAATTCATTTGCAATAGGTTAATACCAATGTCAGTTAATATGTGAACATTTCTACTTGTTAAAATCAACAACTCCTTTGTTGTTTATTGAATAATTAGAACAACTAGTTACTTAAATAAACGCCTTGTATTTGTTAATTTTTACTACGTATAAAATAGGCCACATACTAAATGAAACTGGTATAACTATTGACGCATGAATTTGCCTTGAATCAAGAAAAACTATCAAGCTAGAGATGGT
>JBMYWR010000038.1:0-23782 GCA_049607625.1 Colwellia sp.
TTAAGTTACTCAGCTAAGTTACTCAGCTAAGTTATAAGGCAATTGAGAGATGTTGAACAGACTTTCAGGACTCGATTTCAAGCGTAAAGCATTCTCGATGTTTTCACTTTCATATAAGTCGCTAGACAAAACAGCTTGTATATAGGTGTCACCATTATCACTTTGATAAGTAGATAAAATATCACCCGCTTTACGCCAATTTTCACCTAATTGCTTTTCTATGGCGTCTTCTTGCGTGATAGGGGCAGAAGTGCTTCCATTAAGGGAGAATAAAGCGCGTTTGTTTTTACCTAAGTACTGCATTCTCGCAACAGTCTCTTGTCCTAAGTAACAGCCCTTGGTAAAGCTAATTCCCTTAATCGCCTGTAAATTTAACATTTGAGGGACGTACTGACCGCTATTCTCTGCTGATAACTGTGGGAAACCCTGGGTGATCTCTAAAAGATCCCATAAGGTTGAATTAAAGCAAGGTAGGCCTAAACTTTCTAATGTTGTAATAAATTTAGTTTCATTTTCACTATCAATCAAAATATAACGACTTGATACCGAGCAACCTTCATCAGAGGCAATATACACAATGGTGGTATTGCCAGACTGTACTACAGGGTTAAGGCTATCTGGCGCTATGTCGAATTTGCTTTGTATCAACTGTTTGGCTTCTTCACCAACTAAAGCGTAAAAACAAAGGTCACTCGCTTGTGTAATATCTACTTTTGCAAAGACACCAAATTTATTTAATTCAGCTAATGAGGCCGTTAAGCAAGCATCATTTTGAATTAATAAGTGATGTGAAAAACGGTTGAGTAGTCTAAACACATTAAACACCTTACCTTTGGCATCGCAATGTGCGCCAATAAGTAAACCTTGTTCGTCTATTGCATTAACATCGCAAGTTACTTGTCCTTGAAGATATTTACTTTGCTCTTCACCCTCAAGTTTTATTGCACTCAATTGCGTAAGGGCAATTAAAAATGTTTTGGGCAATTGATTTAGTGATGGCTTTTCTTGGCTAATTGCAATGGTCATAAGGAGGTCTTTAATTAGGTTTAATAAACAAATTAATAAGGGCAAAAATTAGAAATTCAAGTCCAACTAGTCATATTTACTGAGCGAAACGATCTGGTCAATCTCTAATCGAAGTATTGAGAAAAATTATTGAGAAAAATTAGTGAGAAATTAGTTGGTGTTATTGTTAGAATAGCACTAACTTTAGTTTATAGGTTATTAAACATGTCAGGAATAAAAAGCTCAACAGAATCGAATGCAACTTTACAGCAAGATGCAAAACAACCAGTGAATAAAGCTAGATTAAAGTGGGCCTGTCGCCGTGGCATGTTAGAGCTTGATGTGTTATTTATTCCTTTTGTCGATGAAGCTTATGATGCTTTAAGTGAGCAAGAACAACGAATCTTTGAACGTTTACTTACAGAGCAAGACCCTGACTTATTTGCTTGGTTTATGGGACATAAAGTTTGTGAAGACAAAGAACTCAACAGCATGGTTCAATTTATACTCAGCCGAGTTAAGGTATAGGATCGCGGTTAAACCTTCTTATTTCCCTTGTTATAGTGCTATTTATCTTTTTATTTTAGTTGCTTGTATATTAACGGTGCATTTTACTTATGCTTATTTGGCAGTATCACTTTTTGTAAGTGTCGCTGTTTTCCTCTCTGGCTTTATCTTTTATAGTAAGTTTTCTACTCAGTACAAAGTCATCAACTATATGTTCAAACATAAAGCTCTAAAAACGTATTATATTGAGCTTTATGACAAAGGGGAATGCGAGTTATTTGGCGATAAATGGCACATTCACCCCAGTAGCAGAGTCAGCTTTTTTGGCTGTTGGCTTTTTTTATGTGAAGAGGGCAGTCAAAAAATTTCCAAAAAAATGTTTATTTTTCGGCAGAGTTTAAGCAATAAAGACTTTGCTAGAATCTATAGAGTGGTGGATATGCGTTAACTGAGTTATTGCTAATCAGTATCATCTTAACCTTAACCATATAGCTATCCACCTAACCATAGAGCCATCGCACGAGTTAAATTATTTTATAAAGGACCTTGCCTAGTGCTTATCGTTTGGCGAAAGGATGGTCGGTTTTCCTTGCGGAAGTGTCTCAGGGTAGTCAAGGGTGTAGTGCAAACCTCGGCTTTCTTTTCTTTCTAAAGCGCAACGAATAATTAACTCAGCAACTTGTACTAAATTCCTCAGCTCTAATAAATTATTACCTACTTTAAAATGTTGATAATAATCTTGAATTTCTTTTTGTAATAACTCAACGCGATTTAATGCGCGCTCAAGTCGTTTCGTGGTTCTTACAATACCAACAAAGTCCCACATAAATAATCTAAGCTCATGCCAGTTATGTTGAATTACGACCTCTTCATCTGAGTTAGTAACGCGGCTGTCATCCCATTGAGGTAAGGTTTTATATAATGCATTTGCATCTAAGCTGTCACTAATTTCTAAAGCGGCAGCTCGTGCTGAAACTAAACACTCTAATAAAGAATTGCTGGCTAAACGATTGGCCCCGTGTAAACCGGTGTATGACATTTCGCCTATAGCATAAAGTTGTTCTACATCTGTTCTGCCATGTTTATCAATCATCACACCACCACAGGTGTAATGAGCAGCAGGTACTACTGGCATAGGTTGTTGAGTGATATCGATACCCAAAGATTTGGTTTTTTCATAAATAGTTGGGAAATGCTGTTTAATAAACTCTTCAGATTTATGACTTATATCAAGGTACATACAATCTGCACCTAGTCGTTTCATTTCAAAATCTATCGCTCGTGCGACGATGTCTCGAGGGGCTAATTCTGCTCTTTGATCAAATGAAGGCATAAAGCGACTGCCATCTGGGCGTCTCAATTTTGCGCCTTCACCTCGTAAAGCTTCAGTCAGTAAAAAGGTGCCAGCTGAAGGATGAAATAAACAGGTAGGATGAAATTGGTTGAACTCCATGTTGGCAACACGACAACCCGCTCTCCAGGCCATTGCTATACCGTCACCACTTGCAACGTCTGGGTTTGAAGTGTATTGATATACCTTACTTGCTCCGCCTGTAGCTAAGATGGTTTTGTGGGCGTATATGCTCTCTACCTTTTCAGTGTTTCGGTTCCAGATATAAGCACCTACACATTGTTTTTTTACTTGCGTATTGCCATTTTGTTCGCCTTGCGGTTGTACAGGTTCACATATTAAATCAATGGCATTGTAACGTTCGAAGATGCGAATGCGAGAATGTTGCTTTACTCGTTCAGACAAGGTGGTTTGAACAGCTTTACCAGTTGCATCGCAGGCGTGCAAAATACGTCTATGGCTATGACCGCCTTCACGGGTTAAGTGATACTTTTGCTGACCATTAATATCTTCTTTGTCAAAATCTACCCCTTGTTCAATCAACCACTCTAAACAAGCCTTTGCATTAAAAGCTGTATAATTTACAACTTCTTCATCACAAATGCCTGCACCAGCGATTAACGTATCTTGTACGTGTGACTCAATACTGTCATTTTCATCAAACACAGCTGCAATACCACCTTGGGCATAAAAAGTAGAGCCCTCGTTAAGGGGGCCTTTACTTAAAATAACGACATCGGCATCTTTCGCTAAATGTAATGCGAGTGTTAACCCCGCTGCGCCACTACCGATAATAAGTACATCACAATTGTTTTGTTGGTTCATAAATGATTTTTCGAGTTAGCTTGAACACCTAAATTAAGGTATTCTATGGTTTATATTGAAATAAGCTTTTAATTTTCACCTTAGTGGAGGCGATATTTTAACGTTTCTTATCGCTTTATAATAGCATTAAGCAGAAAATTAAAAAAAAACAAAATAAAAAAGAACTTTTTTTGAATTTGACAGTCTTACTTGTACAGTTGTTCTGAGTCAGACTTAAAATAAGTGTCGCGTATTAGTTTTTAGGCCAAGTAACTGAAGGTTTTGGCTAGCGAGTATTATCAGGAGAACTGCTCAAATGAGCGAACAAGATGTTGACCAGTTATTGGTTGAGCGAGTGCAAAAGGGAGATAAAAAAGCCTTTAATGCGCTGGTTACAAAGTATCAACAAAAAGTAGGTAATTTGGTTTCTCGTTATGCCAGTAATCAAAGTGACGTACCAGATATAGTACAAGAAGCTTTCATTAAGGCTTACAGAGCACTGCCAAACTTTAGAGGCGAAAGTGCTTTTTATAGTTGGTTATATCGTATTGCGGTTAATTGCGCTAAAAATCATGGTATGGCATTAAGCAGAAAGCCGCCAGGGTCGGATGTGGAATTCGAAGATGCCGAACTTTACGACAGTGGTGGCGCTTTAAGAGAAAGTGCATCACCTGAAAAAGAGTTGTTAACACAAGAAATTAAAAAAGTAATATTTAGTACCATAGAGCAGTTACCTGACGATTTACGTATAGCAATAAATTTTCGTGAAATAGAAGGGTTAAGTTATGAAGAAATCGCTGTCATTATGGAATGCCCTGTTGGGACAATTCGTTCTCGAATATTTAGAGCTCGAGACGCGATAGATAAAAAGATTGCGCCCTTACTTTCATAGTGAGAGCAAATTAGTAAGTGCAAGATAGTAAGTGCAAAATAGAGAGCAAAATCTATTTAGTACAATGCAAGTAAAAGAATAGCTACAAGTTAATTGATTTAGTAAATGAGTTCCAATAAAGCAACGTGTTGTGCTTTTAGTGTTAAAGACAGTTGGTCTTAGTTGTTAAGTTACAATAAATATTTTTTAAAGGTTAGGTTCTATATGAGCGAAAGTAAATTTGAGACCATTTCAGCATTAGTTGATAACTACCAGTCGGTATCATCAACACAAGGAAGTGAGTCATTAAATGAATTTGTGACAGAACAATCAATAGACGAAATGTTAAATGAAAAAGAGTTATCTTCTGCTTGGCAGCGCTACCACTTAATTGGTGACGTGTTAAGAGACGAAACTCCTGAAGCAGTTCAACTCGATTTAGTTGATGCTATTTCGAATGCGATATCTAATGAGCCTGCTATTGTTGCTCCTCAACCAAAGCAGACAAAAAATGTTTCGCATAATGATACAGCCGTTGTATTATCCTTCATGGATAGAGCTAAAAAGAAACTGACTTCGGTTTCTAAGCCTATAGGTCAAGTTGCTATTGCAGCCTCTGCGGCAGGGCTTATGCTTTTAGGTGTGCAACCAAACGCGGTAGACCCAAGTGTTGTGACTCCAAGCGATATTGTACAAACTATGCCTGTAACAGGTTTTGCAAATCCGGTTAGTTTTAATTTTGAATCGACTGAGCAAAAAGCAAATCGTCAGTTATTAAAGCAGGAAGAGATGAAGCAGAAAATCGCTCAACAACGTCGTTTCCAAGCCTTACTTTTAGATCACAATCAGCAAGTTAAGTTTGCTAGCGTAGTCAATAAACAAATGCAGCCTAAATCAGAAAAGCTTGAAAGCAAACCTAAATAGCTTATAGAATATGAGGGTCGTTGCAGCAATGAGCAATTCCCCTTTATTAATCACTGAGATACCATGAAATTACTTTCCGCTTCCCCTTTCTACCTTATTTTTTTATCCTTTGTTATTCTTTTTCCAGCGCAAAGCCAAAGTAACACAAGCCTTGAGGGAAGTTTTGAACAAGAAAGTTCAGAGTACTTAACTTCTAATCAAGAGGCTTCTGGTCAAGAAGTTTCCAGTCAAGAACCTCCCAGTCAAGCACCTAAGCAAAATGAAGTACAAGAAAATACAGGAGATAACCCAGCTTCAATAGGTCTTAAACAGCTATCTATTGCTTTAAGGAATTTAAATTTCAGTACATCTTTTGTTGTTGTAAAAAATAATCAAGCAGAGCCTTATCATTGGTTACATGGTTTAGGTGACGAAAATATTGAGCTTACTATTTTGGCGCGTTTAAATGGGCCACGACGAGATATTTTACAAAAAGGCGATATTGTTAGTTACATTGAACCTGAATATGCGCCTTACTCTGTTTATGCAAAAAATATTAAGGGGCCTATTCCTTCTATTTTTAGTGGTGACATTAATAGCTTAAGCGATAACTATCATTTTGTTTTAGTAGGTAAAAGCAGAGTTTTAGGAAGGCCAGCACAATTAATTCGTATTGTACCTAAGGATGAAAACCGACTAGGTTACTGGTTATGGTTAGATTTAAATAGCAACTTATTGCTCAAGTTAGCTATTTTATCTGAAAAAGGGCAAATGCTAGAGCAAATTCAATTCACCCATTTAGACATAACAGAAAAACTCTCAGGTAATTTAGTGAAGTTACAAGAGAGTCAACTACCTGCTTTAATTAGCCTAGAAAAAGAGAATAATACAAAAGAAGAAGACAGTGACCAGAATAAGCCGAAACTTGACTGGCAAGTAAATTGGCTACCTGAAGGCTTTAAGCTGGTTAGTACAGATACAAGTTTTTTAGGTAATACCAAAAAATTAGTATATTCTAAATTATATAGTGATGGCTTAGTCGATGTTTCAGTCTATTTAGGTCCAGCACTAAAAGAACAGCAACCATTAGGCTATGTACATGATGGTGCAACCGTTGTCCTAACTAAAGTATTCAACCAAGTTGAAGTTAGTGTGGTAGGCAAAGTTCCTGCGAATACTGCGCTAAAAATTGCAGACTCTGTTTCCTTGCGTTAAATAATTCCTAACCTGCTAGTTCAATTGTTAGTAATATCTGTTTCTTCAAGTTATTACTTGTTTGTACATGTTACCTGAAGGTGTTTGCTAATATGATGGAAGAACAAGCGACAGTCGCAGCTATTAATCAAAAGGACATTACTCTTGTCAGTAATGTAAAGTCTAGCTGTAGTAGTTGCTCGCAATCTGAAAACTGCGCAAGCGGACAAGTAGCCAAAGCATTCCCTCACAAAAAACTCGAATTCTCTATTGCTTATTCATCAACAAAACATAATAACTTAAGTGTAGGCGATCAAGTTATCGTCGCTTTACCACAAGGTGACGTGTTAAAAAGTGCCTGGCAAGTCTACTGTTTCCCCCTGATCGGCTTAATTGGCTTTTCTGCTATAAGTCAGTTTGCGCAAGGAATAGGTATATTTAATAATATGCTGAACGGTTTATTAAATCATGAGCTATTTGCTTTATCTATCGGTATTACAGGTGGTTACCTTGGCCATAGGTTAGCGAAAAGCCTTCAAAATCGAAATGAAGTTACGCTTAAGTTGTGTCCTAAGATTATTAGAACCGTATCTGTGTGACTTCAAGCTGCAATTTAATGTATAATACGCAACATTAATTTAAATCAGAGATGCATGGTCAAAAGTGAAAGACACTTTATTCTTTTTAAATGCCATATCTGCTGAATATCTCAATTGTTCTGGATAAAACCTAATATAATGAAAAATATACGTAACTTCTCTATTATTGCTCACATTGATCATGGTAAATCAACTTTATCTGACCGCTTAATTCAACATTGTGGTGGTTTAGCTGAACGGGAAATGGAAGCCCAAGTTCTTGACTCAATGGACATAGAACGTGAGCGTGGCATTACGATTAAAGCTCAAAGTGTTACTTTAGATTATAAAGCTAAAGACGGTGAAACTTACCAACTAAACTTTATCGATACACCAGGCCACGTAGATTTCTCTTATGAAGTATCTCGCTCTTTGGCCTCATGTGAAGGTGCTTTATTAGTTGTAGATGCGGGTCAAGGTGTTGAAGCACAAACGGTAGCTAACTGTTATACCGCAATTGAAATGGACCTAGAAGTTTTACCTATCCTGAATAAAATTGATTTACCGCAAGCAGATCCGGATCGCGTGTGTGAAGAAATTGAGCATATTATCGGTATCGATGCTACCGAGGCCGTGACCTGTTCAGCTAAAACGGGTATTGGTATTGAAGATGTATTAGAAACCATTGTTAAAAATATCCCGCCACCAGAAGGCGATAAAACAGAAAAGTTACAAGCATTAATCGTCGATTCATGGTTCGATAACTATCAAGGTGTTGTTTCGCTTGTTCGTGTAATGAACGGTGAAGTGAAAAAAGGCGATAGGATGTTGGTGATGTCTACAGGGCAAGTACACCAAATCGATAAGGTAGGTATTTTTACGCCTAAACAAGTTGAAACAGGTATATTAAAAGCTGGTGAAGTAGGTTTTATTATTGCTGGTATTAAAGAGATTCATGGCGCGCCAGTAGGCGATACCATCACCATTAGCAAAAAAGAAACAGAACATGCTTTACCAGGTTTTAAACAAGCTCAACCGCAAGTTTATGCGGGTATTTTCCCTATTAGTTCTGACGATTACGACAACTTCAGAGATGCATTAAACAAGCTTAGTTTAAACGATGCTTCATTGTTTTTTGAACCAGAAAACTCTTCAGCATTAGGCTTTGGATTCAGAATTGGCTTCCTAGGCATGTTGCACATGGAAATTATTCAAGAGCGTTTGGCGCGTGAATATGATCTTGATTTAATTACCACAGCGCCAACAGTAAACTATGAAATAGCTTGTACTAATGGCGATGTCTTAGCAATTGATAACCCGGCAGATTTACCCGCTATCAATAATATTGATGAAATACGTGAACCTATTGTGCAAGCCAATATACTTGTGCCGCAAGAGTATTTAGGTAGCGTTATTACCCTTTGTATTGAAAAAAGGGGTATGCAAAAAGATCTTGTGTATCATGGAAATCAAGTGGCTTTAACTTATGAGCTACCTATGGCTGAAGTGGTTATGGACTTTTTCGATAAATTAAAATCTACCAGTCGAGGTTATGCTTCTTTAGATTATCACTTTGTTCGCTTCGACCCAGCCGATATGGTTCGTGTAGACGTGATGATTAATGGTGACAGAGTTGATGCGTTAGCGATGATTACCCATCGATCGAACTCAGTTAGTCGTGGTCGTATGTTGGTTGATAAATTGAAAGAGCTTATTCACCGTCAAATGTTTGATATTGCGATTCAAGCAGCAATAGGTAATAACGTTATTGCTCGTACAACAGTTAAACAATTGCGTAAAAACGTAACGGCGAAATGTTATGGTGGCGATATTAGCCGTAAGAAAAAGCTATTACAAAAACAAAAAGAAGGTAAAAAACGCATGAAGCAAGTGGGTAATGTAGAAGTACCACAAGAAGCGTTTTTAGCTGTTCTTAAATTAGAAAACTAGAAAGTTAGTACGCTTATGTATGTCATATCTAGTAACAAATATGACATACATTGGCTAAATTATTGAGTTACAGTTTACTTCGGGTTTGGGATTGTGTTTAGGTTTAATTACTGGCTATCTAATGAGTTAAACTCTGTTTAATAAACACCGAAGTGCCCATACAGCAATTAATTTGTAATACCTCAATAAATAAATAAGGAACATGAAGATTTATGGCAGTTTATTTTTCAATTTTATTGGTTCTCATTACCGTAATAACCGGTGTTGTGTATTTTTTGAATAAATTTTATTTAGCACCTCAGCGTAATGCTGCAGCCCTAGCCGCGCAAGAAGTAGCGAGAGAGCAAACAGGGTTCGATTTAACGCCTCAAACTCTTGAAACGCTAAAAGAAGCGCCGGTACTGGTTGATACCGCAGTACAAATTTTCCCTGTAATTGCTTTTGTACTTATTTTACGTTCATTTATTTATGAACCTTTTCAAATACCTTCTGGCTCTATGATGCCAACGTTATTAGATGGCGACTTTATTTTAGTGAATAAATTTAACTATGGCTTAAAAGATCCTGTTGCTAGAAATAAATTTGTTGAAATGGGCTTGCCAGAACATGGTGATGTCGTTGTCTTTAAATATCCTCGCGACCCGCGTGTAGATTATATAAAGCGAGTTATTGGATTGCCGGGCGATAGTATTATCTACCGTGATAAATCTATTTTTATCAAACGTGCATGTAAATCTACAGACGAAAAATGTCCAGAGTACCAACGTATAGAAAATAAATTTACTGCTGCTTATGAAGGTCCAGATGCTGAAGTAGGCCTAGAACAGTATCAAGCTGTTATTGGTGATGTTACTCATAATCTTTTGATTGATAAATATGATGGTGTTAAAACGCAGCATTATTTTTCACAACAGGGCACAATGAGGGATGAGTTTATCGTTCCCGACAACCATTATTTTGTTCTAGGGGACAACAGAGATAACAGTTTAGATGGGCGTTTTTGGGGCTTTGTTCCAGAAGAAAATTTAGTGGGTCAAGCTGTTGCTATTTGGATGAGCTTTGATTTCGAGCGCACTCCTGATGATATCTTACCAACTTGGGTGCCTACCGGTATTCGTTTTAGCAGAATTGGCGCGATTCATTAATGGCGATTCATGAAAAAAGCCTGAAACAAGCAATGCAACGTTTGTCTGACAAAATAGGGCATCAGTTTCAAACGCCTACATTACTAAGACAAGCTTTAACGCATCGCAGTGCTAAAGGCGTGCACAATGAACGTTTAGAGTTTTTGGGTGACTCAATATTAGGTTTCGTTATTGCCGAAGCTTTATTTAATAAGTTTCCAAAGCATGACGAAGGTGATTTAACTCGAATGCGTTCAAGTCTTGTTAAAGGAGTTACCTTAGCTGAAATGGCTCGAGAATTTGAATTAGGCGATTATCTCTTTTTAGGGCCCGGAGAGCTTAAAAGCGGAGGCCATAGAAGAGAGTCTATTTTAGAAGATGCAATGGAAGCTATTATTGGCGCTGTGTATCTTGATGCAGGGCTAGATTGCTGTAAAACACTTATTTTGAATTGGTTTAAAGTACGTTTGGTTGATATTAAACCAGGCAATAACCAAAAAGATCCGAAAACGAGACTGCAAGAATATTTACAAGGTCGTAAAATAGCATTGCCTGAATATGAGGTTATAGCCACCAAAGGTCAGTCACATAATCAAGAATTTACCGTTCGTTGTCGTACTTCTGTACTTGATGAAGATATCGTAGCTAAAGGAACGAGTAGACGTAAAGCTGAACAAGCCGCTGCTGCAGAAGTATTGTTGTTACTTGAAACAGCAAGCAAAGCAGAAAAGTCAAATAAGTCTAAGACAATAAGTAAGAAGGTAACTAAAAAATGAGCACAGAAAATTTAGCACCTTGTGCAGGCCTTATTGCTATTGTTGGTCGACCTAATGTAGGTAAATCAACACTGTTGAATGCACTTTTAGGGCAAAAAATTAGTATCACTTCGCGTAAACCGCAAACGACTAGGCATCGTATTTTAGGGATTCTAACAGAAGAAAACCGCCAAGCTATTTTAGTTGATACGCCAGGTTTACATACCGAAGAGAAGCGCGCTATTAATCGTTTGATGAACCGTGCTGCAAGCAGCTCAATTGCGGAAGTTGAATTGATTGTTTTTCTGGTGGAAGGAACGCACTGGACACAAGATGACGAACTGGTTTTAAGTAAAGTAAAGAAAAGCGGCGTACCTTGCATTTTAGTGGTAAACAAAATCGATAATATTCAAGATAAAGATGATCTTTTACCGCACTTACAAAAGCTTGGTGAATTACATGATTTCAGAGATATTGTACCGATTTCAGCCACTAAGGGGCATAGTGTTGATACCATAAAAGACCTATGTATGTCAGCGTTACCTGAAGGCGATTTTTGGTTTCCTGAAGATCACATTACCGATAGATCAAGCCGCTTTATGGCCTCTGAAATTATTCGTGAAAAAATCATTCGCTTTACTGGTGATGAATTACCTTATTCGACAACCGTTGAAATAGAACAATTTAAAATGGATGAAAAAGGCATTATTCATATAAATGCTCTGGTACTTGTTGAAAGAGATAGCCAAAAACGTATGATTATCGGTAACAAAGGTGCCCGTATGAAAACCATTGGCCAAGAATCAAGGCGCGATATGGAAGCGCTGTTTGATGCGAAAGTATTTCTTGAAACCTGGGTTAAAGTGAAGTCAGGTTGGGCAGATGATGAGCGTGCTCTAAGAAGCCTAGGTTATGGCGATGATTACTCTGGCTAAAGCTATCGTTAGCATGTTTATTTGCTATAAGTTTAGATTCAAACCTTGCTACTTATACCTTAAAAAATTTGCTTACACAGCGAGTGAAAACAGGCGGTTTTATGGCTGAAGAACAAACTGCCTTTGTTTTGCATACTCGTCCCCATAAAGAAAACCAACTTATGGTCACTTTACTTACCGAGTTAAGTGGTAAGGTCAATGCTTTAATATTTGTTGGTCAGTCAAAAAAATCAACCAAAAAAGGCTTATTACAGCCCTTCATTCCATTAAGTGTTTCTTTTAAAGGCCAAAACTCTTTAAAATTTATAACACGTGTCGAAGCTATCGCACCTTCTTATGCTTTAAAGAAAGAGCATTTATTCAGTGGCTTTTATTTAAATGAACTTTTGGTTAAGCTTTTAAGTAACGACATTGATTGTCGAGCATTATTTTTAGCGTATCAAAATTCATTAGAGAAACTGAATAACGAAGCAGACTTATCCCTTGTATTACGTGATTTTGAACTACTATTAATCGATGAACTTGGTATGTCTTTTGACTTTTCACCGCTACACGAAATGTATACAATTTATAGCGATGAAATGGGCGAAAGTATTAAAGAAAAAGCTAAAGGCTTTTATTATGTTCCTGAAGAGGGCTTTGTCGCCGCATTTAGCCAACAAAACAATCATTGCTATGATAGAGAACACTTAGAGCTTATAGAGCAGTTTATTCGTAGTAAGCAATCTAAAGAACTAGGTAAGGCAAAGCTTACCTTTAAGTTATTAATGAGACAAGTACTGAACCAGTTATTAGGTAATCAACCTCTTAATAGTAGAGCGCTATTTAAGAGAAAGAAATTTGCTAGTAAATAGACAAACAACCAAAAACAATTTTAAAGATGAGAAAACAAAAAATGAGTGAATTACTATTAGGCGTAAATGTTGATCATATTGCTACGTTAAGACAAGCTCGCGGAACGAATTACCCTGATCCTGTTTATGCAGCAAGTGTTGCTGAACATGCCGGAGCAGACGGAATTACCGTTCATTTACGTGAAGATAGACGCCATATACAAGACAGAGATATATACGTTCTCAAAGAAACGCTGCACACACGTATGAACTTTGAAATGGCAGTAACTGACGAAATGATTAAAATCGCTTGTGATGTAAAACCTGCTTTTTGTTGTTTAGTACCAGAAAAAAGAGAAGAGCTAACTACTGAAGGTGGTTTAGATGTTGCTGGTCAGCTAGATAAAGTAAGTGCTGCGGTTAAATCGCTTGCCGAGAAAGATATTTTAGTGAGTTTATTCATTGATGCAGACAAAACTCAGATAGATGCTGCGGTTGCTACTGGTGCCCCTTTTATTGAAATACATACCGGCCAATACGCAGAAGCGACCAATGAAGAAGATCAGCAAGCGGAATTAAAGCGACTTATTGAAGGAATAGAATATGCTCATGGCAAAGGCTTAAAAGTCAATGCAGGACATGGTTTACATTACTTTAATGTAAAACCTATAGCGGCTATCCCTGAAATTATTGAGTTAAACATTGGTCATGCCATTATAGCTCGTGCAGCAATTGACGGTTTAGAAAAGGCGGTTCGAGATATGAAGCGTTTAATGTTAGAAGCACGCAACGGTTAACGGTTCACACTTTTTAAAGCAAGGTATAAATTTACTATGTCGGTTGTTGGAATTGGTACAGATATTATTGATATTTCACGTATTAGCCAAATGAAAGATAGCGCACGTGATAAGCTGGCGTTAAGAGTACTTAACGAGAGAGAGTATCAATATTATCTTGAAGTTTCTTATCCCGATAGATACCTTGCTAAACGGTGGGCAGCAAAAGAGGCCGCTTCTAAAGCATTAGGTACAGGTATCGCACAAGGTGTTTCATTTCAAAATTTTGATATTCAATCGCTTAAAAGTGGGCAACCTAAACTCGTGCTAAGCGGTATGGCTTTAACTTATGCGCAAGAGATGGGCGCTGAACACTGGCATATATCTTTGGCTGATGAAAAAAAGTATGCAACAGCTTTTGTGACACTTTCTAAGTAAGCTGAATTCGACTTTACACATACATCTCTAGCTGCTTTTTTCTAAGCTTCTGCGTTAAATTCATTTGTAATAGGGTAGCGTTCAAACATTACATCAGCATAAAGTAACAAACTAAGGTTACGATAACTGAGACAATAATACTTAATAGTGCGCCTTCCTTTACCATGTCTTTAATCGCTATTTCACCTGTACCATAGGCAATAGCATTAGGGGCTGTTGCAACGGGTAACATAAAAGCAGCACTGGCACACATCGCTGCCGGTATCATAAAGATCATGGGGTCGTATCCAGCTGAAATGGCAGCGACCGCTAAAATGGGCATTAATAATGTCGCAGTCGCAGTATTACTGGTTATCTCTGTTAAGTATGTAACGACCAAGCATATAGTTAAAATCATCGCTAAAGCAGGTAGGTTTGCTAGAGAAGTTAACCATTCTCCTAAAAGAGCACTAAGCCCCGATGCAACAAAACCTTTGGCAAGTGCAATACCACCAGCAAATAAAAGTAACATGCCCCAAGGAATGTCTTTTGCGCTTTCCCAGTCGAGAATTTTGCCACCTTTGCCGTTTGATGTCATAAACATAACAACCACAGCGGCTAGAGCAACTGTGCTATCACCAGCAATAGGTACATTTATAAGTTCACTCCAACCACCAAAAGGACCTTTACGGGTAATCCAAGCAAGCGCGGTTAAGGCGAAAATGAGTAATGTTCTTTTTTCTTCAATTCGCCACGCGCCAAGTTTAGGCAAGGTTATTTTATCTTTAAGTTTAATATTTCGAGTAAGCCATAAAGCCATAATAGGAAGAGAAATAAGTACGACAGGAACGCCAACTTTCATCCACTGAAAAAAACCAAATTCTGTACCAGTATACTCCTCATATATGCCCATGAAAATTATATTGGGTGGAGTACCAATTGGGGTGCCGATACCACCAACCGATGCAGCATAGGCAATACCAAGAATTAGGGCGACTTTGAGCTTTTGATTATCTACATGAGCAAGAATGGCTAATGCAATAGGGAGCATCATAAGTGTAGTGGCTGTATTCGAAATCCACATAGATAAAACCCCAGACGCCAACATAAAGCCCATAACTAAACGAGCAGCACTAGAGGCTCCAACTAAACGAACCATATAAACAGCCATTCGTTCATGTGCGCCACTTTTCTCAAGCGACTTAGAAAGCATAAAAGCGCCCATCAGCAATAAAATAACATGGCTTCCTAAGGATGAAGCAACCGTTTTATGATCGACAATTCCAAATAATGGCAATAGAGCAAAAGGGACTAATGATGTGGCAGGAATCGGAATGGGCTCTGTTACCCACCAAATAACGGTGAGTAAAGTAATGCCTGCCGTTATAGAGGCCTGTTCGGATAGGCCTAGATTATATAATAAAAAATAAAATCCTAATGCGCACAGTGGACCTAAAAGTAAAAATGTTTGACGATTTAATTTCATATTTGATTATTTTTATTGTTTTATTGTTTTATTGTTTTAGTGCTTTGTATTTAATCTTTGCCTTCAATCTTTGTATTCAAATTTTTGTTGTTTATCTGAGCATTTAACACATAAATTAAATGCTCAGTTATAACTAAAACTAAAACTAAAACTAAAACTAAAACTAAAGGTCAAGTGTTGAGAATATCACCTTAGCTCATTCTAATTATTGTTTTCTATGTTAGCGGTAATACGATGCGAGGCAGCCGCTGAAAAAACCACATCGGTAGAACTATTTAGAGCGGTTTCTGCGGAGTCTTGAATGACACCAATGATAAAGCCAATAGCAACGACTTGCATAGCAATGTCGCTATGAATCCCAAATAATCCACACGCTAAAGGGATAAGCAATAATGAGCCACCAGCGACACCAGACGCGCCACAAGCAGAAATAGAGGCAACAATAGAAAGTAATATGGCGGTTGCAAAATCTATTTCAATTTGAAGGGTGTGAGCAGCTGCTAAGGTTAATACAGTTATAGTTATTGCGGCACCCGCCATGTTTATTGTAGCGCCAAGGGGAATAGATACGGAATAAGTATCTTCATGAAGTTTTAATTTTTTACAAAGCGCCATATTAACAGGGATATTTGCCGCTGAGCTTCGTGTAAAGAAGGCGGTAATACCAGACTCTCTTAAACAAGTTAGCACTAACGGGTAAGGGTTGGATTTTGTGATTAAGTACACAATAAGCGGGTTAATAACAAGCGCAATAATAAGCATTGCGGCTAATAATACACCGACAAGATGACTATATTCTAATAAGGCACTAAAACCTGTAGTGGCAATGGTATTTGCAACCAAGCCGAGAATACCGATAGGGGCAAATCGAATGACCACACGTACAATACTAGAAATGGCTTCGCTTACATCTGAGAGCATGTTTTTAGTGTTTGTATTCGCATGCTTTAATGAAAAACCAAGACCTAAGCCCCAAGCTAACACCGCAATGAAATTACCCGTAGCAATTGCTGTAAAAGGGTTTTCAACAATTTTAAATGCCAGGGTTGATAATACCTCTCCTAATCCTTGAGGTGGATTCGCGCTTGCTCCAGCTAAGTCTAAAGTTAATGTTGTAGGGAAGGTAAAACTTAAAGCTACAGCAACAAAGGCAGCACTTAGTGTGCCTAAAAAATAAAGCCCTATAATCGGCTTAAGCTTAGCATCGCTTTCAGCCTTTTGATTGGCAATTGAAGAAGCTACCAGCATCAGAACAAGTATCGGCGCTACAGCTTTTAGTGCATTAACAAATAAAGCGCCTAATATAGACAGAGAAAGAGCAAAGTTTGGCGCTGTTACGGCGACTAACATACCAAGTATAATAGCGATAATAATTTGAGTAACGAGGCTTGTCGATGCAAGGAGCTGGAAAAAGGGATTGATTTTTTTTGTTGTATTGGTCATTGAGCTAAGCCTAATGTTGGATAGGTACCGCTTAGAAGCGGAAATTAATTAGACACTTTTTTATCACTGAAAGCGACTGGTGTCTAGTTTTACTGGTTATATATTACATGTGGCAATTATTTATAAGTTAATTGCCTCACTTTTTAATTTTTGAGTTAAAATAAAGGGTATAAATATGCATCGACCAAATTGATTAGTTCAATGAGGATTAAAGGAATTAATATGTCTTGTGAACAAGCATTAAAAAATAGAAGTAATAACAGCTGTGAACTATGTACAGCCAAAGAAAGCTTAAGTGTTTATCCCGTACCACCAACAAGTGATTTAAGTGCTCAGCAAAGCATTTACCTTTGCCAAAACTGCATAGAGCAGATAGATGGCGAAAAAGAAATGAATGTAAACCATTGGCGCTGCCTAAATGACAGTATGTGGAATCAAGAACCCGCTGTTCAGGTTATGTCTTACAGATTACTGCATAAGCTTTCAACAGAAAGCTGGGCGCAAGACGCACTTGATATGATTTATCTAGAAGATGAAGTTAGGACCTGGGCTGAACAGGGGATTGCTGCAGAGCAGAAAGAAGGACCAACTCGTGATAGTAATGGCGCACTTCTAGCTGATGGAGACGATGTAACTTTAATTAAAGATTTAAAAGTAAAAGGTGCTAACTTTACCGCTAAACAAGGTACTTTGGTAAGAGGGATTTCTCTAACTGATAATCCTGAGCATATTGAAGGAAAAGTAGGTGGAACAAGAATAGTATTGGTTTCTGCGTACTTAAAGAAAGCTTAATTAAAAAGCTTGGGCAAATTGTACTAACTTAAAAACCCGCCGTGGTCTTTCAGAAGATAAAAGTTTACGTTTTGTAAGTTTCGATATGTAAACTTTAATCTACCAGAATTAGCTGTGTAATAAGTAATGGATTCATGTTTAAGTGTGAGAAATTACCCGTTCGCTTTTCTATAAGCTTCGCATGCTTCTTTATCGCTGCATTCGCCATACAGATATAGGCTGTGATGAGTTAAGATTATTTTATTTTCATTTGCTATATCTGTTTGTCTTTGTTCAATAATGTCATCTTCAAATTCGACCACTTTGCCACAATTTAAGCAAACTAAATGATCATGATGATCTTTTTGAGTTAATTCAAAAACAGACTTGCCGCCTTCAAAGTGATGTCTGGTAACAATACCGGCATCATCAAACTGATTTAAAACACGATATACAGTTGCTAAACCAATTTCTTGTTCTTGTTCTATTAGTTTTTTATAAACTTCTTCAGCGCTAATATGTTGGTTTTCTGGGTCTTGTAAAATTGCCAGTATCGTAATGCGAGGTAACGTTACTTTTAAACCCGCTCTTTTTAGTTCTTCGTTTTGTGCAGACATATTTAACTCTATAAAAAATTTGAATCAAAAGTATATGGTTTATTTGATCAAGGTTAAAGGATTAGTTTATCAAATTTTAGATATCCTCATAAAATAAAGATTTGTAGAGGATTACAGTCTAGGGTTTGAATAACCTTGATTGAAAACAGCAATAAAAAAAGCTCCCGCAGGAGCTTTATTTTGTCTTATATTAGGTACTAATCAAATTCAGCTAAAGACATCTCTTCAGTGATTTGGTTCACCCATTTTGTAACACGTTCTTCTGTTAATTCTGGTTGTCTGTCTTCGTCGACACATAAACCAATAAAGGTGTTTTCATCAATTAAGGCTTTCGATGCTTCGAACTCATAACCTTCAGTTGGCCAGTTACCTACTACGATAGCGCCTTTGCTTTCAACAATATCGCGTAAAGGTTCCATCGCGTCACAGAAGTATTCAGCATAATCTTCTTGATCGCCTAAACCAAAAATAGCAACGATTTTATCGGTAAAATCAATTTCTTCTAATTCAGGTAAAAAGTCATCCCAATCACACTGGTTTTCGCCGTAATACCATGTTGGAATGCCTAAAATAATCATGTCAAATTCAGCAATTTCTTCTTTTGTGCTTTTAGCGATATCTTGCACATCAACTTTTTTCTTGCCAAGTTTTTTCTGAATCATTTTACTAATAGCTTCTGTGTTACCCGTATCACTACCGAAAAATAAACCTACGATTGCCATGATATTTACCTTCTTTACTTCTGTTTAATTTGTTGTGCTAATGAATCAGTTAATAATAGTTCGATTAATTCGCTTCTGCTTATACCTTTTTCGAGAGCTAGTTCGTCAAGTTGATTAAATAAAGAATGGTGTATTTTAAATTCAACTCGTTTTAAACCGTTATTTTTGTCTCGTTTTACTTGATTACGCTTGTTTATTCTAATTTGTACACTACGCGAGTGAGGGTTTGTTTTGGGACGACCTGGTCGCTTATCATCATTGAATAAGTCAATCGTTGTAAGATCTGATACTTCTTTTGCCATAATAACTCGTATTTGTGTCAACAGAAAACTGCTAACCTACTCCTTGGCTTTCCCAAATAAACTGAATAATACCTTTAACTATGAAGCCAAGGCAGCCCAAAAACAGTACAAAATATACAATTATTTTGCCTTGTCTAGGCACATCATTCTTTTTCATAACATCATGTATAGATAAACCTATGAATACAAATATGAAAACAAAGAACAGGTCTAACCCTATTGTTTCTATTAATTCTAAATGTTCTGCTAACATGACTTTTCCAATAGCTTTAAATCACTCAGCGAACGCAACATAGCAGCTCACCAAGAATAATGCGGCGCATTATATCACAGCTAAAATAAACCTGTCAGCCATACTTTTTATAATAAAGTTAAAAAAACGCCTTTAAGCCATTAAGTCTATTGATAAGCCATTAGTTGTTTAAGAAGTCTTTAACAATTTTATTAAAGGCCACGGGCTTTTCTGCATGTAGCCAATGACCAGCACCCTGAATTATTTTTGCTTTACTGTTAGGGAAAAGAGCGCTAATGGCTGTTTTATGCTCAGGTAAAATGTAGTTAGATTTTCCACCTTTGATAAATAATACCTCTTTGAGGTAAGGCGATAATGATGTTGGCTTTTCGCTTAAATCGCGTTCGTCTTCTAAGCTTATTCCTTTAAGAATGTGCGGGTAGAATTTCTCAATATTATTAATATTACATTTAAACTTAAAACTACCGTCATTATTTGGCTGTAAATTACGTAATAAAAATTGCCTAACACCGACTTCTTTTACATAGTTGCTTAGAGCTAAATCTGCTTCTTTACGATTCTTTATTTCTGTTAAATTAATGGATTGTAGGCCTTCAAGGATCTCATTATGACGAGGAAGGTATGTAACGGGTGCAATATCAGCCACAATCAATTTTTTAATGTTTATAGGAAAATTTTCTTGTGTGCTTTGGATTGCCATTTCCATTGCTATTTTACCACCCATAGAATGACCAAGTAGAGAACACTCTTTAATAGATAAAGCTTTTAAAACATTAAAAACATCTTGTGCTAATAAAGAGTAACTCATTTGAGCTTCATGAAAAGAGCTGCCATGATTTCTAACATCTACTGAAGTGACTCTATATTGGCTACTTAGCTCTTTTGCTATCATATTTAAATTATCTAAACTGCCTAATAGGCCATGAATTAGAATAACATCCTCACCTTCACCCCATTGTTGATAATTTAATATTGGTGCTTTTTCTTTTGTTGTAGTGTTCATTGGGGTCTCAATAAAATTGCATATGGACGTTGATTCTAAAGATAAAATTACTTTTCAAGCTTTCGGAAATAAGCTTTAACTTCACCATTTTAAATGGTGCTTGTACTTTATTATAAGAATTTTTAAAATATTAAGTGATTTTACCATGAAATTAACATTATTTTGGGTATAATCTTGCGCAAGAAAACTTTAGTTAGGGTAGTAAATGAAAAATATAGAAATTGATGAAGCGCTTTATCAATATATTGCCGCCAATACACAGTTTATTGGTGAGAGTGCATCGGATATATTACGCCGTTTGTTAAACTTTGATAATAATTCAACGAACGATGTAAAGGTAGATGCAGTTGCGGCTAATACTTCATCGAAGGATACATCGGAAGGTGTCCTAGATGAAACGGAAAACTCTGAGTTAATCGCAGATAATACGGCGAATGAAGATGAACATAGCCATGAAAGTGTCTTTGACTTCATTAATAAAGAAGAGCTCGCCATGCAGCGAGGCGCGGTAGGACGATTTTTATTAATTTTAGCCGCTCTTCATCGAGCTCATTCAAAACAATTCCATGTTGTGAATGAAATTTGTGGAACTAATCGTTTGTATTTTGCTAATTCAGAATCAGCATTAACAGAGAGCGGAAGCAGTACCAAACCAAGACAAATTTCAGGTAGCAATTATTGGGTAATTACTAACTCTAATACTACCCGTAAAAAAATGATGTTAACCAAAGCAGCTAGTTTGCTTGGTTATTCGCAAGATGATGTCGAGGCTATTAGAGAGTTACTTTAATTTTGTCTTAACTTATTTAGTCAATAGACCAGTTTATAGCATTAACAGTTATCAATCGCGCTCTTAGCGCTAAAAGGAAGTATATGTCAGTTCACCCTCATGCAGGTTTGGCGGTAAGACCTGAAGATAGAATTAATATCGGTCAGTTGGTAAGTGATTATTATATGCTAAAGCCAAATGTTAGCTTAGCATCACAGAAAGTTTCTTTTGGTACCTCAGGTCACAGAGGCAGCGCGAGTAAACTAAGTTTTAATGAAACGCATTTAGTGGCTATTTGCCAGGCTGTTGCTGAGTATAGAACAGCGCAAGGTTTTACAGGACCCTTGTTTTTAGGTAAAGATACCCATGCGCTGTCTGAGCCTGCTTTTAAAAGCGCAATTTGTGTACTAATCGCTAATAATGTGCCTGTTGTTATTCAACATGATAACGGTTTTACTCCAACACCCGTTATTTCTCGATTAATTATTAGCCATAATAAAGAACAAAATCAACTATCTGAAGCATCATTAGCAGATGGTCTTATTATTACGCCTTCTCATAACCCGCCAAGCGATGGCGGCATTAAGTATAACCCTCCTCATGGTGGTCCTGCAGAAGGTGATATTACCAAGCAAATAGAACAGCGTGCTAATGAACTTATTTTAAGTGGTTTGGAGGGTGTGAAGCAGATTGATTATAACCAGGCATTAACTTCTTCTTTATTAACTAAGCAAAACTTTATAGAGCATTACGTAGACCAATTAGCACAAGTTATTGATATGGAAGCGATAGCAAAAGCTGGTGTTAGCATTGGTGTTGATCCATTAGGTGGTTCTGGTATCGCCTACTGGCCTGTTATAGCAAAAAAATATGGTCTTAATATTAACATCGTAAACCCTGTGGTTGATGCGAGTTTCTCGTTTATGCCACTTGATAAAGACGGAAAAATTCGCATGGATTGCTCGTCGCCTTATGCCATGGCAGGTTTAATTGCTATGAAAGATGACTTCGATGTAAGTGTTGGCAATGATCCAGATTTTGACCGCCACGGTATTGTTACTAAAAGTGGTGGTTTAATGAACCCTAATCATTATTTAGCTGTTTCTATTCAGTATTTGATGACGCATCGGGCATGGCCAGAAACGAGTAAAATAGGTAAAACATTAGTCTCTAGCTCTTTGATTGATCGTGTTGCAAAAAAAATTAACAGACCTTTATCTGAAGTTCCGGTAGGCTTTAAGTGGTTTGTTGATGGATTATGTGACTCAAGTTACGCTTTTGGTGGCGAAGAGAGTGCAGGTGCTACTTTTATCGCAAAAGATGGTAGTACTTGGACAACAGATAAAGACGGTTTTGTTATGGCACTTTTAGCTGCTGAAATGTTAGCCGTTACAGGCAAAGACCCTCATCAGCATTACCTAGATTTAGCTGAAGAACTTGGTGTTCCTTGCTATGGTAGAGTTGAAGCGGTAGCCTCTTTTGAACAGAAAAAAGTGCTGACAGAGCTTTCAAGTGATGCCGTTACTGCAGAGGTACTTGCTGGCGAGAAAATTACCCAAATTTTATCACATGCACCAGGTAATAATGCCGCAATTGGTGGTATTAAGGTCGTAACAGACAACGGTTGGTTTGCGGCAAGACCTTCTGGCACCGAAGAAATTTATAAAATATATGCAGAAAGCTTTATTGATGAAGCGCATTTGCAAGCTATTATCACCCAAGCGCAAGCTATTGTTAGCCAAGCTTTCAAAGCTGCCGGTTTATAGCTCCAAATAATTGCCTCTGCTGATTTAAGCCCAATATTGTATCAATCTACTATTGGGCTTCTTCAACACTTAAGGTAACGCTTCACCTCAGCAATTAATCAAAAATCAAAAATCAGATTGAATTAACGTTGTCTGAGGTTATTTGTTAAGCAAATGTTAGATTAGTTACTTTATTCTTACTCAAGATTAATTTATGTCGCTATTTTTTATTCAATAGTCGACTATTTTATTTTTTACGTTATACTCCCGCCCATCTCAAATCGGTATTTATTTAAAGTAGGTCTATTATGCATGATTGCTATTATAAAGGGCGCATTCACACAAGAGTTAACCATATTAGGTCTGGTTATAATACTAAGCGTTCAGCCAAACTTGGCACAGAAAAAAATCCTCTAACGCTTGTCGTAACAAATGAAGAAAGAAGGTTGGAAGTTGAAGCGAAGTTAGCTGAGCATAACTTGTTTGCTAACATTACCGTGGATAGTGAAGTGACAGAAGATCTGTGCGAACTTGATGCGATGATTAATAAACCCGTAACGACAACGTTTGAAAAAACACCTAATCGCAACGATCCATGCTCTTGTGGTAGTGGTAAAAAATATAAAAAGTGCTGTGGCTAGTTTAACAAATTATTTTACTTGTATTAT
>JBMYWR010000039.1:0-23433 GCA_049607625.1 Colwellia sp.
GCCTAGTTTTTCTGGACCTTAGCTTTAGTTAGGTTTTAGTTAGGTTTTAGTTAGGTTTTAGTTAGGTTTTAGTTAGGTTTTAGTTAGGCTTTATTTGGGTATAGGTTAGATTTACTTAAGCGATAGCAAAAGCAAGTGAGACAAACAACTTACTGTTTAGCTATCGCTTAATTGTTTTTAAAATGCTATTTTCTTTTCTGTATAAAATGCTTTTCTAGAGCAAAAAGAATTCATCATATTGCATTAAGGTTAATATTTCATGTCAAAGAAGACAGATAACCCACTCTCTCAATCGCAAACAACATCACAACATCAAACACCTTCATTAGCTCAAGCAGACTTATCATTAGTTTCTTCATTAGAGCAGTTAGTCTCTGAAGGGCGTAATCCAAACACCATGGATATCGATTTATTGCCCACAATCGATATTTTGAATAAAATAAATTATGAAGATCAAAAAGTTGCACAGGCTGTGAAATGTGTTTTACCTGATGTAGCAAAAGCTGTTGAAGCAACAGTTAGCGCCTTTAATCAAGATGGAAGACTTATTTTTATCGGCGCAGGAACAAGTGGCCGATTAGGCGTTTTAGATGCTGTAGAGTGTGTTCCTACCTTTAACATTAATAGTGAACAAGTCGTCGGTATTATGGCTGGCGGAAGAGAGGCTATTTTTAAGGCGGTAGAAGGGGCAGAAGATAGCTTGAGTTTAGCGGTTGATGATTTAAAAGCCATTAACCTCAGTGCAAAGGATGTGGTTGTTGGTTTAGCGGCAAGCGGAAGAACACCCTTTGTTCTCTCAGGTTTAGATTATGCTAAATCAAAAGGCTCAGTAACCGTAGGCATAACATGTTGCCCAGGCACACCGTTAATGAGTGCGTCTGATATTGGCATTTGCCCCGTTGTTGGTCCTGAAGTATTAACTGGCTCTACAAGAATGAAATCTGCTACGGCACAAAAAATGGTTTTAAATATGTTAACCACCGCGAGTATGATAAAAAGTGGTAAGAGTTATCAAAACTTAATGGTGGATGTTAAAGCAAGTAATGAAAAGCTTATGGCAAGGGCAATTCGAATTGTTATGCAAGCAACAGATTGCAGTTATGAAACCAGTAAAGAGACGTTAATAAAAGCTAATAACAATGCCAAAATGGCCATTTTACTGTTACTTACCGGTTCTACACTTGAGCAAGGTGAGGCTTTACTGCAGCAGCATAAAGGTTTTTTACGCAGCGCTGTAGAGCAAAGCTAAGTTACGCTGTGCTTTTCCAAATAAACCAAGAAGCGAAGCTTAAACGTCATAGATAAAGAGCGGTACAGAAGGGGAAATTTGTGATTTTAAAAAGCGGTAAATATCGTTGTTTTTATACCAACAAGCGCTTATGTCTTATTCTTATTAAGTGGACTGCTATGGTGTGTACTGCAATAATGTTAACTTTTTTCAGTGTTAATGCATTTGCATTTGAGATTAAACAAAGCTCGACAGTAAGCACGGCAACTAAACAACACAGGGTTGTTGTCGGCGCAGAGCGGTTTTCCAATTACTTGCCCCTTTTAAAAAACAAACGCGTAGGCTTAGTTGTCAATCAAACCTCAATGGTTGGAAATAAACACCTCGTCGATGCCTTACTCGAGAAAGGCATCGATATCCAAATGATTTTTGCTCCAGAGCATGGTTTTAGAGGAGAGTTAGACGCCGGTGAAACCTTTGATAACAACATAGACCCTAAAACAGGTACGCCTATATACTCTATATACGGCAAGCGTAAAAAGCCTGAACTTAAGGTGATGGAAAAACTTGATGTTGTCGTTTTTGATATACAAGACGTAGGTGTTAGGTTTTATACTTATATCAGCTCAATGCACTATATGATGGAAGTAAGTGCCGATGCTAAAGTCAGTTTTATCGTACTTGATAGGCCAAATCCTAATGGGATGTTCATTGATGGCCCCATTTTAACTCCTAAACTTAACCCCGAATTTACATCTTTTGTAGGAATGCATAAAATTCCTTTAGTTCATGGTTTAACGGTGGGCGAACTTGCTTTAATGATTAAGGGGGAGGGGTGGTTAAAAACAGACAAAAATCTCTCCTTAAAGGTTATTAAAAGCCTTAACTACGATCACGGCACAATATATAACTTACCGGTAAAACCAAGCCCTAATTTACCCAATCAATTATCTATTTTTCTTTATGCTTCACTTGGCTTTTTTGAAGCAACGCCAATTAGTATCGGTAGAGGAACTAAGTTTCCATTTCAAGTCATAGGGCATAATGCAGTGAGTATTGGCGATTTTGAATTTACCCCAATCTCAATGCCCGGCTCTGCAGTAAAGCCCAAGTTAATGGGTAAAAAGTTAACCGGTCAGAACTTGGCTGAAGAAGCTGGACAGAAAACAGCGGAGCAAGCACCAACAGTCACGCAAACAGGATTAGATTTAAGTTTCCTCATTGCTTGGCATAAAGCGTTTGATAAAGAAGGCAAAGACTTTTTTGATCGTCCAGACTTTATGGATAAACTTTCAGGAACAGATAAGCTAAGAAAATCTATATTAGCAAATCAAACAGAAATTGAAATTAGACAACAATGGGCAGGCCCTTTACGTGATTATCTTTCAAGGCGTAAACCCTATTTGCTTTACCCTGATGTAAAATATTACTTTGAACCGATTGAGTAGCCAAATGACCGAACCCAATAAATCCGAGCGCTTTGAGAGTTTTACTCAACAAATGCACAGTTTTTTGTCTGATGAACAAATTATTGTGGATATGGCGCGTCGATATGCGTTTGGCACGGATGCGAGCTTCTATCGGTTAACGCCTAAAATGATCTTACGTCTTAATGAGGTAGATGAGTTAGTGCAGGTCATCGCTCAAGCATATCAGTACAACATCGCTTTAACGTTTAGAGCTGCAGGCACAAGCCTTTCAGGTCAAGCCATTACTGACTCAGTACTTATTCTTTTATCAAGTACTTGGCAGTGTATTAATATTTTAGATGAAGGCAAAAGAGTTAGCTTACAACCTGGGGTTATTGGCGCTAATGCGAATGCCGCATTAAAGCCTTATAGACGGAAAATAGGTCCTGATCCTGCATCAATTAACACCTGTAAAATTGGTGGTATTGCTGCAAATAATGCATCAGGCATGTGCTGTGGCGTAAAGCAAAATAGTTATCACACCCTTGGTTCTATTAAAATAATCTTAGCAAGTGGCACAAAATTAAATACGGCATGTGAAGACTCGATAGCACAGTTCTCCAAAAAAGAGGCGCAATTAATCGAGCATTTGAATCATTTAGCGGCTAACTTACAGAACAGCCCTGAGCTTGTGAGTAAAATTAAACATAAATATCGTCTAAAAAATACAACCGGTTATGGTGTTAATGCGTTAGTTGATTTTGAAAGTCCTATCGACATGATAAGCCATTTAATGATTGGCTCAGAGGGAACGCTTGGTTTTATTGAAGAGATTACTTATAACACGGTTAAAATAGAGCCTTTTAAATCAGCGGGTCTTTATGTTTTTAAAAAGCTCTCGGTTACTTGTGATCTTGTTCGTTTGTTGGCCAATGAAGAAGTTGATGCAGTAGAGTTGTTAGATGTAAGATCTTTAGAAAGTGTTGATTTTTCAGGTGTTACAGGTTTTGAAGAAACATATTCCCAAGCTTTCAAAGGTGAAGAAGCTGCCTTATTGATTGAATTTAGTGCAACAACACAACAAGCACTTGAAAACAAAGAAGCACTCTTTTTATCTATTATTCAACAATTTGAAGATGAACTTGTGGGTTGTTCTGCATTTACCGTTAATGAAGAGCAAATCGATAAACTTTGGCAAATAAGAAAAGGATTGTTCCCAAGTGTCGGTGCGAACCGTGAAACAGGCACAACCGTTGTAATTGAAGATGTTGCTTTACCTATAGAAAAATTGTCGCAAGGTGTAGCAGATTTACAAAGCTTATTGGCAGAATATGGCTTTGATGAGGCGATTATTTTTGGTCATGCCTTAGATGGCAATTTACATTTTGTTTTCACTCCGTCATTTGAACAAGATAAAGAAGTAAAACGCTATGAGCGTTTTATGGCGAAGGTAAGTGAAATGGTTGCTGTAGAGTACCAAGGCTCTTTAAAAGCAGAGCATGGTACAGGACGAAATATGGCGCCCTTTGTCTCGTTGGAATGGGGGCAAGAAATCTATCAGGTAATGCAAGAAATAAAGTCTATTTTTGATCCCAAAGGGATACTCAACCCAGGGGTTATTATCAATGAAGATAGTCATGCGCATATAAAACATTTAAAGCCTATGCCAGCTGCCAATGAAATAATCGATAAATGTATAGAGTGCGGGTTTTGTGAGCCAGTTTGTCCTTCTAAAAACTTAACTTTATCACCAAGGCAAAGAATTGCCCTTTGGCGCAGAATTAAAGCATTAGAGTTGAACAAAGAACAGGCCGAGTTTAAAGAATTGAATGCGGCTTATCAGTATCTTGGTATTGATAGCTGCGCGGCAACAGGTCTTTGTTCACAATCTTGCCCTGTAAATATTGATACAGGGCAGTTTATTAAAGAGCTAAGAGCATTACAGCATGGCCAGAGCGCTAAACAGCTAGGGCAGTTTGTTGGTCGCCATTTTAGTGCATCAATCACAACATTCGCTTCGGGGTTGAATGCGATAAGCAAGCTAAATGATGTAATAGGTGATAAAGCGACGGCTAAAATATTTAGCGCATTAAATACAGCAACAGCCGGTTATATACCTAAGTGGTATCCACAATGGCCGTCTGGAGCAAAGCGTATACCGCTTAAATTACTTGATAATGAAAATGATAACGATAATGAAAAAGCAAAAGAGAGTAAACCAGCCTTCACCAGTAAAGTTATTTACATCCCTGCTTGTCCAAATAGAGTGTTTGCAAGTCAAATTAAGCCAACGGCTGAAGATAACGATGAACTAAAAAGCGATAAAGAAAAATCATTAACGCAAGTTATCGCTTCTCTGTGTGCTAAAGCCAAAATAGAGCTGGTTATCCCTGATAAAATTGACTCTCTTTGCTGCGGTATGCCATGGGAGTCTAAAGGGCTTATATCAACCGCTTTAGAAAAAAAACAAGCTTTTAAGCAATTTATTCGAGAAGTTTCTGAAAACGGTAAATGGCCCGTTATAACAGATGCAAGCCCTTGTGCATTATCGTTGACAAGTGTGGCTTCTGCTAGTAATCAAAGTGATGAAAGCACAATGAATGCGGATAGGGGCTTGAATATTTTAGATGCTACTGAATTTGTGGCTAAAGAAGTTATAGATAAGCTTGAAATAACCCGAACCGATAAGCCTTTTATGCTTCATAAAACCTGTAGTAGCATCAAAATGAATCAAGGAGTTTTTTTAACTCAAATCGCCAATAAATGCAGTACCGACATTATAATTCCAAAAGATGTTCATTGTTGTGGTTTTGCTGGCGATAAGGGGTTTTACTTGCCTGAGCTTACTGACACTGCTTTAGCTACTTTAAAAGAACAAGTTCCTAAGAACTGTACTATAGGTTTAAGTAATAGTAGAACCTGTGAAATAGGATTATCAAAAAATAGCGGTATACATTATCAGTCAGTTTTAACATTATTAGATGACGTTAGTCAGGCAATAAGCGTATAATTAGCATAACATAATTGTTTAAATAAAAGGGACTTAGAGGTCATCATGAAAATTTTAGTAACGGGTGGTGCAGGTTATATAGGCTCACATACTTGTGTAGAGCTTTTAAACTCAGGTTTTGAAGTCGTTGTCCTGGATAATTTCAGTAACTCTAGTGCTGAATCTATTGTACGCGTTGAAAAAATTACCGGTAAAAAAATCACCCTAATTGAAGGTGATATCCGTAATATCGATGATTTAGAGTCTGTGTTTCAAACTTATTCTATTAGTGCGGTTATTCACTTTGCTGGTTTAAAAGCGGTTGGTGAATCAGTTGAGCAGCCTTTAAAGTATTATGATAATAACGTAAATGGTACCTGTACGTTAATGCGTGTAATGGAAAATCATCAGGTCAATACACTTGTTTTTTCTTCTTCTGCAACGGTTTATGGCGATCCCGCTTCAGTGCCTATTTCTGAAAACTTCCCTCTGAGTACTACTAACCCTTATGGACAAAGTAAGTTGGTTGTAGAGCAAATGTGCCAAGAAACTGTCGTTGCCAACAACAAACTATCTATTGTCTTGTTAAGGTATTTTAACCCAGTTGGTGCTCATCACAGTGGTACTATTGGTGAAGACCCTAAAGGTATTCCAAATAATTTAATGCCTTTTATCGCTCAAGTAGCCGTAGGTAAAAGAAGCCATTTATCTGTTTTCGGTGACGATTACGACACCAAAGATGGCACGGGTGTTCGTGATTATATTCATGTAGTAGACCTTGCTAAAGGTCATGTTAAAGCTATTGAAAAACTTCATAAAAAAGCAGGTTGTCATGTGTTTAATTTAGGCACAGGTGTTGGCTATTCTGTATTAGAAATGGTTGCAGCGTTTGCAGAAGTTTCTCAAAAAAATATCCCTTATAAGATAGAAGCAAGGCGTCCAGGAGATATCGCTAAATGTTATGCTAAGCCTGATTTAGCCAAAGAAATATTAGGCTGGGAAACAGAAAAGTCTTTAACGGATATGGTTAAGGATAGTTGGCACTGGCAAGAGCAAAATCCGCAGGGTTATAACATATAGCAAAGCGTAAATGTTAAGCTCATCTTAAGGCGACCTCATACCAATGCAGTGGGTATGATTTATAAAAAGCTCGCTTTTTTTAAGCTGTTAATAAGCAAGTATTAGGAACAAATGAATAAAAATATATCGAAAGAAGTACAAGAGCAAGCTATGAAGATTGCTAAGGGAACACAGAAAAAAGGTCAAACGAAAGAGCAGACTAAACTAATTGCTTTAGGGATTGAAAAGGGTATTGCTGAATATAAAAAACAGCAAAGTGTTAAGCGTAGAGAACAAGATAAGAAACGTAAGCAACAAGTTAAATTAAAAACTAAGCAAACGGTGCCAGCACAAGAGATGCAAAGTACAGGTAAGTTAAGCAAACTTCCTTGGATTTTACTTGTTGTTAGTTGGGCTGGCTTTATTATGGTTAAGCTTTCCTTTTAACAGACCCTAACCTAGTATCATCATATATACACATTGAGTTGGCCCAATTATGACTATCCCCTCGAATGTCGAAACTAATGACGACGTTATAAATACATTTGAAAAACTTAATTTGATTCCAGAATTACTAAATCGTATAACCGACCTGGGCTTTCATCAGCCAACGCCTATTCAACTTAAGGCCATTCCTACTATTTTAAAAGGCTTAGACTTAATTGCTGGGGCAAATACGGGGTCGGGTAAAACCGCAACCTTTGCTTTACCTATATTGCAGAAACTGTATTTAGAGAAGCAGGCAGAAGAGTTCTCAGTTAAAGCTACTGATGCAATGGCGAAAGGCAACCACGTCAGTCATTTGATTTTGGTACCGACACGGGAGTTAGCGCAACAAGTCGGTAATAATATCAATTCGTATGCGGCCCATTTTAATGGTGCTGTGAAAATACAAACGGTTTTCGGCGGTGTTTCTGTTAATAAACAAATGCAGGCATTAAGAGGTGGCACAGATATCTTAGTTGCAACCCCTGGAAGGTTAATTGATTTAATCTCAAGTAATGCTATTAAGCTGGATTTAGTGAAAACCTTAGTACTTGATGAAGCCGATCGCATGTTAAATCTAGGTTTTAGTGAAGAGTTAACCGCGCTTTTACGAAAACTTCCAAGCAAGAAACAAACATTACTTTTTTCAGCAACGTTTCCTGAGCAAGTAGAAAATTTAACAAAAGATTTATTACAAAACCCTGTTGAAATCCAATTACAAAATCACGAGTCGAGTACCCTCGTTCAACGTGTGTTTACGGTGAATAAAGGCGAGAAAACCGTTGTTTTAGAACGTTTAATTAAACAGCACAATTGGCGACAAGTACTTATTTTTGTTAACGCTAAAAAGCATTGTGAATATTTAGCGAGTAAACTTGCTAAACGAGGTATTAGCGCAGAGGTATTTCATGGTGATAAGGGGCAAGGCCAGCGTAATCGCGTTATTGATGGTTTTAAAGCTGGCGAGATTGACGTGCTTATCGCAACGGATATCGCTGCGAGAGGGTTAGATATAGCAAAGCTTCCTGTTGTTATTAACTTTAACTTACCCAGAAGCCCGCTAGACTACATGCATCGTATAGGACGAAGTGGCCGTGCAGGAGAAGTCGGCTTAGCGATTTCTTTAATTGATTATGAAGACTTTCATCAGTTTAGTGTGATAGAAAAAAAGAATAAGATTCGTTTAACTCGTGAAGAACTACCCGGATTTGAAGTAACCGAAGTTGGCAGTGTTTATTTAGATTCATCTAAACCTATGGCTAAGCCAGAAGGTAGTGGAAAGAAAAAAAAGAAACAGAAATAAACAATACCAATAGAAAAATAACAACAACAAAATGGAGTCCCTAAGTGGAGTTATTTACAATCGAGTTTTTAGGGAAACCTTTAACTTTAGAAGCCTCTATGGCTGGCTGGCAACGTTTATTCTGGGGAGAACAATGTGTCTCACAAATCGATGCAAATATTGATAACAGTGCTTTTACACACAAATTCTCTTTAAAAGGTTTATCAAGTCATTCTTCAAATGAAACGCATCAAAATGAACAAGAAAGCCAACTTTCTACAGAACAACTAATAGAAGTTGAATTAAAAGGCGAGCTGAAATGGCAACCTTTCCAAGTAAGCTATCAACTTCTGGTGAACAATGAACTTAGCGCTCAAGACACACTTGATGAAAAAGCTGTTGAAGTTCGTCAAGTGACGAAAAAGCCTAGTGGCAAAATGAAATTTAGTCTTGTAGGTATGGCCGGGCTTGGTTTAAAGCTATTAAAAAGCGCTAAAGTGGTTAAAGTGCTCTTTGCTGCTGGGAGCCTCGCTGCATATAGTTGGCTTTTTTCTGCACAGTTCGCAATAGCCTTGATACTTTGCCTAGTTTTTCATGAATATGGGCATATCAAGGCGATGAAATATTTTGGCCTGAAAACCAAGGGGATTTATTTAATTCCTTTTGTAGGGGGGCTAGCCTTAAGTGACGATAAAATTAACACCCGTTGGCAAGATATTGTTATTTCTATTATGGGGCCTTTCTTTGGCTTGATTTTATCTTGTGTTTGCTTAATTGGCTATTGGATAACAGATATTGAAATTTTAGCAGGACTCGCGGTATTTAATGCCTTGCTGAATTTATTTAATATGTTGCCAGTACTTCCACTAGATGGCGGACATGTGCTGAAAAGTATCGCTTTTTCTATCAACTCAAAAGCGGGTTTAGTGGTATGTGTTTTAGGTGCCGTTTTGGGCGTGTATATCAGTTACCATTTTGGTTTAGCGCTTTTAGGCTTTTTACTTGCGATAGGTAGCATTGAAATATTTTTTGAATATAAACAACGCCATCAGAGTAATTTATTACCTCTAAATCGATATGCCCAAGTGGTTTCAGCGATATGGTATGTGTTAACACTATCAGGCTTAAGCGCTATTATTTGGCTTGTCGGTCAAACAGATAACGGTGCATTATCATTACCTTTGAAAATTTTAGGAAGTTAATCGGTAGAACTGTTTTTACAACCTTATTTTTATGTGTTCCACTACGGTAAATAAAGAGCATTATGTTAGAACAAAATAATATCGCGAAATGTATCGACTTAAGAAGAGAGCTACACCAGCATCCAGAGCTTTCTAATGAGGAAGTAACAACAGCACAAAGAGTGATTGATTTTATGGTTACTCTAATGCCAGACGAAATCATTACAAATCTTGCTGGCACAGGTTTAGCGGTTTGCTTTGGTGAAGCCAGCAAAGGCAGTTCAGTGCTTTTTCGATGTGAGCTTGATGCCTTGCCTATACCTGAAACGATTCATTTAAGTTATGGCTCTTGCCACAAGGGAACCTCACATAAGTGTGGTCATGATGGTCATATGGCTATTTTAGCTGGGGTAGGTCAATACTTTTCACAAAACCGACCGACCAACGGCCGTGTTATTCTTCTTTTTCAACCAGCCGAAGAAACGGGAGAGGGGGCAAGAAATATCCTCCAAGAAGCGGCATTCTCAGCTTTAAAACCTGATTTTGTTTTCGCTTTGCACAACGTACCAGGATATCCATTTGGCGAAGTACTTATTAAAGAACAAACTTTTAGCTGTGCTTCTCAAGGTGCTACGATCTCCTTTCTTGGTAAGCCTGCACATGCCGCGCAGCCAGAAACAGGTATAAGCCCTGTTTTAGCGGTCAATCAATTAGTAAATGCATTGCATAACTTACCAGAAAGTCTTTATGATGGTTCTAAACTTACTTTTGCTACCGTTGTCGGGGTGAATGTAGGCGATAAAGCTTTTGGTACTGCGCCGATGAAAGGGGAAGTATACGCAACATTAAGAAGCGATTTAGACTGTTCAATGAAAGGTTTGGTATCTTATATTGAAGAAGTAACACAGCAATTGGCGAAAAGCCATCAATTAACGTATCAAATAGGTTATGAGGATGTTTTTGCTGCGACGGTAAACGCCCCAAAAGCGGTTTCTATTGTTAAAGCTGCTTTACCTGAAAATATAGTAAAAGAGTTAACATCGCCTTTTAGATGGTCGGAAGATTTTGGCTTATTTACCCAACAATATTGCGGCGCTATGTTTGGTTTAGGTGCTGGCGAAGAGACACCAAGTTTACATAACGAAAACTATGACTTCCCTGATGATCTCATTGAAAAAGGCAGCCAGTACTTCATTAAAATAGCGCTGCATATTTTAAATGATGACTAGTTTGGGATGCTCAGTTCTTTGAAAAAACCTCTCTAAAGTTAGGCCTAGGCACTGTTGGAATTAGTTAACCTGAACTCGGCTTAACACATACTTCTCTAGCAGCTATTTTTCCTAGCTTCTGCGTTAAATTCATTTGCAATAGGCAAGCTATTGCCTTGAATCAAGAAAAACTATCAAGCTAGAGTTGGCTTTATATGTTAAATCAATAAACTATGTAAAATTAAGCAATCTCTTAAGCCGAGTTCAGGTTAGTTACTTTGCCTTTTACATACCATGCCAGTATAGCCCCCTTTGTTGTTTCGTTCTCGACTAAAGTCTATGACGTAATCTTTTTATAATCAGGCATAATGGTTTTAAAGTTATTAACTTAAACTTAAACTTAAACTTAAACTTAAACTTAAACTTAAACTTAAACTTAAACAGGGAGTTAACCTTCAACGTTTCTTCCTCAATTTAACAACATAAATTAAGGCCAATTAAAAATGTTTAAAGGTATTTTAATCAACAAAGATGAGCAGGGTTACCAAAGCGACATTAAGGAAATTGATGAAAGTATATTGCCTGATGGTGATGTAACCGTAAAAGTTACCTTCAGTACTATTAATTATAAAGATGCTCTCGCAATTACTGGCAAAGGTCCTGTCGTTCGTAAGTTCCCCATGATACCAGGCATTGATTTAGTTGGAACCGTTGAGCAGAGCGATAGTGAAAAATTCAAAGTAGGTGACAACGTATTACTCAATGGTTTTGGTGTTGGCGAAGTCCATTGCGGTGGACTTGCTGAAAAGGCACGTTTACAAAGTGATTGGCTCATTGCTTTACCATCAGCTTTTACGCCTAAGCAAGCCATGTCGATTGGCACCGCTGGTTATACTGCGATGCTATGTGTTATCGAATTAGAAAAAAACGGCATAACGCCTGATAAAGGGAAGATATTAGTAACGGGTGCCAATGGCGGTGTGGGTAGCTTTGCTATCTATCTTTTGGCTAAACTAGGCTATGATGTTGAAGCATCAACTGGCAGAGTTGACCAATCTAGTTACTTAAAAAATCTAGGGGCAACGAATGTTATCGACAGAAATACCCTTAGTGAACCAGGTCGCCCTCTTGCGAAAGAGCGTTGGGCAGGTGCCGTAGACACAGTAGGTAGCCATACGTTAGCGAATGTTTGTGCAGGGCTTCAATATGGCGGCGTTGCTGCAGCTTGTGGCTTAGCACAGGGTATGAACCTGTCGACAACCGTTATGCCCTTTATATTAAGAGGGGTTACCTTAGCTGGCGTTGACAGTGTAATGAGACCAATTAAAGATCGTGAAGAAGCATGGCAACGTCTTGCAGGTTTATTAGAGGAAGATGCGTTTACTGAAATCTCTACTGAAATTGGTCTAAACGATGTTATAAGCACGTCAGAAGCATTAATTGAGGGTAAAATTCAAGGACGCGTTGTTGTTGATTTGAGCGCATAAAATATAAGTATCGAAAATATATAGCGCTTAATATCGTCAATTAGAATATAAGTCGCTTTATCGCTTGCTAGAGCGACTGAATTTGAACTCAGTTTAATAGATAAGTATGTATTAAACCGAGTTCATATCAGATCTTATTTATATTCAAATGTGAGGACCTGATATCACTCCTTTCTCTATGTTGAGCTTTTCTGTTTAGCCCTAAAATATGCCAGTCACATAAAATTATAATGACTCATCACCTAATACATTAAACACAAATCTAAGTAACCTGAGCTCGGCTTAATACATAGTTCAGGTTAAGTAATATCTATTCATCTTTTCTTTAATCCTTGGCACATAACTTGAATACATTTCATTATGTGTTAGTTAACCATGACTAATAAAACATTAGAGATACAGGTGAGAGGTCTTTATGGCGATTAATTTTGATAAAACATTCGAGTTACACGCTAAAAGCTTAAATGTTCGAGCTCAAAGAGCTGAAATTATAGCAGCTAATATCGCTAATGCAGATACACCAGGCTATAAAGCTAAGGGGCTCGACTTTCAAAAAGTTATGGCGCAAGCAAAGGTTGAGCAAAGTCATGGCATGGTTGCTACCCATGATAAACATTTTAATATTGGCCTGCAAAACAATGCAGGGGTTGCATATAGAGTGCCGGAGCAACCTGATACAGGTGACGGCAATAGCGTAGATGTACAAAAGGAGCGCAATATGTATTTGCAAAATTCTATGGCTTATCAAGCCAGTCTTCAGTTTTTAACAGGTCGTATTAAATCAATGAAAAACGTTATTACGGGAGGTAAATAATCATGAGTCTTTTTAATGTCTTCGATGTAAGTGCAACTGGGATGAGTGCACAGTCTACACGATTAAATACCACGGCAAGTAATATAGCTAACGCAGAAAGTGTTAGCAGTAGTGCAAATGAAGTTTATAGAGCAAGGCATCCAGTTTTTGCCGCACAAATGCAAAAGTTTGCCGGTGAACAACAAAGCAGTACAGGTGTAGAAGTATTAGGTATTGTAGAAAGTGATGAAGCGCTAAAGGTTGAGTACATGCCACAACACCCTCTCGCAGATAAAGATGGTTATATTTATAAACCCAACGTCAATGTGATTGAAGAAATGACCAATATGATATCTGCTTCACGTTCTTATCAAACGAATATTCAATTGGCAGAATCGGCAAAAAACATGCTAAATAAAACGTTATTACTTGGTCAACGATAGGAGATTATCATGGAAACAGTGAATAATAGTAATCCTCTCGATGCACTGAAGTGGAAAAAAGAAGAGTTTAAAGTTGCCGAAGATAACAGAGGCATGCTAACTCAAGCCGACTTCTTTGCACTATTAACAAAAGAACTCGCGAGTCAAGATCCAACCAAGCCAGTGGATAATAATGAGATGATTTCTCAAATGACTGCCTTTTCTACAACCGATGGCGTGAATGCGCTGAATGACCAGTTCACTTCATTCGCAACTTCAATGACATCGAGTCAGGCGCTTCAGGCTTCATCTCTAGTCGGTCGTAGTGTTCTCGTTGATGATAATATTTTTTCTATTGAAAACGGTGAGACGGCTAAAGGCAAAATTGTTACAGATAATCCTGCAAGCAATGTCAAAATTTATGTCGAAAACAGCGCCGGTGAAATTATACAAACAGTTCCAGTTGGTAGTGTAAGAGCAGGTAGCTCGACATTTGTTTGGGATGGTCAAATGAGTAACGGAGAAAAAGCACCTGAAGGTGTATATCGTTACCGTATTGCAGCCTTGGTTGATGGTCAAGCAGCTGAGCTTCAGGCGATGACCTACCGTAAAGTTGACAGTGTTACTTTAGCGGGGGCCGGCGGAAAAGTTTTACTCAATTTAAATGGTGGCTCTTCGATGGCACTAAGTGATGTAGTTGAAGTTACACAAGGGTAATAGATAGCAAACACATGAACTAAACGAAACTTTATCTTAACTATTCAAGGCTGAACTAGTTAAAGGTTAAGAGTTAAGAGTTAAAGGTTAAGAATTAAAGTATTAATGAATCAAATAATGCAGGTAAATTAAGTTTTAAAGAGGGTTGAATTATGTCATTTAATATAGCACTAAGCGGGCTAAATGCAGCGCAAAAAGATCTTGATGTAACGTCGAATAATATTGCTAATGTCAATACGGTTGGTTTTAAAGAGTCTAGGGCAGAATTTGTTGATGTTTATGCCGCTTCATTACTTGCCGCAGGGAAAACTAAAGTAGGCGATGGTGTTTTAACCGCCGATGTCGCTCAGCAATTCTCACAAGGGAGTATTCAATTTACCAATAATGCTCTTGATTTAGCAATTACAGGTAATGGCTTTTTTGCCACAGTGCCAGATATCGACTCGCTTGAAAAATCCTACACAAGAGCGGGTCAGTTCAAGTTGAACTCTGAAAACTTTGTCGTGAATTCCCAAGGAGGTTATTTATTAGGTTTTCCTGTAAATGATGACGGAACATCTGCTTCAGTAAGTTTAAGTACCTCTGCTCCGATAAGAATACCTACCTCATCTGGTGCGCCAACGATGAGTGGCAAGGTTGATATCCGAATGAATTTACCCGCAGGAGATGGATATATAACCGGTGCACCGTCGAATTTCGATCCGGCCGACCCTACGAGTTATAATAATTCAACTTCGATTACCATTTTTGACTCTTTAGGTGAGAGTCATATCATGACCTATTTTTTTGTAAAAGATAATCCAGCGACTAATCCAAATGAATGGATGATTTTTACCGCTGTCGATGGCAATATATTGCCAATTGTTGATCCCGTAGGTGGCGGTACTAACCCAGTTGGAGGGACCGGTTCAGGACCTTTATCACCTGGTGGTGTTACAGGGGCAAGACTAATTTTTGATAGCTCGGGTGATTTAACTTCGCAAATACCAACTATTACTAATGGTGGTATTATGACAGATCCTTTAGGCGCTGTTATCTTAAGTAATGGCGCTGACCCACTTCAAGCCATTGAAATTGATTTTAATTTAGATACTGCTGGGCCAAACATTAATGAACCAACCCAGTTTGCGTCAAACTTTGAAGTAACGGCTTTAAAGCAAGACGGTTTAGCTGTAGGTCGTTTAACGGGGCTAGGTATTGGACCGGATGGCTTAATTAGGGCCACCTATAGCAATGGTACTTCGGCACCTTTATCTCGAGTCGCTATGGTTGATTTTGCCAATGAGCAAGGGTTAACACAAGTGGGTAGCTCTAGTTGGAAGGAAAGTATCTTGTCAGGTGAAGCCCTTGCAGGCGAAGGGGGGACCGGTACATTAGGCACAATAAATTCTTCCGCATTAGAGCAATCGAATGTCAATTTAACCACAGAGCTTATAGATTTAATTGCAGCACAACGCAACTTCCAAGCGAACTCTCGTGCTTTAGAGATTGATAACCAACTAAACCAAACTATTTTACAAATTAGATAAGTCTCTATATTTACTATCCTGTATTTTAGGGCTAATTAACCATATGTATTTTTAACAATACATATGGTTTTTTTTATGTTTCACATATAATTTTAATGTTGTTTTCTATCTGCGCTATCTCTTTGTTATCAAATAACTTAAGCGTACTGTACTACCTCTCAATTGTAGCAACGCCTTTATTTGTACTATGTTCTGGCATTTTATTTGCATTTACTAAATTACAATTTTTGTATTAGTCAAGGCTTTTACCTTATATAAGCAAGTCGAAATGCGTACCATTCTAATTACTTGTTTAAAAAGGAAAAGGTTAAAAGTAGAAAGAGGTGATTTAAATGGACAGAATGCTTTATGTTGCAATGAGTGGTGCCAAGCAAAATATGCTAGCGCTTTCTATCACGGCTAATAACCTCGCCAATGCAAAAACTACCGGCTTTAAGGCTGATTTAGCACAGGCTAGAACCATGCAAGCTTATGGAGAAGGCTTACCAACACGTGTTTTTGCCATGACCGAACGAGCTAGCCAAAACTTTGACAATGGCAATTTAATTCAAACCGGACGCCCACTTGATATTGCTATAGAAGGCGACGGGTGGTTTTCTGTACAAGCACCTGCAACTTCTTTTGCTCCTGGTCAAAACGATGAAGCATATTCTCGTCAAGGGCAGTTACGATTAAATGAAGATGGCGGCTTAGAAACCATCAATGGTGAAGCCGTTATTGGTGAAAATGGACCTATCGAAATACCATTACCTGTTTCCAATATAAACATCAGCAGAGATGGCACCATTATGGTATTGCCAGAAGGCGCCCCTAAAGATGCGTTTGAAGAAGTTGCCCGACTTAAATTAGTGAACCCAGATATTAGACTGCTTGAAAAAGGCAATGACGGTCTATTTCGGTTGAAGGCTGGCGGCATTGAAGAGGCTGACATTACGGTAAAAGTAATGAGCGCAACAATTGAATCAAGCAATGTTAACCCTATTCATGAAATGTCAGAAATGATAGCGATACAGCGACAGTTTGAAATGCAATTAAAATTGATGAAAACAGCAGAGGATAATGATGCCAGTGCGGCTTCGCTGCTAAGAGCTTTCTAATGAAAGTAAGAGCATTCTAGAGAAAGTAAGAACTTTTGAGTGAAGTTAATAGCAAATTGGATAGCAGTATTTAGTTCAAATGCCAGATACAAAGAAGCAAACAGAGCAAAACATATTAAAAAAGCAGGCATAAATTTTGGCTTGTCAGTGTAATTAATGAGGTGATTTATGAATTCAGCACTATGGATTAGTAAAACGGGATTAGAAGCACAAACAAAAGATATTGCTGTAATTTCGAATAATTTAGCTAACGCAAGTACCGTTGGTTTCAAAAAAAGTAGAGCTGTTTTTGAGGATTTACTTTATCAAAATATTAGTCAACCGGGTGGGCGAAGTGGCCAAGATACGGAAATGCCTTCTGGATTAATGTTAGGTGCTGGTACGAAAGTTGTTGCCACCCAAATGATGCATACCCAAGGCGATATGCTAACGACTGATAACGCGCTTGATTTAATGATTCAGGGCGAAGGTTTTTTTGAAATTTTATTACCTGATGGGAATTCAGCTTATTCGCGTAATGGCCAATTTACCATGGATGAAGAAGGGAATTTAGTCACGCCAGGTGCGGGCTACTTATTACAACCTCAAATCACCGTACCAGAAAACGCTTTAAGTATTATTGTTTCACAAGATGGTGAAGTATCGGTTACTTTACCTGGAGAGGCAGAGCCGGCGGTAGTTGGGCAGCTTAATGTGACTAATTTTGTGAACCCTACAGGCTTACAAGCTGTAGGACAAAATCTATTTATCGAAACGGCTGTAAGTGGTGCTCCATTAGAAGGGGTACCTTCCCTAGAAGGTTTTGGCATGATTGTACAAGGGGCACTTGAAACATCTAACGTTAATACCACTGAAGAACTTGTGAACTTAATTGAAAGCCAACGTGTTTACGAAATGAACTCTAAGGTTATTTCAGCAGTTGATGAAATGCTAAGTTACATTAATCAACAGTTGTAGTTGTTACATTTGATACTAAAAGTTTACTTGTCTTGAAAAGCGTATTGGATATTGTTTGGAGGATGCTATGAATAAGTTGTATTTAATTGGTTGTATTTTATGCTTTTGCCTTGCAGGTTGCAGTAATACCGTAGAATTAAGCAAAGCACTTCCTAATGACCCCGATTTTGCGCCCATTTTGCCTGAAGAAGAGGAAGATAATATTGTTCCAACCGGGTCATTATTCAAAGCCAATTATATTAACAATATTTATTCTGACTCTAAAGCTCATCGAACAGGCGATATTATTTCGGTCATTTTAAGTGAGAGTACTCAAGCAAATAAAAATGCTAAGACCGAGTTAAAGAAAGAAAATGCTAGCCAACTAGATGCTGTTACTGGATTTGGAAGTAATCCTATTCTAATTAATGGTAATCCTATTGAATTTGGTATTAATCAAAATTCTCAATTTAAAGGTGACTCAAAAGCGGATCAAGGTAATAGTTTAAATGGTCATATTTCAGTGCATGTTTTAAGAGTGTTACCTAACGGTAATTTAATGATTAGGGGGGAAAAATGGATGACCTTAAATAATGGTGATGAATATATCCGTTTAACGGGGGTCATTCGCTCTAAAGATATCGGCTCTAACAATACTATTTTATCAAGTAAAGTAGCTAATGCGCGTATTGAATATGCTGGTACAGGGACTTTTGCTGATGTTAATGAGCAAGGTTGGTTAAGTAAGTTTTTCAATAGTACATGGTGGCCGTTCTAATGCTCCTTAACGTTTGGGGAAATGCCTTTAAGTGGCAAGTTAATGCCATAAGTATGACAAAGCTGTGTATACACAGAGAGAGAAAGGAGAAGTATCTGATGAAAGTATTGATAATGCTGTTCGCTATTTTAGTTGTTTTTCCTTGTAACGCACAACGGGTTAAGGATGTAGCCGATGTAGCAGGGGTTCGCTCGAATCAACTCATAGGCTATGGTTTAGTGGTAGGCTTACCTGGCACAGGCGAACAGTCTCCATTTACCGATCAAAGTTTTAAAACCATGCTCAGTAATTTTGGTATTACCATGCCAGAAAATCAAAAGCCTAAAATAAAAAATGTTGCCGCGGTTGCTGTTCACGCGGAAATATCAGCCTTTGCTAAAAGAGGGCAAAAAATTGATGTAACTGTTTCCTCTATTGGTAGTGCGCAAAGCTTACATGGCGGCACTTTGTTGCAAACCGTATTGGTCGGCCTTGATGGTGAGGCTTATGCAGTCTCTCAAGGCTCATTAATAGTTGGTGGTTTGGGTGCAGAAGGCCTAGATGGTTCAAAAGTTATTGTTAATACGCCAACTGTTGGTCGTATACCAAATGGCGCCTCTATTGAGAGAGAAATCATATCTCCGTTCTCAACAGGTGATTACATAACCTTAAACTTAAGAAAGTCTGACTTTACCAGTGCAATGCGCTTATCAGATACAATTAATGAATTAATTGATGGCTCCGCCAAAGCCATTGATGCAACTTCTGTTCGTGTTACAGCACCTAGAGATACTTCAGCAAGGGTAAGCTTTTTGTCCGTGTTAGAAAACTTAGAATTTGAGCCCGCAACACCTGCCGCTAAAATCATTGTTAACTCAAGAACAGGTACCATTGTTATTGGCTCTGAAGTTAGATTATTACCTGCTGCTATTACGCATGGCGGGATCACAGTGAGTATCAATGAAGCCCAAAATGTATCCCAGCCTAATGCTTTTGCTGGTGGAGATACGACGGTTACGAATGAATCTACTATCAATATTACCCAGTCGGATGCAAGAATGTTTGTATTTAGACCAGGAGTTACTTTAGACACCTTAGTGAGAGCAATTAACGAAGTTGGCGCTGGTCCTGGCGACGTAATGGCTATTTTAGAAGCGCTCGATCAAGCTGGTGCGATTCGTGGTGAGTTGATTATTATTTAACCTTAACCTGGTTTATTGATATAAACCATAGACTTCAGAAAGTTAAGTTACTTTGTATGCTCTAGGGCATTAGTTATTAGTTAAGTATTCGTGAATTATTAGTTAGGTATATAAAGAGTTTTAAAGGAGGCCATTTTGAGTGATGACAGTTTTATCCGTCCAGCAAGCTTTGATCAAAACAGAGCTACCTTTGACCAAGCACGCAATACACTTGAGCTTAATGGTTTAAATGCGATACGTCAGCAATCTAGAACTGCAGATGGAAAGGAAGCAGCATTAAGAGAAGCAGCTCAGCAATTTGAAGCTATTTTTATGCAAATGTTATTAAAAAGCATGCGTAAAGCGCAAGAGGTTCTAGAGTCAGATAGCCCGTTTAATTCACAAACGAGTAAGTCTTATCGAGATATGCATGATCAGCAATTAGCGGTTGAATTATCGAGTAATGGCGCCTTAGGTTTAACGGACTTAATTGTTAGACAACTCAGCCCGAATAGCAATAACTTCACATCGAAAAATCTATTAAGAAGTGATGGCAACATCTCGACGCCGATAAATAGCGAGCAATTAGCACGTGTTAATCAACTTAAAGCGTCGATATTAAGTCGCCAACCAACGACTACAGAAGCTAGAAACTCTTTCTCTGAAGATAAAAACAGATCAAATCAAAATCCAATACCATTTTCTAACCAGTCATTACCTGAAAAGTTATTGTCACAGAGAAATAAGCTTAAAAATATTGAACAAAAAGAGACTATGCCCTTGATAAATATAGACTCGCCTAAAACTTTCGTTAATTCATTAATTGATGCAGCTAAATATGTCGAAAAAGAAATTGGGATTCCTTATAAAGTTGTTATTGCCCAGGCCGCATTAGAAACAGGTTGGGGGAAAAAAATTATACAACAAAGCAGTGGTGCCTCTTCTTTTAACCTTTTTAATATAAAAGCAGATCCTAAGTGGCAAGGTAACAAAGTAGAAAAAAATACTTTGGAGTTTGAACAAGGCACCATGGTGCATAAGAAAGAGCCTTTTAGACTTTATGACTCGTTTAACGATAGCATTAAAGATTATGTGAGTTTTTTATCCTCGAATGATCGTTATAAAAAAGCATTAGATAACGCTGGTAACGTGGAGCACTTCTTGCAGGGAATACAAGAGGCTGGTTATGCGACAGATCCCCAATATGCTAACAAAATTCTTTCTGTGTTACGCAAGGTAACGAGCCTGATAGAAAATAAATAACCTGAATTCGGTTTATTATTTATCGTTGCGAAAACGTTTAATACCAGTTCCATTAAGTTTGTGATCTTGTTGTAGGCAGGAAAAATGAATCAGGGCAAGGCGCTTGATTGAGTAATAGCTGGCTATTGGGATTGAGAGGAACGAAGCCATGAATTATTTTAACCAGTACAAGTGAGCAATAACTTAATTGAATTGGTATAAGGAACTGTTATGTCAGTAAATCTATATGGTCTAGGTGTTCAAGCGTTACTTGTTTCTAAACAGTCTCTTGATACGGCTGGGCACAATATCGCCAATGTGAACACAGACGGTTACTCTCGTCAAAGTACCGTTCAAGTAACTGCTGGAGGTGAAAATTTTGGCGGTAAGTTTTCTGGCGTCGGCTCTAAAATAGATGATATTGTCAGAAGCTTCGATCAGTTTTCTTTTCAAGATTTACAGGGAAATACAAGTACCTATGCTTATAATGAGTTTTTCTTAGATAATGCGACGCGAGTTGATCAGGTTATTTCCGACGATGATACCTCTATTAGTAATACTTTAGCTAACTTCTTCGCAAGTTTTAATAATGTTGCTGACCACCCTAATTCGCTTGAAGCTCGCAGCAATTTAATTCAAGTAGCCAACAATATGACGTCGACCTTTAATCGTTTGTATGAACAACTTGATCTTCAATACCGTTCATTAAATGATGATGTTCAGAGTATGGCGCAAAATATGACCGCATTGTCTGCCAATCTGGCTGATGTCAATAATCAAATTCAACTCTCATGGGGAGATGGTTCACAAGGCCTGCCTAATGACTTATTAGATCAACGAGATAGGTTGATATTAAGTATTAGTGAATATTCAGATGTATCCGTAGTAAAACTTGATAATGGCATGGTTAACTTATTTGTAGGCACAGGGCAACCACTGGTATTAGGCGCTGTATCTATGGAAGTTGTTACTGTTAATTCTGACACAGACAATACGCAATTAGACTTAGCTATATCAAGTAATGGAAATGTTCAGGGCCTACGTAGTGAATTTATGGGAGGACAAATACAAGCACTACACGATTTTCGAGAAAATGTTCTAAAAAAAGCTTTTAATCAGTTAGGACAAACGGCTTTAGGAATAGGGTATTTAGTTAACGAACAACAAAAGCTTGGGCTCGACCTCGATTTACAGGTTGGTGGTAACTTCTTTAATGATGTTAACGATGTAAATAGCATGTCTCAGCGCGTTTTAAATGTTAACGACAATTTAGGAGAGGCGAGTTTAGGTCTTCAAATTGAAGATGCTGGTAAGTTAACAGAAGATGATTTTTCATTAACTGTTCTAAGTTACGCAGCAGGTCCTCCAGAGATGGTGCAGTTTGAATTAACTAATTTAAGCAACGGCGGTACATTAACTTTGCCGGCAGCAGGCCCGCAAGACTTATCTGTTTCAACTAATATTAATGTTAGCGACTATGGCTTTAGTCTTAATGTTAACGCTATAAATGCGGCAGATCCTTTACAAGCAGGTAAGTCGTTCGAGCTAAGGCCAACAAGATTAGGGGCTAAAATCTTTACTAATGAAACAACTGATCCTAGTTTGATTGCTGCAGCAGGAAATGAAATTTTAATTACAGATGGCGCTGCTAATACAGGGGCGAGTAAATCACGTATCACTCAATTAACTAACCCTAATGATATAAATTACCCGAGCCCGGAAGATGTTACGACAACTCCTGTAACAGCAGCACGTGGAATTCGTATAGAAGTTGCGGAAGGACCAATAGGGACATTTACATACCAAGTATTAGATGCTAATTCAGGGCTACCTATTGAAGAGCCGGTAGGAACGCCATTAACAGGGCTGGCATTTACTTATCCACAACAAACCTTAAGTCATGCTGGATTTGATATAGAAATATCAATAGAAGATACCGCAGCACTCGACATATACAGTTTTACCTTAGATCATAACGAGACTGGGATTGGTAGTAATGAAAATGCATTGAAATTAGCTTCTTTACAAACCGACAAAACACTCAACAATGGCCGTTCTACGTTCCAAGACAATTATGCTTTTCTTACATCGGATGTTGGCGCAGTTACCTCAAATGCTGAGGTTAGAATGCAGTCTTCTGAAGTGTTGATAGAACAAGCGAACAACCGATATACGTCTATTTCTGGGGTAAATTTAGATGAAGAAGCTGCGAATTTATTGAAGTTTCAAACCGCTTATAATGCTGCTGCTCGAATTATATCTATTGCTGATGAATTGATGGAAACTTTACTCGCAGCCGTTAGATAATGCGTTAAAGAAAAAGTTATACCAATTGAATTAAATATGTGATCTACTTTATACGTAGAGAGAATTGCCAAATACAAGGCATTTTTTTAAGTAACTAGTTGTTCTAATTATTAAAGAAATAAC
>JBMYWR010000040.1:0-23184 GCA_049607625.1 Colwellia sp.
ATGGAATGCCTTTTGAAACTTTTGATTCATCATTACACGACTGACTACCTACAAATGGATGTAGTTTTTTTGGTTGCCTACCTTGGTTAACTCGATCTTTTTTATTACTTTTTTGGTCTTTACTTACATGTTCTATACGTTTTTTAATACTTGTATGGTGGGATTCTTCGGGGGTTTTAGCAACCTTCGCCCTTACCGGGTTTAAATCGACATAAGCCATACAAGCCGCTAATGCAGCCTCGTCTAATAGAGGTTGCATTTGAAAACGACCTTGCCAAAATTTACCTTTACAATTATCTTCGGCGTTAGCTATACGAGCAATTTTTTCATTTACAAACCCAAGGAGCCAGCTTATTTTTATTAAACGTTTACGGTAAATTTCAGCTGTTGTTTTTACTGTAGCTAATAAAGGTTTACTTAATTTTTCACCTTTACAGAATTGTTGTGTTAAGAGCGTACCTTTATAGAGTTTATGCCAGCGAACGAGAACCTCATTTATCGACCATGTTTTGGCTTTTTCTGCATCAATACAAAAGATCACATGATAATGATTACTCATAATGGCGTAAGAACATATATCTATCGCAAAAATATCTGTTAAAGATAGTAACAACTCTTCTAGCAAGTCCCGCCTATGATCAAAACTTTTCTGGGTAAGTTCATCTTTACCGAGCAGATAAGCACGACGAACACAACGAGAAACGCAGTGGTAATATGGTGTATCAGATAAATTGATTTGGCGCTTTCTTGGCATAACCATGGACAATCCTTTGTCAAATGAAGTGTACTTAAATCATAAGGTATAGATGAGTATATTTCCAATTGAGTATGGGCAATTACTGCTTTTCTTGAGTGACTTAAACTATTGATTTTCTTAAGTGAGTGTACATCTTATGTTTTCTTCCTCTTGGGTGAGTGTACCTCTTGTGTTTTTGTTGCTCTTGCTTGCGCTTGGGTGAGTGTACCTATTATGCTTTTTCCAATTGAATATGGGCAATTACTGCTTTTCTTGAGTGACTTAAACTATTGATTTTCTTAAGTGAGTGTACATCTTATGTTTTCTTCCTCTTGGGTGAGTGTACCTCTTGTGTTTTTGTTGCTCTTGCTTGCGCTTGGGTGAGTGTACCTATTATGTTTTTTGATTTTTTGCTTATGCCGAAGGAGAATGGCTAGTTTGAACATCAATTAATTTCGTTTGATGTTATTTAATAGCTATAAAAAATGCCAGTCAGTTAGGGTGACTGGCATTATAACGATTGTAGGCTTGTAGACTTGTAGGCTTGTAGGCTTGTAGGGCTGTGAAATTAGCTCAACAGTGCCTCATTACTACTCTTTCATGGTCTCTTCTTTATGGATGTTTTGATTTTTTCTATCAGCAATGATTAAACCAATTAAAGATACTACAGCGACTGAAATACCAATAGCTAAGCTATATTCCTGAGGGAGTCTTAACCCAATATTAGCCGTTGAGAAATAAGCAATTGTAACACTAGTTCCTACAATAGCAGGTAAGCTGGTAACCCAGTGAAAAGTGCCTTTATCAAACAAATATTTAGTTGCTAACCAAAGAACGCTAGTAGATAACAGCATGTTTGAAAAAGCAAAATAGCGCCAAATCAAGGCAAAATCCACTTTTGTCATGAAATATGCGACCATCAATATCGGCACAGCAAGCAACAAACGATTCTTAATGTTTTGTGGAATATTAAACGCATCAACGAATGTAAGACGTAGCGATCTAAATGCGGTGTCGCCAGAGGTAATAGGAAATATAGCAACGGCAATAATAGCCATAACCCCACCAAACACGCCTAAATAGCTTGTCGAAATTTGATTAACAATTAAACCTGGGCCGCCTTGATCTAACAATGTTTTTAATTCTTCAAATCCCCCTGGGAAAGCGGCAATACCGGCTGTAGCCCAAACACAGGCGACAAGCCCTTCTGACATCATAGCACCGTAATATATCGGCCTTACATATTTTTCATTAGTCAAACAACGTGCCATAATAGGAGCTTGAGTTGAGTGAAAGCCACTAATAGCGCCACAAGTAATGGTTATAAAAAGTAGTGGCCAAACAGGCAGTCCATTTGGATTTGGCGATAGAAAAGCATGTTCTGCATGCTCAAAATAAGCGAACAAGTCATCGGCAACAGGTAAGTGAGGAGCTTCTAACAAAATTGCGCCTGCAATGAGCGTAGTCATAATTATCATCATTAAACCAAAGAAGGGATATAGTTTTGTGATAATTTTATCGATAGGCAATAGTGTCGCAAAAAAGTAATAGCCTAGAATCACTAAAACCCAAAATGTATTATCCTCTAACAACGTCCCTTCAAAGTAGCTTAAATTACTGAGCATTCCTGCTGGGCTCATAATAAAAACGACTCCCACAAAGAATAACAACATAGAAGTGAACAGCAGCATAATGGCTTTAAAATAGCCGTTAAAATAATGCCCGGCTATTTCTGGTAAACTTTTCCCGTCTTCTTTTATACTCAAAACACCAGAAAAATAGTCATGAACTGCCCCACCAAGCATATTTCCTAGAACAATCCAAACTAATGCAATCGGCCCATAAAGCGCCCCTAAAATGGGACCAAATATTGGGCCAACACCGGCAATATTAAGAAATTGGATAAGGAATGCTCGAACAGGAGAAATAGGAACATAATCAACACCCTCACTAAACCGTTCTTGTGGTGTAACAGCTTCAGGGTTAATGCCAGCTTGTTTTTCAACAAACGGGCTGTAGAACTTATAGCCTATTAAAAGTAAGCCTACACAAATAAAAAATATTATCATTGCCAGGAGTTCCTATAAAGTTAAAGAAGTAACCTTTAACAAACATAGAACAAATATTTTTTATTTCAATAGTGGATTAAAAATAAACCGTTGAATTTTAAATATAATAGCCATATTTTTTTGTACTAAAAATTGTAATGTAACGTTATGGTTTGAATACCCCGATAACTTGCTCTTGCTTTCGCACTTCTTTTTCAACTTGTGCTTCAGGTTGGCTCATCTGTTCACCGCAGCTAACACAAGTAACTAACTCCACACCATTTTCTTTGGTCAAGGCCATCGTATCTAAAGACTTACAGACAGGGCAAATAGCACCCGCTATAAACCTTTTCTTTATATTTTTATTTCGCTCAATAGTCACATTATTCTCAAAATCAATTAATAACCCAAATAAGGTTAAAAGGTTAGCTAGAAAAAAACAGACGTTAGAAAGTAAGTTTTTATCCCTAGCTAAGGTAAAAAAGCAATTAACTGACATTTTACCTTGAATAGGAGCTATACCCAAGCGACAATGCACTTGAATTTAGCCATAAAGTTTTATAATAAGGATTTATCTGTGATTACAGCCAGCGATTTAAGCTTAGATAGGGGCGCAAAAAACTTGATAAGCGCATCAAGCTTTACTATTCACCCTAACCATAAAGTAGGTTTGGTTGGGAGTAATGGCTGTGGAAAGTCGTCATTGTTTGCCGCTTTTCTGGGAGATTTATCGCCAGATGCCGGCACTTTATCCATCCCTAGTAGCTGGGATATTGCTACAGTAAAACAAGAAACGCCTTCCTTAGATCAGTCTGCATTAGACTATGTCATGGATGGCGATAAAGAGTTTAGGCAATTAGAAAAAAAATTAGACCAAGCTCGACTTGATCAAAATGGTAACTTGGAAGCTCTGCTCATCAATGAAATTGATACCATCAATGGGTATTCTTTACCCGCTCGTGCTGGTGAGTTACTTCACGGATTAGGCTTTTTACAATCTCAATTAAACAATCCTGTCAAAGACTTTTCAGGTGGTTGGAGAATGCGGTTAAACCTCGCACAAGCGCTTATCAGCCGAGCCGATTTACTATTACTTGATGAACCTACAAACCACTTAGATTTAGACGCTGTTATTTGGTTACAACGTTGGCTTAAAGGGTTTACCGGCACCTTAGTGCTCATTTCTCATGACAGAGACTTTCTAGATACAGTGATCGGTCAAATCCTCCATATCGAACATAAAAAAGCGAAACTATACAGTGGCAACTACACAGCCTTTGAAAGACAGCGTGCTGAGCATTTAGCTCAACAAGATGCTCAATATCAAAAACAACAAAAAGAGGCCGCGCATCTTACTGCTTTTGTGGATAGATTTAGAGCTAAAGCAAGTAAGGCTAAACAGGCACAAAGCCGATTGAAGCGCTTAGAGAAACTACCTGATTTAGCGCCAGCACATGTGGATAGTCAATTTACTTTTCATTTTGAAAAGCCAGAAAGCTTACCCTACCCTTTACTTTCTTTAAACGAAAGTCAGTGTGGTTATGCTCAAAAATCACCTAATGAGCCCATTGTAATCCTTAATGATGTTGGTTTAACGTTAGTACCTGGAAGTCGTATAGGCTTATTGGGTAGGAACGGTGCTGGTAAATCAACTTTAATTAAGTCTTTAGCGGGTGAATTAACCATATTAAATGGTGAAAGGTATTGCGCACAAGAATTAAAAGTTGGTTATTTTTCGCAACACCAATTAGAGCAGCTTCATTTAAGCTCTAGTCCTGTAGATCATATATTACGTGCTAAACCTAGTTTTGGTGAACCACAAGCTAGAACATTTTTAGGCAAATTTGGCTTCAGTGGCGACCAAGCGCTTGACCAAGTATCAATCATGTCGGGTGGAGAAAAAGCGCGCCTTGTTTTAGCCCTTATCGTCCTAGAAAAACCTCAGTTACTCTTACTAGATGAACCGACTAACCACTTAGACTTAGAAATGCGACAAGCACTTGTTATGGCTCTGCAAGACTTTGAGGGTGCAATTATTCTTATTGCCCATGACAGGTATTTATTAGAGTCTTGTGTTGATGAATTTTATCTTGTTGCAAACGGTCAAGTAACCGATTTTTCCGGTGATATAGATGATTACCAACAATGGCTAAATGACGATAAGAAAAGTACATTTACGCAAAATAAAGTTAAACCGCAAGAAAAGTCTGTTGATAAAAAGCAACTTAGACAGCAACAAGCTGAGCTGAGAAAAAAAGCAGCGCCTCTAAAAAAGAAGGCTGATATTTTAGAGAAAAAAGTTCAACAATGGCAAAACCAACTAGCTGAAGTCGAGACATTATTAAGCGATCCCGATATGTATCAAGCAGAAAACAAAACTGAACTGACCAAGCAATTAAAAATCCAAGGAAAACTAAAAAGTGACATTGAAGAAAATGAAATGCTATGGTTAGAGTTAGAAGAGCAAATAGAAGAAGTCATGTCTTCTTTATAGAGCTTAAGTCACATTCTATAGCACCATTAATTTTACCAACTTGTAATAAAAGTGAGTATTAAAATGAATACAAAACAATTCCCTCTCTTTATGGCTTTTTTAAGTTTAATTTTAAGTACTTTATTTACCTTAGAAGCCCAAAGTAATGATTATGAGTTAGGTGTCTACGAGTTAAATCGTGGTGAGTTTCAAGCAGCAATTAAAGAGTTCGAACCTTTAGTCGAATTAGGCTATACACCTGCTCAATATCAAATGGCCGTTATTTACCAAAAAGGCTACGGGGTCACTAAAAATGCAAATAAAGCAATCGAGTTATTTACACTGGCGGCTGATAAATATTATGCCGATGCGCTATTTGAATTATCGCTATATTACACAGAAGGTCGATTTGTAAAAAAAGACTTAAAGAAAGCTTATGAGTTAATGAATAAGGCGGCTATAAAAAATTTAGCTAGCGCTCAGTTTAATGTTGCCGTGATGTATGAACAAGGTACAGGCACTAAAATTGATTATTTTAAAGCGGCAAGATGGTACAAAGCTGCAGCTAATCAGAATTTTTCTTTAGCCCAGTTCAACTTAGCATTACTTTATAGTGAAGGCTTAGGTGTAGAAAAAAGCATAGATATGTCATACATTTGGAATACCCTTTCCGCTTGGAACGGCTCTAGTGATGCAGAAAAAAGTAGAGCTATTGATAAGAGAGCTTTATCCCCTGTTAAAATAGAAATAGCAGAAAAAGAAGCACATAGACTATATTTACAAATATTATCTAAAGAACAAGTAAAAACAGAAAATTTACAAAAAAGCAGCTTACTTTAATCTATCGGTTTTACTAGAACTCTTTTGAGCTTAGCATCAGAAAAGACACTGTAGAGATTGATTTTTAATTTTTTTTACCATAATTCGCACTTTTAATGCATTAAGGAATACGGCTAAACTTCCTGATTAAAGGTGCGAATATAAGTTCAAGTTTAAATATTGGCTACTAAAGTGAACTTTTGCTAACAAATCGAATTTACTCGGTTATAATAAATCCACTTAAATATATTCATCTTTTACCCATAATATTCTTTTATAAGTTATTTATTTTGTCTTCTATCAAATACTCACAAGTTAATAGTACTTTTACTCCCTCTTGGTGGCTTTCAAATCCTCATCTTCAAACACTTGCGCCCAAGATATTTCGCGCTTCATTATCGTTGCAAACCACCAAAGAAAGAATTGCACTACCAGACGATGATTTTGTTGACTTAGCTTGGACAGAAATCCCATTAAAAGAAAGCACAAAGCCGATTATTGTTGTTTTACACGGTCTAGAAGGCTCTAAAGACAGTCACTATGCTAAAGGAATGTTAGATGCAGTAAAGCGCAAGGGTTGGATAGGTGTATTGATGCACTTTCGAGGTTGTAGCGGTGAAGTTAACCTCAAAGCTAACTCTTATCATGGTGGTGACATAAATGATGTTAGCTATTTAACAGACTTATTAGTCGCCCGTCACCCTAACAACCCTCTTGGCATTGTTGGCTTTTCTTTAGGGGGAAATGTGGTAGCACAATATCTTTCTAGAACGCCTGACAACCCTTATAAAGCAGCTTCAATCATCTGTGCACCTCTTGATATAGAGAGCTGTTGTAAACGAGTAAATCAAGGCTTTTCTAAACTGTACCAAAAGTATTTACTCGACATGTTAAAGAAAAGCACTGCACTTAAAATAGATTTAAAGCAAATAACGCACTTATCTAATGCCCAACTAGATAAAATCAAAACTATTTTTGATTTTGATGATCTAGTCACTGCGCCTTTAAATAAGTTTGCTAACGCCGTTGATTACTATGCAAAATCAAGTAGTAAGAATATTTTAAACTCAATACAGAATCCGTGCCTATTCATTCATTCCAAAGACGATCCTTTTCTTTGTCATGAATCAACCGTTCCTGCCATGAAGTTGAAAGACCATCTTACTTTTGAAGTATCTTCTGGTGGCGGGCACGTTGGCTTTATTTATGGAAATAATCCATTCAAACCTAAATATTGGCTGGAAAAAAGAGTGCCTGAGTTCTTTTCATCTTTTTTAAAAGATCTCCGCTCTTAGCATAGAGCCTGCTTATATTTTTTACACAAACTCATTAAGGCATCAAAATGATAATCCCTTATAAAGAATTACCGTCAGAAACGCTGGAAGCAATTATAGAGGCGTTTATACTACAAGAAGGTACAGAGTACGGTGAAATAGATGTAAGTAAGAATGACAAAATTGCGCAAGTAAAGATGCAACTATCTGCTGGGACTGCTGTTTTGGTTTATTCAGAGCTTCATGAAAGTGTGAACATTATGCCTGCAGAGCAATTTAATCAAGCGATAGAAGAATCATCAGAATAAAGTATTACTTAAACCGAGTTCAGGTTAAATAGAAATTAATATACTTGGCGGTGCGCTTTAATAATTTTTTGCCACTCAAAAGACTGGTTACCTAAGCTAATGAAATCTGGATTTAATAAGCTTTCACGTTTGTTATAACTTAAAGGGTTAAATTCACTGTCAAGGATAAGTCCGCCTGCCTGCTCTAAAATACACTGGCTAGCACCGGTATCCCACTCACCCGTCACTCCAACTCTTAAATAGCAATCGGCTCCACCTTCAGCAATCAAACAGTTTTTTAATGAACAACTACCAAGCGCTACGTAATCAAAATTGTATGACTTATTAAGGTAGCGCCCCATTTTATCAAGATTTTGACGTCGACTTATCGCAACTTTAATTTTCCTATCAGAATCGAATTGACTTACTTGAATTCTCCGACTGGTATCACTGTCTTTAAAAGCTCCTAATTCAGATTGACCATAATAAGTTAAACAATGATCGGGGGCATGGATAACGCCAATACTAGGTTTGCCATGCTCGACAAGTGCAATATTAACCGCAAAGTCACCACTGCCAATGATAAATTCGCCCGTTCCATCAATAGGGTCAAGCAACCAATATCTAGACCAATCCTTTCTTTTATCGAGGGGGAGCGCACCTACCTCTTCAGAGATAATAGGTATATTGGGCGTAAGTGTTCTAAGCTGATCCATCAAAATATCGTTTGCGGCAATATCAGCATTGGTGACGGGGCTATCGTCTTGTTTGACGGTTGTAGTGAGTTCATCTGTTTGATAATACTTCATCACTTCAACGCCTGCTTTTTTAGCACTGTTAAGTGCTATATCCAGAAGCTTTTCATTATTCATTCTCTATTCCTCTCGGACAAAACTAGCTATTTAACCTGAACTCGGTTTAAGAGATAGCTTAATTTTACGTAGTTCATTGATTTAAAGTATAAAACTATCTCTAGCTTGATAGTTTTTCTTGATTCAAGGCAAATTCATGCGTCAATAGCTTGCCTATTGCAAATGAATTTAACGCAGAAGCTAGGAAAAATAGCTGCTAGAGAAGTATATGTTAAGCCGAGCTCAGGTTATTTAGATTTCCATTGGTCAATCACTAACATTAAAGCAGCAATACTTCTTGCTTCATTAAAGTCTGGTTGCTGAAGTAGTTCTTGGTAATTTTTTAAAGGCCATTTTACAACTTCTAACGGCTCGGGCTCGTCACCAGGTAAAGCTTCTTCATACAGTTCTCGAGCCGTGTATATATACATTTTAGCATTAAAAAAAGAAGGAACGAGCATTACTTCTAATACGGGTTCAAGACAATGGCTTCCATAGAAAATTTCCTCTTTTAACTCTCTATTAGCAGCAATTGCTGGCGTCTCTCCTTCGTCAATAAGACCTTTAGGAAAACCAAGTTCATAACTGTGTGTTCCAGCACAATACTCTCTCACTAAAAGTATAGTCTCATCATCGGCAAATGGCACAACCATCACAGCTCCTCTGCCACCACCTTTTATGCGTTCGTAAGTTCTTTCTTCTTTATTACTAAAAGTTAATTCTAGTTGCTCTATAGTAAATAGCTTACTCTCAGCTTTTTTTGTTAATGAGTTAATTTGAGGTAATTGCGGTTTGTTTTTCATTATGGTTTAGAACTTCTTTTAGTATAAAACGACAGCTTATCACTCTATAATACCCCTAAGTTAATTCGCTTTGGAATCATTAAATGCAAAATAAACTCGATAATGGCCAATTAAATTGGTCTGAGATATCGACAGTATTACTTGATATGGATGGAACCATTCTAGATTTACATTTCGATACGCACTTTTGGTTAGAGTACCTACCGCAATATTACAGCCAACACCATGGTGTTAGTCTTGAAGAAGCGCAAACACTTTTGAATAAATATTTCAAAGAACTCGCAGGAACAATCGACTGGTATTGTCTCGACTATTGGACAGAATTAACTCAAATTCCAATTGCAGTAATAAAACGTGAAGTGCAACACCTTATTCGCTTACGTGATGATGCACATGAGTTTTTAACCGCACTTAGAGAGTCTAATCGTGAAATTATTCTAGTAACGAATGCTCACCCTGACGCTTTATCATTAAAAATTGAAAGAACCGAATTAGATAAATACTTTGATGAGTTGTATTCTACCCATGAATTTGGCGTAGTTAAAGAATCACAATTATTATGGGAAAGGTTACAAGCGAAAGAAAAATTCGATTTAAAAAACACCCTTTTTGTTGATGATAGTTTACCCGTTCTAAACTCTGCACGTAAATACGGCTTTCAACATTTGTTAGCTATTGAAAACCCAGATAGCACGAAAGAACATAACGTGTTTGATAATTACACTTCTACAGCAGACTTTAGGCAATATACCAAAGAAATACTAGCAACCCGTATCAATAAATAACATACCACAACTTAGTCCAGTTCCATTAAGTTTGTGATCTTGTTGTAGACAGGAAAAATGAATCAGGGCAAGGCACCCGATTGAGTAATAGCTAGCTATTGGGATTGAGAGGAACGCAGCCATGACTTATTTTAACCAGTACAAGTGAGCAAAAACTTAATTGAATTGGTATTAATCAAGCACCTCTATAGGAACAGTTTCTGTTGCTTTGCCTTGATTTATTGATATTTCTACACGCCTATTTTTTCTTCGGTTTGCCACACTTGTATTAGGCACTAAAGGACGAGTATCAGCATGTCCTACAACCGATAAACGGCTTGCAGAAAAACCTTTAACCTTAATTAATTCATGCGCAATAGCAACTGCCCTTTTACTGGATAAATCCCAATTAGAAGTAAACAGCTCTGAATCAACTTTGATGTTATCGGTGTTACCCGCAACCATAACTTCTCCGGGTAAGGTGGCTAGTAATTCTCCTATTTTTTGAATAACAGGCTTAAACTGTGGTTGTAAATATGCGGAACCCGAAGGGAACGAGCCATTCTCCCTTATTCTAATCGTTACTTGCTGGCCAAAAGATTCCAACTCCACAGCGCCATCCTCAACTTGTTCTTGCAATTCATCTGCTATTTTTTTAAGTAATCTGTCAACAAGCTCTTGAGCTGCCTTTTCCAACTCTTCTTTGGCTTTTTGAAGCGATTTAGAAGAATCTTGCTCAGAAGTATTCTCTGTTTTACCTCCTCTGGCCTCACCTTCTTGATTACGACGACCTCCAGCAGTGTCATTATCACCCTCTTGGTATTCCAACATTTGTTGCGTTATTTCTTCAGTTTGTTGCTGCATTACTTCGATAGGAGTTGGATCAGGTTTTCCGGGACGGAATTCTTGGGCAATGATACTAGTCCCCTTAGGGATATCTTTTACTTCTATTTTATTTTGTACACCAAAGGCAAACTTCATTGAGCCTGCTATTTGCTTAAATTTAAGAACATCCATTTCTGAAAATGACAATAACAGTACAAAAAAGCACATAAGTAATGACATTAAATCAGCAAATGTGCCCATCCATGGAGGCAACCCCGGTGGTGGACATTTACATTTTTGTTTAGACATGTAGCCACCTCATGCCTTCAAATGAGCGAGGCATATCCCCTCTAATCACAAGGAATGCTTGCTGGGTAATGATATATTCGGGTAAAAAAAGTAAGTTAATCATATTTACTCTTCATCAACTGAGATAACACGTTTACCTTCTGCCAAATAATTTTTAAGTAGCCCTTCTATAACTCGAGGATTTTGCCCATCTTGGATACCAAGTACGGCATCAAGTACAAGTTCTTTATTCATTTTTTCTTCTGTCATTCTTAACTCTAGTTTAGCTGCAATTGGCATTGCGATAACATTAGCTAAAAACGCACCGTAAAGGGTTGTAAGTAATGCAACAGCCATTGCTGGACCTATAGACTTAGGGTCGTCCATATTCGACAACATAGCAACTAACCCAATTAAAGTACCTATCATTCCCATTGCAGGAGCAACATCAGCGAGGGCTTTCATCATTTTTGCACCACTTTCATGGCGCTCTGTTGTTAAATTAATATCTTTTTGCAGTGTAGCCCTTACAACATCTGCATCATGGCCATCAACTAGCATATCAACGCCTTTTTGCATAAAAGCATTGGTTATCTCAGCTTCTTCTAGGGCTAGAAAACCGCCTTTACGTGCTGCATCAGCCATTTCTACTGCTTTTTCAATTAGTTCTTCAGGCTTTTCTATCTTAAACATAAATGCTTTGGCAATGATTTTACCTATTCCGAAAAACTGACCTAAACCATAATTAGATAGCACAATGAATAGCGAGCCACCAAACACAATAATAACCGATTGAGTATCAGCAAACATCATCAAATCGCCAGATAAAAACATGGCTATAATAAGTAATGAAATAGCGCCAATTATCCCAATTAACGTAGCTAAATCCACAGTAATCCCCTTGACTTGAATCGATAAAACGAGCGGTAAATATAAATTTAGTTTAGACCATAAAATAACTTTTCGCGCTTTAGGCTTTGTTGATCTTAATTAACCTATTCATTAACTTAAAAATAGCAGTAATACAACTAACCTGAGCTCCGCTTAACACATACTTCTCTAGCAGCTATTTCTCCTAGCTTCTGCGTTAAATTGGCTTAAGTTAGCGATGTATTTCATCGAATACTTGTACCTAAAGCTCGCAAAAGGCATAATTCATTTAAAGTAGCTACTTGGAAATAACATGCCAAAAAAGAAATTAGAAAACCTTTCATTTGAAGAGTCTCTTAACGAGCTAGATGCTATTGTTCAAAACCTTGAACAAGGTGAAATCAGCCTAGAAGAGTCTATGGCACTTTTTGAACGCGGGCTTGCGCTAAGTAAGTTAAGTCAAGAAAAGCTGCAAACAGCTGAACAAAAAGTCAAAATATTACTTGATAATAATGGCGAACAAACACTGAATAATTTTGATGTAAATGCAGGATAACACGTTGAACGCCACTACAAATCTAGCAAGTTTAGCTACATCTCAGTCTCGTATTAATGATTTTTTATTAGCCAAGGTTAATGAACTGCCGGTTAACGATGTAAAGTTATTAGAAGCAATTAAGTATGGTCTGTTACTAGGTGGCAAGCGCATGCGCCCTTACCTAGCTTATATAACAGGGGAAACACTCGGTGCATCGATAAGTGATATAGATGCGGTAGCTGCTGCTTTAGAGTGTATTCATGCTTATTCATTAATTCATGACGATTTACCTGCTATGGATGATGACGATCTAAGGCGAGGTAAACCTACTTGCCACATTGCATTTGATGAAGCTACCGCCATTTTAGCTGGTGATAGTTTACAAACGTTAGCCTTTGATATTTTAACTAATCATCAGTTTTCAGTTGAAATTCAACCAAAACAAATTACGTTGATTAAGCAGCTTGTTAGCGCTTCTGGATATCAAGGTATGTGTGGCGGACAAGCATTAGATTTAGCAGCAACCAATCAAAAAGTTGATTTAAATTACCTAGAAAGCTTACATTCATTAAAAACAGGAGCTTTACTTGAAGCGTCTGTATTAATGGCCGCAACATGCTCTCCTGAAGTTGACCAAAATACACTTGAAAAATTAAAGCTATATGCAAAGTATATTGGTCTTGCTTATCAAGTCCAAGATGACATTATTGATATAACTTCAACGCAAGAACAGCTAGGAAAAACAAAGGGCTCTGATCTTGCTGCCAACAAAAGTACTTACCCGTCATTGTTAGGTTTACAGGGTGCTCAAGATAAAGCAGAAGAGTTATTTCAACTATCGCTTCAAGCTTTAACTAGTTTACCTTACAATACGCAGTCTTTAGAAAAATTTGCTACCTTTATTGTTAAACGCAGTCATTAAATGTAGCCATTAAATAAATTAATCCCAACTGAAAGCGATTATATATGTTCTCAGTGAACCAAGTAATTAGATAACTATGACCACAAACCTTGCAAATTACCCATTACTAGCCCAAATAAACTCACCAAAAGATTTACGAAACATTGGGCAAGATCAACTTGAAAAAGTCAGTAATGAATTGCGCTCTTTTTTATTAAACTCTGTTAGTAAAAGTAGCGGACATTTTGCTTCTGGGCTTGGCACCATAGAATTAACTGTCGCGTTGCATTATGTGTACAGCACACCTTTTGATCATTTAATATGGGACGTAGGACATCAAGCTTACCCGCACAAAATATTAACAGGTCGACGTGACGAACTTCATAGTATTCGACAAAAAGATGGTTTACATCCTTTTCCATGGCGTGAAGAAAGTGAATACGATGTTTTAAGTGTTGGCCATTCAAGTACATCTATTTCGGCTGCTTTAGGTTTAGCTGTTGCTGCAGAAATAGAAGATAAAGGCAGAAAAACAGTTGCTGTTATTGGCGATGGCGCTATGACAGCAGGAATGGCTTTTGAAGCATTAAATCATGCCGGTGATATTAAAAAAGATATGCTGGTTATTTTGAATGATAACGAGATGTCTATCTCTGAAAACGTTGGTGCGCTTAATAATCATTTTGCCAGAATGCTTTCTGGAAGCCTATACACAGGGATAAGAGAAGGTAGTAAGCGCTTACTGAATGGTATTCCACCTATCAAAGAGTTAGCAAGCCGAGCTGAGGAACATATTAAAGGTATGGTTGTTCCAAGCACATTCTTTGAAGAACTTGGCTTTAACTATATAGGGCCTATAGATGGTCACGATGTAAATAGTTTGGTTGATACCATTAAAAACATGCGTAATTTGAAGGGACCACAGTTACTTCATATAGCTACGACTAAAGGAAAAGGCTATCAAGCAGCTGAAAACGATCCTATAAAGTATCATGCTGTTCCTAAGTTTAATCCAGAGGAAACCAACCTACCTAAAGCAAAGCCAAGCTTGCCTACTTACTCACAAATATTTGGTGATTGGCTGTGTAAATCAGCAGAAGTTGACCCAAAACTGGTTGCAATAACTCCAGCAATGAGAGAAGGCTCTGGGATGGTTGAGTTTAGTCAGCGATTCCCGAAACAGTATTTTGATGTCGCTATCGCCGAGCAGCATGCGGTTACATATGCAGCAGGACTTGCAATTGGAGGCCAAAAGCCTGTGGTTGCTATCTATTCTAGTTTTTTACAGCGCGGATACGATCAACTTATTCATGATGTTGCCATTCAAAATCTACCTGTAATGTTTGCTGTAGATAGAGCTGGTGTGGTTGGTGCAGATGGAGCAACTCACCAAGGTGCTTTCGATTTAAGCTTTTTAAGATGTATACCTAACATGACCATAATGGCTCCTTCTAATGAGCGAGAGTGCCAATTAATGCTTAATACTGGGCATAACTTAGGCAGCCCATCTGTTGTCAGGTACCCTAGAGGCTCTGGAACAGGACAAGCGTTGCCTAATACCGATGAGCTGATTGAAATAGCTAAAGGCTTAACACTTATTGAAGGAAAAAACCTGGCTATATTAAACTTTGGAACCTTACTTGAAGAAGCTAAAAAGTCTGCCATAGACCTAAATGCTACGCTAGTTGATATGCGTTTTGTTAAGCCGCTTGATACAGCTTTAATTAGTGAGCTCGTCAATAAGCACCACTATATTGTAACGGTAGAAGATAATGCTATAGCGGGTGGTGCGGGTTCTGGAGTTAATGAGTTTTTATTTTCTCAAGGGCTTGCAGGACAAAAAGTGTTGAATATAGGGTTACCAGATCAATTTATAAAACACGGCACACAAGAAGAAGTACACCATGAACTTGGTTTAGATAGTGAAGGGATAACACTCAAAATTAAAGCCTTTATGGGCTTATAATACCAATTGAATTAAACATTATACCAGTTCCATTAAGTTTGTGATCTTGTTGTACGAAGGAAAAATGAATCAAGGCAAGGCGCTCGATTGAGTAATAGCTGGCTATTGGGATTGAGAGGAACGAAGCCATGACTTATTTTAACCAGTACAAGTGAGCAATAACTTAGTTGAATTGGTATTACCTTGGTAGTGAGTAAACATGAAAAAAGGGAGCAAGATAATTTGCTCCCTTTTTTTGTGTATTGTGACCCGTCCTAAATAAGGTTGACACTTTTCCAGCACAAAGAAAAATGATCTAGTTCCGTATTTATTTTAGGGATAAAGGCTCAGATATTTTCAATATCAATGCGATTACTCTCATTAGCCTTTAATTGGGCTTCTTTACGCTCGCGCTCTTGGCGTTTCTCACAAGGGTTATCACAATTACAAGCTTTATCGATACCAACACTTGCCAGCCCACCACAACTCCCTGCTAATGTTTTCTTTTGCACGATATAGCCAATCGCCATAGCAGCAACAACAACTAAGAAAAAACCAAAGGTAATTAAGAACATCATCATAATAATAAAAGCCTTTTAGGTGTATAAATTCAGAACGTTTAAACTCTGCCTTTATCTGCTTATTAAAGCATGATAAATAGATCCGTAAATCTACTTTAAATATTGTTTAAATTTTACAGTAAATGACTCCTCAAAGCCATTTTCTGTTTTATAAATAAATAGTGCAGCAATGTCTTGCTTGGTTGCAAACTCCATCCCTTGTTCAACGCCCATTACCATTAACGCTGTCGATAAACCGTCAGCTGTCATAGAAGACGGTGCGATAACCGTTACTGAAACCAAGTTATGATTGATAGGCTTACCTGAGTCGGGGTCAATAATATGTGAAAAACGCTCCCCATCAACTTCAAAGTAATTCCTATAGTCACCTGATGTCGCTAATGCATTATTCTTTGGAATAATAACTTGATGCACAGCACGGTGCTCACCTGATGGATCAAATATAGGCTTTTCAATCGCAACAGCCCATAACTCTCCTGTATGCTTAAAGCCATTTAAGCGCATCTCTCCACCGATTTCTACTAAGTAGTTAGTTAAACCATGCTTTTCGAGTAACTCGGCGACTACATCAACGCCATAGCCCTTTGCTATTGTTGATAAGTCGATATAAAGATCAGGTACACTTTTTGATAACATCGTCCCATTTAACTGGAGATGCTCAAGCCCTACCCTATGTCGTGTTTTTTCTAAGACTGAATCGCTAGGTACCTTTTCTGGCCTCTGCTCTGGTCCAAAGCCCCACAGATTAACTAGAGGCCCCACCGTGATATCAAGCTTGCCATGACTTAATTGACCTAATCGAATCGATTCCGCTAAAACCTTGGCGAATCCTTTTGATATTTTTACTGCTTCACCAGATGAATTTTTATTAAACATTGATATTTCAGAGTCAGGGATATAAGTCGACATTTCCTGATTGACCTGCTTAAGTGCTTTATCAATTTTATTTTGCATTGACATTGCTTCAACTTGTTCTATAGAGCTAACAACTTTCACATTATAAGTTGTGCCCATTGTGTACCCTTGAAGAAGCACTTCTTGTTTACCATCGTCATTACTTGGATAGCAAGCCAGCAATGAAAATATGACTAAGACTAAAACAACACTTTTAATTTTATTCATTTTTAATTCCAATTTATCGTTTAAGTAAGGTAATTATTTCAACTTATATAAATTAAGCTTATAAAGTGATTGTTAATTAACTTACTTAAAAGATAAAGACGACCGAAGTCGTCTTTATTTAATTACTGAAGTTAGGTGTAATAGCACCTATTTCAAATTAAATTAGCCACCGAAGTCATCTAACATAATGTTTTCGTCTTCAACACCAAGATCTTTTAGCATGCCAATAACAGCTGCATTCATCATTGGAGGACCACACATGTAGTACTCGCAATCTTCTGGTGCTTCATGGTCTTTCAGATATTCTTCGAAAAGAACATTGTGAATGAAACCAGTTAAACCTTCCCAGTTGTCTTCAGGCTGAGGATCAGATAAAGCAACATGCCATTCGAAGTTATCGTTTTCAGCAGCTAAGCCGTTGTAGTCATCTTCATAGAACATCTCACGCTTAGAACGTGCACCATACCAGAAAGACATTTTACGCTTAGATTTAAGACGTTTTAATTGGTCAAAGATATGTGAACGCATCGGCGCCATACCTGCACCACCACCAATAAACACCATCTCATTATCAGTTTCTTTAGCGAAGAACTCACCAAACGGACCTGAAATCGTTACTTTATCACCCGCCTTAAGGCTGAAAATAAATGATGACATTTTACCTGCTGGTAAATGTAAGCGTCCTGGAGGCGGCGTAGCGATACGCACGTTTAGCATAATAATGCCTTCTTCTTCAGGGTAGTTCGCCATAGAGTATGCACGTAATGTCGGCTCATCTACTTTAGACTCTACATCGAAGAAACCGAAGTGGTTCCAGTCACCTTTGTACTGTTCATCAATATCGAAATCGCTATATTTAACATGATGCGCTGGGGCTTCAATTTGAATGTAACCACCTGCTTTAAACGGTACAGACTCACCATTTGGAATTTTAAGCTTAAGCTCTTTAATGAAAGTTGCTTTGTTATCGTTAGAAATAACTTCACAATCCCACTGTTGAACACCGAAGATTTCATCTTCAACTTCAATTTCCATATCTTGCTTAACAGCAACCTGACAGGCTAAACGACAGCCTTGTTTTGCTTCGCGCTTAGTGATATGTCCTTCTTCAGTTGGCAGAATATCGCCACCTCCTGAATGAACATCTACACGACACTGGCCACATGTACCACCGCCACCACAAGCTGAAGGAATAAAGATACCTTGATCAGCTAAAGCGCCTAATAACTTGCCACCCGCAGCAGTCGTAACTGCTTTTTCTGGGTCGCCGTTTATACTTATCAATACATCACCGCTTGAAACTAACTTAGATTTAGCAAACAAAATTACTAATACTAAGGCAACTACAATCGCTGTGAACATCGATACGCCGAGAATAATTGTTTCCATCGACTTTTCCTTAAACTTAACTATGGGTGTAACACAAGTGACTTATGCTACACCGACCTTCTATAGGGAAATACCACCGAAAGATAAGAAGCCAAAAGCCATCAAACCTGCAGTAATAAATGTGATTCCTAAACCTTTCAAACCGTCTGGGATGTCAGAATATTTCATCTTTTCACGCAAACCTGCGAGTAAAACGATAGCAAGTGCCCAACCCACGCCAGAACCAATACCGTAAACAACACTCTCACCGAAGGTAAGGTTTTTTGCTACCATGAAAGACACGGCACCAAAAATTGCACAGTTAACAGTAATAAGTGGTAAGAAGATACCCAGTGCTTGATAAAGTGCTGGGAAGTACTTATCTAAAACCATTTCTAAGATTTGAACTAATGCTGCAATCACACCAATGAAGGTAATAAAAGATAAGAAGCTTAAGTCAATCGATTCACTTGAGTCTGTGATACCTAATACACTATCTAAAGCACCAGGCGCTAAAATTGCTTGGTAAATGATTTGGTTCATAGGAACAGCCAAACCAAGTACAACAATTACCGCAACACCAAGACCTATAGCTGTATCAACTTTCTTAGAAACCGCTAAGAAAGTACACATACCTAAGAAAAACATTAAAGCGATATTTTCAATGAAAATAGCTTTAACAAATAATGCAATATAATGTTCCATATTATTAATCCTTCTCTACTTGTTCTGGTTTCCATTGGCGGATAGCCCAAATGATTAAACCAATAACGAAGAATGAACTAAATGGTAATACTAATAAACCATTCGCTTGATACCAGCCACCATTTTGTACAAGTGGTAAGATTTCAACACCAAATAATTTACCAAAACCTAACAGCTCTCGGAAAAAAGCAACAAGCATTAAAATAGCACCGTAACCTAAACCGTTACCAATACCATCTAAGAAGCTTACTCCTGGCTTTTCTTTCATCGCAAAAGCTTCTGCACGTCCCATTACAATACAGTTTGTAATAATAAGACCAACAAAAACCGCTAGCTCTTTTGATAATTGATAAGAGAAGGCTTTAAGTACTTGGTCTACAACAATTACCAATGATGCAATAATAGCCATCTGAACGATGATACGTACACTTGATGGGATATGATTACGGATAATTGAAATAAACAAGTTAGAAAATGCTGTTACAAAAACAACCGCTAGAGTCATTACTAACGCATTTACCATTGAGCTTGTTACAGCAAGTGCAGAACAAATACCAAGTACTTGTAATGCTATCGGGTTATTGTCAACAATAGGTCCCGTTAAAACTTTTTTAGCATCTGAAGACATTATTTAACCCCTTCTGCACGATATTTAGTAATGAATGGACCGTAGCCCTCTTTACCAAACCAAAACTGAAAAGTGTTTGTAACACCGTTACTTGTTAAAGTTGCGCCCGATAATGCATCCACACCGTGAATATCATCGGCATCAGCACCGCCTTTAACTAGTTTCGCTTTTACTTCACCCGCGTCGTTATATATCTTTTTACCTGGCCACAAAGCTTTCCAGTTAGGGTTAAGTACTTCTGCACCTAGTCCTGGAGTTTCTTTATGATCTGAGTAAATAACACTTTTAACCGTGTTTAAATCAGACTCTAAACCAACGTAACCGTGCATTAGATCCCATAAACCCGAACCAACAATCGGTAAAACGATTGTAGAAACGGAGCCTGAATCATCTTTCACGAAATAAATAACAGCCGTATTTGAGCGACGGTTAATACCAGCGATATCATTTACTGGTTTCATAGATGCAGCTCTGTCACGAGAGTTGCTACGTTCATCAAAGGTGTTAACATCACCATCAACAAACTCACCTGAATCTAAGTCAATCATGCGTGCTTCAACAAATTCATTGTAAGTTTTTACAATATCTTTGCCGGCTTTTTCTAATAAGCCTGAAGCTTCTAAGATTTTAGTTTGCTGATCAAGTAGTTTATTTGCTTGTTGTAATGGCTTTAACTGCACGGCAGCAAAAGACACGAATAACGCACAAACAACACAAACAGTTAATACAAAACCTACCGTTTTGCCAAATGTTTCTTTATTACTAGACATTGCGTGCAAGCCTCCGTTTTATGTTGCTCTTAACAACAAAGTAATCAAACAGTGGTGCGAATAAATTAGCAAATAAAATTGCTAACATCATACCTTCAGGGAAGGCAGGGTTAACCACACGTACTAGTACAACCATAACGCCAACTAAAGCACCAAACCAGTACTTACCTGTATTTGTAAATGACATAGTCACAGGGTCTGTTGCCATAAACATCATACCAAAAGCAAAACCACCAATAACGAAGTGCCAATGCCAAGGCATTGCAAACATAGCATTAGTATCACTGCCAATGGTATTGAAAAGTAATGACGTAAGAACCATACCACCAAACACACCTAATACGACACGCCATGAGGCGATACCTTTATAGAGAATGTAAGCACCACCTAAAAGGATGGCGAACGTTGATACTTCACCTACAGAACCAGGGATAAAGCCCCAGAAAGAATTCCACCATTGAGCATTCATCGAGAAGTCAACAGAGCCTGATACTGCACTTGCTGTAGAGCTAAGCATAGTAGCACCAGAATATCCGTCAACGGCAACCCAAACAGCATCACCAGAAATTTGTGCTGGGTAAGCGAAGAATAAAAACGCACGACCGGCTAAAGCTGGGTTCAAGAAGTTTTTACCTGTACCACCAAATATTTCTTTTGCGATAACAATACCAAAGGTAATACCGATAGCAACTTGCCATAAAGGAATGGTTGCAGGCAGTATCAGTGCAAATAGAATAGATGAAACGAAGAAACCTTCGTTAACTTCATGACCACGTACAGCTGCGAATAACACTTCCCAGAAGCCACCAACAATAAAGGTAACCGCATAAATAGGAAGGAAAAACATAGCGCCGTAGAGCATCATGTCAAACCATGTTGCACTAGCTGTAAGACTACCGCCAAGGAATGTAAATAAATCCACTTGCCAAGTTTGTGGTAATCCATAGCCTGCATTTAATGCATCAACAGCTTGATAACCAATGTTGTACATACCAAAGAACATAGCAGGAAAAACAGCTAACCAAACAGTGATCATGATTCGTTTTAAATCAATGCTATCACGGATGTGAGTTTTGCCTTTATTTACCATGCCTGGTGTAAATAAACCTGTGGCTACTGCTTCATATAAAGCAAACCACTTTTCATGTTTACCGCCTTTTTCAAAATGCGGTTCAATATCTTCAAAAAACTTTTTCAAGCCCATGACTAACCTTCCTTCTCTATTGTGGTTAGGCAGTTTCGAAGATATACGCCATAATCTGTTTTGCCTGGGCAAACAAATGTACATAGCGACAAATCTTCTTCGTCTAGCTCTAAGGCACCAAGTTGTTGTGCGCTGTCGGTATCACCGGCAACCAAATCACGTAGTAACAAGGTAGGTAAAATATCTAATGGCATAACACGTTCGAAGTTACCAATTGGAACCATAGAACGCTCACTACCATTGGTAGTAGTGGTCATATTGAATAATTTCTTAGGGAAGAAATGAGACATATATGCACGTGTAACAGAGAATTTATTCGGTCCTGGATACATATAACCAATAAACTCTTTTTCACGACCTTCAAGTATTAACGATACTTGCACATGGTAACGACCTAAATAAGCATGGACGTTGCTAGCTGTATTACCTTGTAGCAATGAACCAGAGATCACACGTAATTCACCATCAACCGTTTCGCCAGCAGTTAATTCTGTTGTACTTGCGCCAACAACTGTACGAACTAAACGTGGATTTTTCGCACCAGGGCCTGCAAGAGAAACAACACGAGATGTGTCTAATTCACCTGTGGTAAATAACTTACCGAATGCGATAACGTCTTGGTAACCTAAATGCCAAACAAACTTGTCTGCACTTACAGGTTTTAATAAATGGATATGTGTACCAACCAGGCCTGCAGGGTGCTTGCCTTTAAATTCATTTACCGTAGCATTTGCGTCAACTGGGATGTTGGCGCCAGGTGCTTTACTAACGAAAACTTCACCTGTTGTTAAGCGAGATAAAACGGTTAAACCATTTTGAAAAGCTTCACTTTGCTCGTTAATAACTACTTCAGGGTTGGCGCTAAGTGGATTAGTATCCATAGCACTAACAAAAATCGCTGTAGGTTCACTGTCTACAGCGGGTGTTTTGCTGTAAGGACGAGTACGAAGCGCAGTCCATAAACCTGATTCAACTAAGTTACTTACAACATTTTCACGCGGTAATGAACTTAATTCTGAGGCAGTATAATGGGTAAATGTAACTTGTTCACTACTATCAGCATTTTGATCTACTTCAATAACAACTGATTGTAAAACACGTTTTTCACCACGGTTAATTTCTAAAACAACACCGGTAGCTTGAGCTGTGAATTTAACGCCAGGATTTTTTTTATCTTCAAAAATCACCTGACCTTTTTTTACACGATCTCCCACTTTTACAAACATGGTTGGTCGCATACCCACAAACTCTTCACCGAGTGTTGCAACGTTTTTGATGGTCGGTCCATCATGGATTACCTGCAGAGGAGCACCTAAAACAGGAACATCTAAGCCTTTTTTTATTGTAATCATAAACACTTGCACTACTTTTGATGGGAGTATAA
>JBMYWR010000041.1:0-22456 GCA_049607625.1 Colwellia sp.
CTTGTTCTAGTGCATTACAAATTTTGTCTTGTAAGCTTTTAAGGTATTCAATAACTGTAGAGATTTCGATAGATTGATTTTGCATAATAAAATGGCTTTTAATAAAGTGATTGTTCAAATAAATATAAATATCATATCACATGCTTGGATTATTTTAATCTTAAAACGAGATCATAAAAAAAGGACCTAATGACTTAGATCCTTTTCAAATTACTTACATTAACCAATCGTTATATAAGTATTTTATTGTTATTCTTCTTGTTAAGTTAAGCTAAGTTATTTATTGCTACTTCAGGGCTAACATCGGCGTCATAATCAACACCGTCTACATTAAAGCCGAATAACTTTAAGAACTCAGCATGGTAACCGTTATAGTCGGTTAACTCATCAATAGTGTCCGTATCAACGGTATTCCAAATATCGGTAACACGTTGCTGAACGCTATCTTCAAGCTCTTTATAGTTCTGACGGAAACGACCTTGCTCATCAAGTCTTGGTGAATCGCTATAAATGTTCTCAATAAACAAGTTAGAGATTTGTTCAATACAACCTTCGTAAGTGCCATCAGCTTTCATTACTTTAAACATAGCTGAAATATAAAGTGGCATAATAGGAATTGCTGAACTTGCCTGTGTAACTACCGCATTTAGCGAGGTAACACGTGCTTGACCATTTAAGCTTTCTGTTGACTTATTAATGGCTGTCGCTGCTCTGTCTAAATCTTCTTTGGCTTTACCAATGGTAGCTTTGCCGTAAATTGGCCAAGTTAACTCTTTACCGATATAAGTATAAGCAACTGTTTTAACGTCTTGAGCAAGTACATCAGCCTCTTTTAAGGCTTCTAACCATAATTCCCAGTCTGCGCCACCCATAACATCGATAGTACCCTGAATTTCTTCCTCATTTGCAGCATCAACAGAAACAGAATCAATAATACGCTTTGAGGTATTTAAATTTTTGGTTGTGACACTTTGACCGATTGGCTTTAATGTTGAAGAGTAAACTTCGCCTGTATCTGGATCTGTTCTACGTGGAGAAGCAAGTGAGTAAACTACTAGATCTATTTTACCCATATCTGCTTTAATGGTTTCAATAGCTTGCTTCTTTACTTCGTGAGAAAAAGCATCGCCATTGATATTTTTAGCATAAACACCGGCTTCATCAGCTGCAGCTTGAAAAGCAGCAGTGTTATACCAACCAGCTGAAGCTGTTTTCTTTTCTGTTGGTGGTTTTTCAAAGAAAATACCTAAAGTACTCGCATTATGACCAAAAGTCGCTGTAATACGAGAAGCTAAACCGTAACCGGTTGATGAACCGATAACGAGAACATTTTTAGGGCCTTGCGTATAAGATTGCGATTTAACATACGAAATTTGTTCATTTACATGTGCGGCACAGCCTACAGGATGAGCATTTGTACAAATAAAGCCGCGAATTTTTGGTTTAATTACCATTGGAAACCCTTATTTAAATTTGAAACGATTAGCGCGTTTAAACTATTGATTAAATTTTTATGCCGCTATTGTACCTTGCTATTGTTGAAAAGAGGTACGAGCAGTGAAAATAACACAAAGTTGATTACAAACAAGCAGATCGACAAAGAGATATTCGCATATTACACCACCCAGGGTATAATGTTTTTTATCACCTTTTTATACTCTTATAGCTCGCAAGGTTGTCGATATCGGTTATGGAAAATAACTTCAGTGAAAATAACAAACGATTTGTAATTGTTGGACAAGGTGCCATTGGTTTACTTTGGTATCATCATTTAAAGCGCTTAAGCGATAAATGCAACAGCTTGCATGTGAGTTTACAAACTTCAAAAAATGCAGATTTAACAGCTACCACTTATTTTTTTACCCCATTTAATCCGTCTGTTTCAAAAGAAGAAGATCGACTAACCGGAAAAATTAACTATGCAAGTGAAGCGATATTAGAGCAAGCTGATGTCGTGATTTTTTGCCTGAAAGCATATCAAATGTCTGAAGCTATTGAAGGATTAGCCTCGCAATTAAAATCAGGAACAACCTTAATACTTGCTCATAATGGCATGGGAACTTTATCAAAGCTATCAAGCAATGTATTAGATAAATTTAATATTGCGACCATGCTAACAACACACGGTTGTCTGCGTTATCAACCCAATGCAATAAGACATACCGGCTTAGGTAAAAGTAGTCTGGGTATAAATGTTTTCAGTAAGATAGCTGCAAACAAACAAGCGAGCCTCTTTGACCTAAAACAAAGTATCGCTACGTTAAACCAAGCTTTACCCATCGTTGAATATGTAGAAAACATCGCTAATGCACAATGGTTAAAACTTGCGATTAACTGTGTTATTAACCCTATTACAGCATTGAATGATATTGACAATGGAGAGGTGCTCAATAAAGAATATGACACTCTTAAAGAGCAATTAATTTATGAAATTGTCAACGTTGCGAGTGCTGAAGAAATAACTTTAAGGAAACAGTTTTTAATCAATACGGTAAATAATGTTGCTAAGGCCACAGCTAAAAATAGTTCATCTATGCGTTGCGATATTCAAGAAAACCGTAAAACGGAGATAGATTATATTAATGGCTATATACATGAACTAGGCCTTAAACATAATATCGAAACACCTGCGAATACTGAGGTTTGGCGGAGTGTTTTAGCGTTAGAGAATGGAATATTCACGGCTAAAGCACGTTCCTACAAAAGTGAGTTGCTCCGATGCTTATTGCTGTCGTAGATGAACCTTCAGACTTAAAAGCGAAGGGCAAACATGCTTCAATCATTACTAAGTTATGACAATTTTATTAGCCTGAAGGCCAATCTATGGTGTTTAATAATGTGTTGGTGTTTGCTTGCTCATACTCTCAAACGGTCTAGTCTCTCATCTGCGCTTATCCTGCTTATCTGCGGGCAAAACGGGCTTTTCACTTGACCTTGCCTAAAACGTTCATAATCAGTGTAGTCTGGGCAATTCGATGAGATCTCTATCCCTGCTAAAGTTACTTCGTTGGTCTATAAACTTTAGCATTCTTAAAGCCATTGTCTAACAAGTAAAGTGCTTGTAACTTACTCATAACGCCATGGTCACAATACAAAAGGTAATCCTTGCTCATATCTAAATCGCCGAATTTAGTCGATAACTTATAAAATGGAATATGAACAACTTCTACATCATCGAGCTCTAATGGACTTGCTTCTTCTTCCTCTGGACTTCTTATATCGATAACAACAGCGTTCTCTGCTATGTCTTCAACTAAATCTACTGCATGTATTTCAGCTTCAGTTTCATTGCCGATATCACGGATATCAAAAACACGTGTTTCACTCACTACTTTGTCTAAAATGTCGAAGTCAAAATTACCTTCTTCTTCTTCAACTTTGGATAAAACAGCTTTTACGGTAGGTTTTTTAGAAATTACACCGCAGTATTCAGGAATCGTTTTAGCGAAATCTTCAGTGCCTATATCACGTGCAATATCAATAATATCTTGCTTGTCGTAGGCTGAAAGTGGACGTAAAATCAGGGTATCGGTAACACGGTTAATAACGTTAAGATTGGTTAAGGTTTGGCTTGAAACCTGCCCTAAACTTTCACCTGTAACAAGCGCTTGTATTTTACCTTTTTCAGCAATTTTAGAAGCGGCACGCATCATCATTCGCTTAAGAACAACACCCATTTGGCTGTTTTCTACTTTTTCTAATATTTCTGCAACAACTGGTTCAAAATCAACTGCAAAAAACTTAACTTTATGAGAAGCACCAAATTTATCCCACAAGTAATAACTTACCTGCTTAACGCCTACTTCATGCGCAGAGCCACCTAAATTAAAGAAACAGTAATGCGTACGAGCACCTTTCTTAATCATTTGATAGCTTGAAACACCTGAATCAAAACCACCTGACATTAAAGACAGCACATCCTCTTGAGTTGCAATAGGGAAGCCACCTAAACCTTTATGGCGGTGAGTTACAATGAACAAGTTTTCATTTTTAATTTCTAAGCGGATAGTTACATCAGGCTTACGTAATTTGACGCTAGCACTTTCAACTTGCTGATTTAAACCGCCACCAACATATTGTTCAACTTTTAAAGAGTTAAAGTCATGCTTACCGGTACGTTTGACACGCACGCAAAAAGTTTTATTTTCAATTGTTTTGGCATGTACTGCTAAGGTTTTTTCATAAATATCATGAACATCTGTAAATTCAGATTGTTGTACTTCTAAAAACATCGGTACACCTGGAATACACTTTAGCGCTTCTACCAGTCTGTCTCTATTTTCTGGACTATTATTTTTGGTGTTAACCTCTACGTTATCCCAATTCATTCGCGTTGTTATTTGTTCATCAACACGGCGTAATACATTTTTAATATTAGATTCTAATATCTTAGTAAAACGTTTACGTACAGGGCGAGATTTAATGGTGATCTCAGATTGAAGCTTGACGATAAATTTCATCGGTATAACCTAATAATAGTCAAAAAATAATGGCGCATATTATATACTCAATCAGCACTAATACCAATTCTATTAAGCTGATTACTTATTATCAAAATAAGGATTTGTAATACTTACTTTTAAGTGTAGTTGAAGGATGATAAGAAATGCTAATAATTACAACTTAGTGTATGCTTTGTTTACGGATATAAAACCTCAACGAAAATAACAGTCGTAACGGCTATCGTCGAAAGAGCGTTTTTTGTAAAAATGGTTAACAATACTTTACTGAGTCTTTGATGTTGAAAATAATTCCCTTTATAAAATATACGGTTAGTGCAATTAGTTACGGTGTTTTATTTGCCGTTATTCTGATCATGTTATTACCCAATTTGAAACTTAATCAACTGTTTAACCCATTATCTGATCAACAGCCTCATCCAACACAGGCACTTTCTTATGCCAAAGCTGTAAGTATTGCCAGCCCAGCGGTTGTAAATATTTACTCTGAAAATATTATTCCTCAAAATGCTTATGCTTCTAAAGCGAGTATTTCTACCCGTTTAGGATCTGGCGTAATTATGGATAGTAATGGTTATATCCTTACAAACCTTCACGTTATTGAAAATGCAGATTTAATTAAAGTTGTTCTACAAAGCGGACGTTTATTTTCTGCCGAGTTAATTGGTTTCGATAAAGTGACTGACCTAGCTGTTTTGAAAGTTAACGCCATTGACCTTCCCGTAATACCTCAACAAAAAGATTTAGAGTCTTTAGCAGGTGATGTTGTATTAGCCATTGGTAACCCATTAAATTTGGGCCAGACCGTAACACAAGGTATTGTAAGTGCAACTGGACGAAGTGGTTTAAGTAGTGGTTACCTAGACTTTCTACAGATGGATGCAGCTATAAACCAAGGAAACTCAGGTGGAGCACTTATTAATAGTAATGGTATTTTGGTTGGCATTAATTCGCGAAAATTTACCCAATCTAATCCAGCGATGAATATTCAAGGTATATTTTTCGCCGTGCCGTATCAATTAGCCAATAAAATAATGCGTAAATTAATTACCCACGGCACCGTTATTCGTGGCTGGCTTGGGATAAGCTCTGATAGTGAATCATTAAGTGCGAAAGGTTTTGTTATTGAATCTATTACACCTAATAGCCCTGCAGAACTCGGTGGATTACAGCAAGGCGATGTTGTCTACAAAATTGGTGATGAAAACATTAAAAGCCTTTCTCAAGCCCTCGATATTATTGCTGAAACGACACCAAATACGCAATTATCTTTTAGCCTCTATAGAAAAGGTAAGCCACTTAAATTAAATGTAACGATTGGGCAATTAAATATTTAATCTAAACTAAAGTAATATTGCAGGTTCATTTAAATGGACGAACAAAAATCACTACTGCGTTAAAATTATAATAACAACTTAGTAGGTTGAAGGTATTTTATTCTTAATATATTAGCAGGCTTATTTAATAAAGTTAATATTACCTTCTGCTTTACTAACACCAAATAATATATCTGCGCTGGCATTAAAACCGGTACTTACAAACTCTCCGTCTGTATTTTGATAAGTTTTATCATCAAAAATTAGCAAACAAGCATCGGCACTTTCTAAGTGTGGGGTTATTAAATAAGGCGATCCTTTCGCGATAACTAAGGTACTTGCTCCTTTAAACTTACTTAATGCTAAGGCTTTTTCTACCCATTGTTTGTATGTAGTGGCGACAGCCTCTTTATGGGTTGTATTGGACTTATTTAAGGCCTTTTGATGATCGCTGGTTGCGCCCATATCAACAATACTTACAATTTTAACATCAACAACGGCTATCACTAAGTCTACATCTGACTCAAGTTCAAAAAGGCCCGAATCTATTGAAGAGAAATCTACTGATGATATTTGCCCCTTATTTACTTGAGTCATTTCATCTTGAGAGAGCACAATTGCTGAAACCTTTATCTCTGAGCTGAGTTGCTCATGCTTCGTTACTGATTGCTTTATAGCACGCTCTAATGCCTGTTTATCTTGCTCTTCTAGAACAATTAGCTTGATATGTTTTATTTGATTCTTTGCTACTGGAATTAACTTCGGTTTGTTCTTTAACAAGGTGGTAGCCGCTTTAGATAATGCCTGCTGTAATGCTTTATGCTTATTATCATCTATGACTAAAGTCGCTTCTTGAATACGCTTCTCTGTGGTTGCAACTAAGGAAGAAGTAAAAGGAGCATAGTGGTCTTTATAAGCATTAATTCGGTCAATTGAAGCCTGTAGTTCATCTTCACTATATTGCTTATTTTTAATTTTATCTTGCAGCACTTTCGCCACATCTTTGATAAATTGCTTAAATTTAGGAATATCGTCAGGTACTCTAATTTGATAAGGCATTAAGGCTAAATCGGATCCAGCAACAAAAGTTTCAACGGTTGCTGTTACCGGCTCATAAAAATGTGCTATACCTGCCATATCTAAAGCATCTGTAGCGATAAGTCCTTCGTAGCCCATTTCTTCTCTTAAAATACCTGTTAATATTTTTCTAGACATCGTGGCTGGCTTTACAATCTCCTCTCCTGCCGTATTAATGAATGTAGAGTCGTCAAGTGCAGGATATTGAATATGCGCTGTCATGATCATAGCCGGTTTGCTTTTTTCAATTGCATATTTAAACGGTAATAAATCTTTGCTCTGTATAGTTTCTAGGTCATGATCAACAAGAGGTAACCCTAAATGACTGTCAACATTAGTATCTCCATGACCAGGAAAGTGCTTAAGCGTTGCCATTATGCCTTGCTTTTGCAGTGCTTGAACTGCTGCAACCCCTTGCTTGGCAACATTCAAAGGGTTTTCGCCAAAAGATCGCGTATTAATAACAGGGTTATCTGGGTTTGTATTTACGTCAACGACCGGCGCAAAATTATTATTAAAACCTAATGCAACTAACTCTTCAGCAATAACGTTATTTACCACCGTAGAATATTTAGTGTCATGGTTTTCAAAGGTTGCCCCGACCGACATGTTACCAGAAAAAGGAGTTCCCACAGGCAGTCTAGCAACCCGGCCGCCTTCTTGGTCAATTGAAATAAACATGGGTTTAGCTGAAGGGCTTTTCATTGCCGCTTTTTGTAAATCTGCTGTTAAATTCATAATTTGCTTGGTTGACACAAGGTTTTCAGCAAATAACACAACTCCACTTACATTCGTCTGTGTCAGCATGTCACTTAGCAAAGGATCTAACTCTGTGACACTGTCTTTACATAAATAACCGTTTTTAGGCTTTTGATGACAAAAATACCTTATATCTAAAGACATTTTTTGGGCTATTTTTAATTCAAAATCTGTAAACATAATATTATCGACATATCTGGCTGGCTGGAGAGCGGGGTTGTTTTGAGGTGTTTCTTTACCTTGCTTTATATATGAGCTTGTTATCAGCTTTACATTAGCGCTATTAGCATCAGGCTCTATACTATAAGCGGCAATCGAAATAGTCCCTAATAAAACGGTTAAGAGGTGCCTTTTACAATTGAACTGCTTTGTGTTCGATTCTTTTAGGGCCGGAAAACGGCTATTTCGTCTGAACTTCAAGTATCAACAACTTAGCTGCATTTATAAGCAACTTTTATTTATTATAATTCCTTGATGTTATCACCTCTTCTTAGTGATTAGAACGCTTGTCGATGCTCGTTGATCATTTTAATTGGAATTACCCATGGCTTGGTAGAACTCATACTTTGAGGTAGAGCGCCGATAAAGTTATTTGCTTCGGTCACCGTTGCAAAAACTTTTGAAGTAACAACATGATATTCATTGCCTCGTACATTTTTAGTAAATGAATATAACTCTAGTTCAGGATAACGCCCTATGAAGTTATTAAGCGCTTGTTCATTGTTAAAGCTAACTAACTGAACTGCATTACCTTCCTTAATATTGTCATAGTAATGCCCTGTTGATTTTATTTTTTGATTATTATTGGTTAACGGCTCTATGTTAACCGCAATGTCATTGCTAGCCGTTTCTTCTGGTGTATTAACAAGCGTTTCTGTTTGCTCTTGCCCTACTATAGTTTGCTGCTTTCCTGTTATCTGCTCTACACTTTTCTGTTCTACTGCGCTTTGGGCTATGCTAGCGAGTTCGATGTTTCCAGGGGTAACATCGTTCTCAGGCGGCTCTGCATTGCCAGGTGCTAATATGAGTTGTTGAGAGATTTCTGATGCGCTCGCAAATTGTTTAACTTGATCAGGATTTTTATCATTTGCTGATTTATTCAGTGGTGTATTTAGTGGTGTATTCCCTCCTGCTATGACACCATATATTTCTGTAACGTCGGCCAAAGGTTTGGTATTTGCACTATTGAGATTTATCACAGGTTTAACTTCAATGGTAGATTGAGTATTACTATTTTGTTCTTTAGCATAAGTTTGTAATGCTTCATTTAGAAATGGCAGTATTTTATATTGGTCAATACCAAGCCATGTTAAAGAAGTAAGTATAGTGATAATAACGACAATTGCCGCTAGCTTTCCTTTGTGTTGCAAAGCGATATTTTGAAAAATGCCTTCTCTACCGAGTTTTTTAACATTTAAGATTTGCCCATTACTACTTGAGATAATCGTTAACTTTTTAGCAAAAGTTTCTTTATTTGCCCCCAGATTTGAAGCAAGCCCTTTATCTCCAAATACGACTATATCTAGGGGTATGCTCTTTTGTTTAGCTTGCAATGCTAAATGAGATAACTCTACCATCATTGACGTAGAGAGCCACTGGGCATCTTCGATAACAATACATATATTGGATGTAAATTTTTTAGCTAACTGTAAAATACTATGTGCTAGCGATTGCTCTGGGTCGAACATACAGCTACCAAAAAGTTGCTCTATGAGCCTACATCTAAGCTGGATATCATTTAGTTGTGTAGAGGCGTATAAAAAAGCGGTATTGGTTTGTTGCTCGGTTTTATCACTTACCGACTCTATAAATTCACCGGCAAGAGTATTTATACTGTTGTTATCATTAATGACTGCAACAAGGTGCTTAGAGAAGCGAAGCACATAATCAATTCTGGAAATAACACTGATTTCGGTTACCGTAGAATTTAGGGCTTCACTTAATGTTTTATTAAATAATGTGGGGGGCTTACTCTTGATTAAAGCTGTCATGGCAACCTTCTAAATGTAATTATTACCTAAATATTAACTAACAAAGCTAACAGTAGGTTGGTGCTCAGTTGGAGCACCTAAAAATCACGCTATAGAATTGCTTTTAGCATCGCCTCTGGTATGTCTGTTCTTACTTCAGATGATCCAATTGAAGTAGGTACAATAAAGCATAGTTTACCAGCTATATTTTTTTTATCTCGCTTCATGTGCGTTAAAAAAGCTTCATATCCCATATTTTCTGGTGGTAATAAGGGTAAATCAAACGCTTTAATTAAACACTCTACACGACAAAGATCTGACGCTGTCATTAAATCCATAGCAACTGCTAGCTTAGTAGCAAGCACCATGCCAGTGGCCACTGCCTCTCCGTGTAACCAATTACCATAACCTTGCTCTGCCTCTATCGCATGACCAAATGTATGACCTAAATTGAGTAGTGCTCTTAAGCCTTTTTCTTTCTCATCTTGGCTTACGATATCTGCTTTACATTGACAGCATTTTTTTATCATCTCAGTTAATGTTTCTTTACAACCTGATTTGATTTTTTCTAGGTTTGTTTCTAGCCAATTGAAGAAGACTTCATCACCTAAAATACCGTATTTAATAACTTCTGCCATACCCGCGTTGAATTCACGCACTGGCAAAGTTTCAAGACTATCTATATCGATAATTACTGCATTAGGTTGATAAAAAGCACCTATCATATTTTTTCCCAATGCATGATTAACCGCTGTTTTCCCACCAACTGATGAGTCAACTTGAGATAACACTGTAGTAGGCACTTGAATAAAGTCTACTCCGCGTTGATAACAAGCTGCCGCAAAACCACAGATATCACCAATAACTCCGCCACCTAAAGCGATAAGCGTGGTATCTCTGCCGTGCTCATTCTTAAGTAAATGCGACATAATAACGTCAAAATTAGCTAGACTCTTTTGCGCTTCACCATCGGGGAGAACTATTTCATCAACAATAAATTGATTTAGTAATGCTTTAATTTTATTACTATAGAGTGGCTGAACGATTTCATTAGTGACAATACAAACACGTTTACCTTTAATGTGTGATGCAAGCAGGTTTTCTTGGCTAAATAAGCCTGATGAGATATAGATTGGATAGCTGCGCTCACCAAGGTCAAGATTCAATGTAGGCATAATTCAGGTTCTATTTGATTATATGAGATAGGTTGCTATAAATAACGCAAGATTATTTATAGCAAGAAAGAACAACAAAACAGGGTTATTAGAAGTCTAAACGTTCAATAATTTTATGAGCAACAACTTTAGCGCTTTGGTCATCAGTTTTAACGATTACATCAGCAATTTTTTCATAAAGAGGGTTGCGTTCAACAGCTAGCTTTTCTAAAACTGTTCTGGGTGCTTCTTTAGTTTGCAATAGTGGGCGACGACGATCTCTTTGCGTTCGTGCCACTTGCTTTTCAATGGTTGTTTCTAGATAAACGACAACACCACGAGCAGAAAGCCAATTACATACATTAGGACTGATAACCGATCCACCACCTGTAGCAAGTACAACACCTTGATTTTGAGTAAGGTCTTCTATAACCGTCTCTTCCCTTTTACGAAAGCCTTCTTCGCCTTCAAGGTCAAAAACCCATGCAATATCAGCACCTGTTCGACGTTCAATTTCTTGATCAGAGTCGAAAAACTCAAGGTGTAATCTGTCAGCTAATTCGCGACCAATTGTGCTTTTACCTGCGCCCATAGGCCCTACCAGGAAAATATTTCTTTTTTCTGCCATTAGATTTCTTTAATTCTCATCTGTTAACTTGTTTCATTAAACAAAAACATGCTAATTCGGGCGTTGTTTGTCTAATTTGATAGAAATTTCTGTTCATTAATCTACCACAGAAATTTTAAGGGCGTAATTATCGCAATTCTTGGGGGCAAATTGCAAGTCAGATTACCATTAAGATAGATGATTTTTCTATTTAAGGGTAATCTGACGATTTTCGTTTAAAACTTTTCTGTAACAATTCGAGGCGTTACAAAGATAAGTAATTCTTTCTTTTCATTAAAATCGGTACTTGTTCTAAAGAAGAAGCCTACATATGGGATATCACCTAATACAGGTACTTTAGAAACAGAACTGATAATTGACTGCTGATATATACCACCAAGTACAATTGTCTCACCATTATCTACTAATACTTGTGTGCCGATACGTTGCGTATCGATTGCTGGAGCTGAACCAGATTGCACATCAGAAATAGTATCTTGGGTTATTACTAAGTCCAAAATAATTTTATCATCAGGTGTAATATGTGGTGTTACCGTTAAGCTCAATACAGCCTTTTTAAACTGTGTTGCGGTTGCCCCACTAGAAGCGGCTTCTTGGTAAGGTATTTCAACACCCTGCTCAATATAAGCTTCTTTTTGGTTGGCTGTTGTTATGCGCGGACTTGCAATAATTTCACCTTTACTTTCTTTCTCCATCGCTGTTAGCTCTAAATCAAGAATCGTTCCATCTGCTAAACGTGCAACTTGAAAAGCAATTGCACCAGCTGGGTTAACCACTGGTAAGTTAACATTTAAACGGTCTGCAATCGCTGGTACTACGCCAGCGTTAGCCGCATCCGCACCTTCTAAAGTACCTGAGGTCGCGCTATTTGTGCCTGCAGATGTTGCACCCCATCTGATGCCAAGCTCTTCATTAAGATTGTCTTTTACCGTAACCATTCGCGCTTCAATGATAACTTGACGTACAGGAATATCTAAAATAGCAACCATACGCTTGATATCTTCGATACTCGCTTCAGTATCTCTAATTAATAACGTGTTAGTACGTTCATCAACAGAGACACTACCTCTATCAGACAAAATACTTGTATCTTCATTCTTAATTAAAGCAGCAAACTCACCTGCAACAGCATAATTAATCTGAATATACTCTGAGTAAAGTGGTGCAAGTTTTTCAACTTGTAATTGTGCTTCTAAATCTTTTGCTTCACGTGATGTTAATTCATCACTTGGCGCAATCATTAGAATATTGCCCTGCATGCGTTTATCTAAGCCTTTAACCTTTAAAATCATATCAAGGGCTTGGTCCCAAGGTACACCATCTAAACGCAAAGTAATATTACCTGTTACCGTATCACTGGTAATAAGGTTGAATTCATTATAGTTAGCAATAATTTGTAATACAGTTCTTACCGGAATATCTTGGAAGTCTAATGAAATGTTCTTGCCAGTAAAGTCTTCTTCTTCACCTAAATAAGCCGGTTGCTCTTCTGCTTGCTCACTTACCGTTAAGGTAAATACGCTACCATCTTGTTGGTGACTAAAATCGAAATGGTCACCTACCTCAACAACAATTAAGGCATTTCTTTCAGCTTTAAAAGTTTCTATTGAAGTAACAATTGTACCAAAGTCAGTTACATCTAACTTGTACAGGAAGTCTTCAAGAATTTTAGTGTTATGAAATTCAATGTTAATTTTTCCTGACTTATCATTAACATCTACAGCGACCATGCTGCTATCTAGATCGATAAGTACTTGACCTTGTTTAAGATCGTTTAATCTAAAATCGATACCGCTGATATTATTCATATATTTTTGCGGTGAAGAGCCTAAACTCTCAACAACTTTAGCTGAAGCTCCAGTATTGAAAACAATTGAAAAGTCTTTACCTTTTTTCGCTACATCAAATACTTCTAACTTGTCTAAGTTAATAGTAGCAACAACATGATCAACCGTTTTATTTAACGTAATGTTTTTAATGGTTGCATGATTTACTTCTGTATTTTCTAGTGCTTTTGAAAAAGATTTAACATCAAAGTCAACCTCAATAAAAGCAGGATTCATCGATGTTTTTACTGTCGGTAACTCTGCTACTTCAGAAGACATGGTAAACACTAATTCGATTTGCTCATTTTGAATCGTATTATAGCTAATCCCAACAATACTAGGTTCAGATTCGTTAGTTGCATCTGCCGCATTTGATGACACTGCGAATAAGCATAAACTCATGATGCTGAAAATTTTGGCACGGGTTTTACCGCTGACAAATTTATAATTTTTTATTTTATGAAATGACATGTTATTTTATCCTTTGCCTTTATAATTTCAGTTGTGATTGAACAAGCTTCATCACAGTTTCACTTTCAACCCAACAACCAGCACCATCTGGTGTCAACTCTAATACTTTTACATGTTGATCCGTCACTTCTGTCACTTGACCATCATATAATCCTAAATAGCTACCTATTTTTATTCTGTGCAATGTGGCGTCAGTGGCTTCAATTAAAGCCCACAAAATATCGGCATCACCAATTGTGCCACGCATTGATAAATCGTTTAATGGGTATTGCTCTAGAGGTTGTTTATTACGTCTAGGATCTGGGCTTAAACACCCCGCCATTTGTTGAACATTTTGTTGTAACACTTCTGGTTTAGGTAGAATAAAAGGACTACGAAGCTCTTGTGCGGAATAGGCAAAGTGGTTAAACGGTTTAACCGCAGGCATAGGTTCAATATACGTTGTAGTATTTTCCCTGATTTGCTTCATCGTCGCTTTAAGTTCAGTAGTGTCATCAAAACAACCGCCAAGTAAGACGAGCATAGCTAATATTATAATTCTCATGACTATCCCTCCTCTTGGTAGCGATATGTTTTCGCTTTCAGTTTTAAGTTCAACACTTCACCTGTGCCATCTTTATCTTTTACAGTTACTTGAAAGTCATGCAAGGTTACAATACGCGGTAAGCCTGCAATTTTACTTACAAAGTGCCCAAGTGCGTGATAAGAGCCATTGACTTCAATATCTATCGGTAATTCTATATATATTTCTTGTTGTACTTCAGGCTTCCACTTTAAGGTAACAAACTCTAATCCGCTTGTCGTACCAATAAAGGTAATATCATCAAGTAACCCTGGAATTTCGTGACTATCTGGTAAGCTTCTTAATTGGGTAGCAAACATCTCTTCAGCTTCAGCCATTTGAGCTCTAAATAGCTCTAAGTTAGCTGCAACATGATATTTAGCTTTATAAGACTCAACTAACGTTTTTTCTTCAGCTTGAACTCTTTTAAGCTGATCTATTTTATCGCTAACTAAACCTACATAAGTTAACCCAGCAACCGTTATAGCTAAGAAAATAGCTAATACAATTTTTGCTAGAGGCGGCCATTGCCCAATATTTTCAAGATCTAAATCTTCAAATTGTGATGCATCAAATTTCATTATGCACTCCCTCCATTTGAATCTAATCCTTTAATCGTAATGCGCATTTTAAATTCACTTAAAAATTTCGTCTTATCTTTATCTGTTGATATAGACTCCGGCGTCGCATCGGTGAAGAATTCGGATAGTTGAATTGCTCTGATCATATTCGCTAAATGGTTATTCGACTCTGTTTGACCCGTTAAGTGAATAACATTTTGCTTCTTATCGATTTTGGTAACGTATATACCAGTAGGCAATACTTTGACTAATTCATCTAAAACCTTGGTTCCAACATTACGGCTTCGCTGCAACTCTTGTATAACATCAATACGTTTTTGTAAGGCAATTTTCTTTTCTTTCAACGTATTAATTTCAGCGATACGGATATCAAGTATTTTTATCTCATTTTTCAGGAAGTTGTTACGGTTATTTTGACCATCTATTTTAGCGCCATAAAATACACTCACCATAAAAACAACTAAAAAGGAAAAGAGCCCAACCGCTGCGAGTATTGTAAAATATTCTTTTTGCTTGACTTGAAGAGCTGCTTCTCGCCAAGGAAGTAGATTTATATGTGCCATGGCGAAAAACTCCTTAATGCTAATCCAGTTGCTACTAATAACTGTGGGGACACAGCATCAAGTGCTTCTTTTTTAATTGCTTTTGATAGTTTCATATTCTCAAAAGGACTCGCCATCACGGTTAACATTCCAAGTTCTTCAGTAAGTAATTCACTTAAATCAGATAACGCAGATGAACCACCGGACAAAATGATGTAATCCACTTTTTCCTCACCACTTGATGTCAAAAACATTTGAATCGCACGACGAACTTGCTGGATTAATATAGTTTGGAAAGGGGCTAACACTTCGAAAGTGTAATTTGGTGGTAGGTCACTAATGACTTTTGCTTTTTCAGCTTCTTCAAAGGTTTTACCGTAATACGAGACAATTGATTTAGTGTATTGCTCGCCACCAAACATTTGATCTCGGCTGTAAATATGTTTACCTGCTTTAGTTGCTGAAAATAAAGTCATGGTGGCACCAATATCAATGGTTGCAACCACTTTGTCATTTGCATCATTAGGTAAGGCTGGAACACATAAATCATGTGTTCTACTAATAGCGTAAGATTCAACATCAACAACTTTGGTTTCAAATCCCACACTATCGATTGCTGAAACTCTTGTTTCGATAAGTTCTGTTCTCGCAGCACTTAGCAATACATTCACTTTAGCAGGATCGGCTTCATTAGCTCCGAGTGTTTCAAAATCGATGCTAACTTCATCAAGCGGATATGGGATGAGACTATCTGCTTCAATTTCAATCTGGCTCGCTAGCTCTTCTTCAGTAAGAACAGCATCCATGTAAATTATCTTAGTAATTACGGTTTGACCAGAAACAGCCGTTGCTGCGTGAAGTATTTTGTTAGAGATTTTCTTTCTTACTTTTTCGATGGCTTGACTGACCGCATCGATATCTTGAATATCTCGTTCAACAACAGCTCCACGAGGAACAGGTTCCAAGACATAATCTTCTAACGTGTAGTTCCCTTCAGAGGATTGACTGAGTAACACAGCTTTAACAGAGTGAGACCCTATATCGATACCTACCATTAAGGGGATATTTTTTTTCCAGAAATTATCTAGCATAAAAATCCGTTCGTATTGTTATTTTAATGATTAAAGTGTTATATAATTATTTCTATAAATACATTTATTACATGGTTTTAACCTATATACTAGCTATATATTAAATTTTATCCATAATTAGAGTGATTTTCGTGGTCCGATTCAAGTTTTTCCTTAAAATAGTGCTTTTTTCAAGCATCTTAGCCAGTTCATCACTTTTTATTTTGTATCAAAGTGTAAAGCAAGATTTGCCTGATGTCACCTCTTTAAAAGAGCTTAAGTGGATTACTCCTATGAGTATTTTAAGTTCAGAGGGCAAACTTATCTCACAATTTGGTGAGAAAAAACGCATCGCATTGACTTTCGAAGAGGTCCCTCAAACCTTAAAAGATGCTCTTCTTGCTACTGAAGATGATCGTTTTTACTATCACTTTGGTGTAGATCCTATTGGTATGGGGCGTGCTGTTTTAGGTAAACTGATGGGGCAAGACAAAGGCGGTGCGAGCACAATCACCATGCAGGTTGCTCGAAACTTCTTTTTAACTCGAGAAATCACCTATACACGTAAACTTAGAGAAATTTTTCTTTCCTTTCATATTGAAAAGTTACTTACCAAAGATGAGATTTTGTTACTTTACATCAACAAAATAGAGCTTGGTCATCGCTCATTTGGTTTTGGCGCTGCTGCTCAAGTCTATTATGGTAAAGATATTAATGAATTAACTTTAGCACAATACGCTGTTTTAGCGGGGTTACCTAAAGCGCCATCAACATTGAATCCAATTCGTTCGCCCAAGCGTGCTAAAGCCCGACGTTCTGTTGTTTTACACAGAATGCTTGTTAGTGGCTATATTACTCAAGAAGACTTTGAACAAGCAAATGCAGCCCCTATAACAGGCAAGAGACATGGCGCAGAAATAGAGCTTAGTGCTCCATACGTTGCTGAGATGGCTCATCAAAAAATGATCGAAATGTTTGGCAAAGAAGATGCTTATACTTCAGGTTATCGAGTCTTCACAACAGTCTCTTCTTCATTACAACAAGCAGCGACTAACGCAGTTGTTACCAATTTATATAATTACGATGAGCGCCATGGTTATAGAGGTCCTTTATTTTCACTACGACCTGAACCTGAAGAAGGTGATGACATCTCTGCTAAAACAGATTCAACATTACAAACAAATAATATCGAAAAAGACACTAGTGAGCCTGAAAATGGCGAGTCATCACAAGAGTTATTAACGGGTGAAATAACCGATGATGAGCTGAAACTAGCTTTTGAAAAAGTAGATAGCTTTCAAAACCTCTTACCCGCTGTTGTTATGGATGTAGGTGAAAAAATGGCCTTTATCCGCCTAGCGAATGGGCAAAATGCGGAAATACAATGGCAAGGTATGTCTTGGGCCAGAGAATATATCAATGATCAAAAACAAGGTATCCCACCCAAACTAGCACAAGATATACTAAATGTCGGTGACATGATTTATGTTAAATTAAATTCCGACAGCAGTTACCAACTTAGTCAGCTACCAGCAGCAAGTTCTGCATTAATTTCAATTTCACCCGATGATGGCGCAATTAAAGCTGCCGTTGGTGGATTCAGCTTTAAACAAAGTCAATTTAACCGTGTTACCCAAGCTAAAAGACAAGTGGGTTCGAATATCAAACCCTTCATCTATTCTGCTGCGCTAGAACATGGCTATACATTGGCATCATTAATTAATGATGCGCCTATTAATCACTGGGATAAAAGCAGTGGTGTAGTTTGGCGACCAAAAAACTCTCCTGAAGAATATATTGGTCCTATGAGAATAAAGCTTGCACTTGCTCAGTCTAAAAACGTTGTTTCAGTACGTTTACTGCAAAGTATGGGACTCGACTACGTTATTAGCTACCTTTCTTCATTCGGTTTTAGTAAAGCTGATTTACCTCGTAATGAGTCGTTAGCACTTGGTTCGGCTTCTTTAACCCCTATGGAAATTGTTACTGGCTTTGCAACCTTTGCCAACGGCGGTTTTTTAATAGAACCTTATATTATTGAACGTGTCGAAACAGAAGCTGGAGAAGTTATCTATCAAGCAGATCCTGCTTTAGCATGTGAAAACTGTCAGGTTAATGATATTGAGGTGGGTGAATTAGCCGGTGAGTCATTTTTAAATTCTGATCTTGGCATCATGCTTGAGCAACAGAGCAATGAATCGGAACCTTTACCCGAGAGTGATTCAGTTAACCTTGCACCAAGGGTAATCTCTGAACAAAATGCCTTTTTAGTAACTCAAGCGCTTTACAGTGCTATTTGGGGAGCAGATTGGTCTGTTGCAAATAAATGGCAAGGCTCTGGGTTTCGTGCAAGAGACCTTAAGCGTCGGGACATTGCTGGGAAAACGGGTACAACTAACGAATCAAAAGATGCTTGGTTTACTGGATATTCTCGCCGACTTGTCACTAGCTCTTGGATAGGCTTTGATGATCCAAGTAAAAATTTAGGTAAGTCTGTTTACAATAGTAATTTAGATAAGAACCAAATTACCGGTGGTGAATTTGGTGCAAAATCGGCGCAACCTGCTTGGATTTTATTTATGGAAGAAGCTTTGAAAAAAGTACCATTTGAAGCTTTTGAGCCACCGAGCGATATTGTCTCTGTAAGAATTGATAAAGCAACAGGCAAACTAAGTAATAAAATCAATAAAACCAGTGAGTTTGAGTATTTTAAAGTGGGAACACAACCTACAGAATATGTAACGGATGAAAATATCGGTATTTTTCAACAGACAGAAAAAAGTCAGAAAGTGCCAGAAGAAATTTTTTAAAATCTGTGATGATAATGCCAATTCTACGCTACTTTATCTTTGCATAATATTGGCATTAAGACGAGGAAAGTAAGACTATCGTGAAGTTTTATTCCACTAAATAAACTCCATGAAGTTAAGCTATTTATTAAACCGAGTGCAGGTTAAATAGCCTTAATAAACACCTTTGAATTTCGTTGAAAGTTATACATTTCTTTTTTACCTTCTGGTAGCATATCCAATGTTTGTTCAATAAAGCCTTGCTCTTGGAACCAATGACCACTTACCGTAGTTAAAACAAAAATAGATTCAAGTTGTTGCTCTTTTGCTGCTTTTTCCAGTTCACTCAAAAGTCGGCCACCTCGATTTCCTTTTCGGTAGTCAGGATGAATGGCCACACAAGCTACTTCACCCATTTTGGCTTCCGAATAAGGGTATAAAGCGGCACAAGCGATAATCGTTTCTTCTTTTTTCAAGACAATAAACTGATCTATTTCCATTTCCAGTAATTCGCGGGAGCGCTTTACTAAAATGCCATTTGCTTCAAGTGGTGCTAGTAATGCCAAAATACCTGCCACATCATCAATAGAGGCTGTAGATAACTGCTCTTTATGATCTTTAGCTATAAGTGTACCTGAGCCATCTCGAGTAAAGAGCTCTTGTAAAAGTGCTGTTTCACTTTCATAACTAACGCAGTGACAACGCTCTACCCCCTGCTCGCCACTTTTAATAATGGCGCTAAGCAATAATTGCTTAACATGGTTTTCACGTTGGTTCTCGTTTACGTCATTACCTTGTACGAATAACTCTTTTACTCTTCTAACACTACAACTTTTAATTAATGAACCTGTTTCATCCATTAATCCTTGGTGCTTGGTGAAAGCAATAAGCTTATCCGCTTGTAGTGCTATGGCCGTTTGTGCTGCTACATCTTCAAGCGCTAAATTGAAAACCTCGCCTGTAGGGGAATAACCAATGGGAGATAACAAAACAATAGAATTATGCTCAAGTTGTAAATTAATACCTTGTGAATCTATTCTGCGGACACTGCCCGTATACTTAAAGTCGACTCCGTTGTGAACTCCCATAGGTTTTGCAACAACAAAGTTACCTGTTGTCACTCTAATTTGGGAGCCATGCATAGGGGAATTAACCAGGCCTTTACTTAACAACGCTTCTATTTGTAAACGCAGCGAGCCTGTTGCATCTTTAACCGCAGTTAGTGTATTAGCGTCAGTAACACGTACATTGTTTTCAAGCAATTGCTCAATATTGCGCTGAACCATGCGCTCTTCTATTTGTGGTCGAGCGCCATGTACAACAACAAGTTTGACACCTAAACTATGTAGGAGTGAAATATCATGAATAATATTAGAAAAATTAGGGTGTAAAACAGCTTCACCATCAAACATCAACACCACCGTTTTTCCTCGATGTGCGTTGATGTAAGGCGCAGCATTTCTAAACCACTTTACATAATTTTGATCACTATTATTAATAGGTGCCATTTTTGTTTTTCTCTACTTTTCTTGACCTACGATATACTCCATCGCCACTTCGTCATTAGGATCTTTATGTGGGCTAGGATCGCTGTCTTCGATAATATTCTCAGCAAGAACACTTTTATCAATATGATGAAAATCAAGCTTATCAAAATACGTTGGAATATAGGTTAAAACGATAATTCGTTTAAGCTCCATTTGATTGGCAAATTCTAACAAGTACTGTACTAAAGCTTGTCCATGCCCTTGTCCTTGAGCACTTTCTTCTACAACAATTGAACGAATTTCTGCTAAACCTGTTTGGTAGATATAAAGTGAAGCACAACCGACTACCTTACCGTCAATCTCAGCTACGACAAAGTTTTGAATATCATGAATAATATTATCTAAAGTGCGCGGTAATATTTCGCCCTTTTCAGCTTGAATATTTACTTGTTCAAAGATCTTATTTACATCAGACATTCTAGCTCTTCGAACCGACATAGCCGCCGCTCGTTGGGCATTTAAACGCTGCTTAACCTGCTTAAGTGCTAATTGAGTTTGCTGCTTACCAGGCGCGCCAACCACTTGTTCATTTAGAATTTCTTCTTGTGCTAATTGATAACCTGAGCCATCTTCTGCAGCTTGAACAGCGGCAATCGCTTTTTCTACCTGCGCTCTCGAAGTACCACCTAATGCTTCACGTTTATCTAACGTAGACTCGATAGATAAATGTTGGTATACATCTTGTTCTATTTGCGTACTAAAAGCTTGTAACTTAGTTAAAGTTAAATCTTCAAGTGGACAACCTTCTTCGATTGCAGCTAACACGACCTCACCTACAATATGATGCGCTTCACGAAAAGGAATATTTTTACCTACTAAGTAATCTGCAAGCTCTGTTGCGTTTGCGTAACCTTGTTGAGCTGCAGCTAAAGTTCTACTTCTATTTACTTTTAAACCATCGGCTACAAGTACTGCCATTTCCATACATTCTTGCCAAGTATCAAGCGCATCAAAAAGGCCTTCTTTGTCTTCTTGCATGTCTTTATTGTAAGCTAGCGCTAAGGCTTTCATGGTAGTTAACATACCGGTTAATGAGCCAAAAACACGCCCTGCTTTACCGCGAATAAGCTCACAAGCATCAGGGTTTTTCTTTTGTGGCATTAACGATGAACCCGAGCTAACTAAATCGCTCATTTCAACGAAACCCGCTTCACCTGAATTATAAAAAATTAAATCTTCAGCGAAGCGAGATAAATGCATCATAGAAATACTGGCACTAGCAAGGAGTTCAATAACATGATCTCTGTCTGAAACAGCGTCTAAACTGTTCATTGTTGCTGTTCTAAAACCTAAGCGACTTGCTAAAGCATTTCTATCAATAGGGTAAGCTGTACCAGCCAGTGCGCCCGAGCCTAATGGTGATACATCTAAACGAAATAATGCATCTTTTAAACGACCAATATCACGGTTAAACATTTCAACATAAGCTAAACACCAGTGACCAAACGTAACCGGTTGAGCACGCTGTAAATGCGTGTAACCAGGTAATACCGTATCTTTTTCACGTTCTGCTAAATTAAGCATTGATTGCTGTAAGTTAACGAGTGCAAAAAGCAAGTCGCCACCAGTTTCTTTGCACCAAAGCTTTAAATCGGTTGCAACTTGGTCATTCCGGCTTCTACCTGTATGAAGCTTTTTACCTAAATCACCTGTTTTTTCAATTAACTGAATTTCAACCCAGCTATGAATATCTTCGGCATCAGA
>JBMYWR010000042.1:0-22413 GCA_049607625.1 Colwellia sp.
GCAAATTAGACGAATTAAGGGACTTTTTTGGTAAGGGTAGAGACTAAGGAAAGCTTGAGGGCTAGTAAGCCTGAAGGCTCACCTACAGGTCTAACAAGCACCGGAGTAAATCACTTTTGTAGGAGCGTGCTTTAGCCGCGATCTCTTTGTCTCAACAAATTAGACACTAGCGATCTCATGCGAATTGCTCAGATGACGCTAATTACAAGCTTTAGGTAAGGGCAAGAGATTAGCCCGTTTTGCCCGCAGATGAACAGGATAAGGGCGGATGAGACACTAGTGCTTTTAGAGTAAGTTCACAAACAAAACCCTCGTGGCTAAAGGCGACTCCTATACGTGCAAAAACTCCACCTTCTAGCCCTTTAGCTTTCAAGCTTTTCACATTGCCCTCATCGGACTCGCTTCTTCTAACCGCCAAAGACCTTATCAAACCAACTACCTATTACCGATTTACTTTCTAAACACTTATCGGAAGGAGTAATACCGGCAGAAATTGCAGGGTACCTAACCGTATTTTTACACTTTTCAGTGACAGCATTACCGGTCGCTTTTTCAAAAAGAACTTTTTCCACCCCTGCTGGTTTAATATAAGGCTTATGGACAACACCGTTACGCTTCATAAAATCACTAAAAAGCACTAAAGCCCCACTACTCCCTGTTAAACCAGTAGGTGTATTATCATCGTGTCCTAACCAAGTAGTAACAAGGTGCTTGCTATCATAACCAACAAACCAACTATCTCGTAAGTCATTACTGGTTCCTGTTTTACCCGCTACCCCCTCTTTTTTTAAGCGCCAGCTTAATGATTTAGCTGTACCCGAAATAGCCACTTGCTTTAAGGCATAATCAATTAAATAGGCACCATTTTTAGAAAGCCTCTGCTCGGTAGCCGGGTTAAATTGCCAAAGAACTTCACCTGCCGTATTAACAACTTTTATAATACTATGGTTTTTTTGATACTCGCCGTGCTTAGCCAAAGTTAAATAGGTTTGATTAATCTCCAAAGGTGACATGTTCAATGACCCTAAAAGCATACTTGGTCTTGGGTTAATTTCTTTTTCGTAACCAAGTAAATGTATCGATTTAACAACATTCTCAAGGCCTAGTGCCATACCCAAATTAACAGAAGGTATATTTAATGAGTTTACTAAACCATCAATTAAAGGCACTTGACCACGATACTTCCCATCGTAATTTTTAGGCTGCCATTTATCGCCCGATGTATTTTTAATTGTAACGGCTTTATCATCAATAATTGTGGCAAAGTTAAAGCTTTCATATCTTTCTAAGGCGGCCAAATAAATTGCTGGTTTCATCAGTGAACCAATTGATCTTTTGGCGTATAAAGCCCTATTAAAACCTGCATAGCCTTTTTGCTTATCTCCTACAAGTGCTCTAATTTCACCACTTTCAACATCAGTGATTAACATAGCTACTTGCAGATTTTTAGCACTATTCGATTTTTTTTCTAAGAGTGGTAATTGCTTACTAACCGCCTGCTCTAAGTTTTGCTGTATTTGATGAGAAAACCCAGTGAAAACTCTAATGCCTGAAGACAATTCTTTCTTTGTTAAATGCTTTTGTAGTTCAGCTTTTACTAATTGTAAGTAACTTGGAAAATACTTGTTTACAAAGCGTCTTGTTTTTCTAATAGATAAGCCGTCTTCTACTGCTTGCTCATAGCCTGCTTTCGAAATAAAGTTATGCTCTAGCATAAGTCGCAAAATTAAATCTCGACGTTCTATTGTGCGCTGCGGGTGACGCCAAGGATCGTAATAGCTAGGGCCTTTTACCAACGCTACTAGCAAGGCCATTTGCGCATTAGTTAGCTCTTTAATATCTCGGTTAAAGTAGAATTTTGATGCCAAACCAAAACCATAAATCCCATTATCAAAATGCTGACCTAAATAAACCTCATTCATGTAAGCTTCTAACAGTTGATCTTTGCTATAACGCACCTCTAGAATGAGCGCCATAATCGCTTCTTGTACTTTACGGCTTAAAGTTCGCTTGTTGGTTAAAAACATATTTTTAACCAATTGTTGCGTTAGAGTACTTCCTCCTTGAACCGTTCTCCCCGCTTTTAAATTATTGAATAGTGCCCTTAAAATACCAACAGGTGAAACACCTTTATGGTGATAAAAATCACGGTCTTCCACGAGTAATAGCGTATCAACGAACTGCTCTGGAACTTTCTCTAACCCAAGTAAAACACGATCTTCTTTATTATCTTGAACCATACGTGACAATAAAGCAGGCTCTAATTTCACCTGAAAAACGCTAAGTTCATCTTTTAAAATTTTGCTAATTTTTTGCTCAGTAAACTCAATCACTATTTTAACGGCATAGTTTACTGAATGGTCGTTCTTTTCGGCAAATTCAAAGTCTCGACGATATATATCAATACGATTATGCGATAAAGAAAACTGTCCTGGCTTTTCAATGAAAGTCACTTTTTGATAACCCTTAAAAGTGAGCGATTGGCTGAGTGAATCGACATTAATATGCTCCCCCACTCGATAAAAAGGTATTTGCCCATAAACTTGAATAGGCACTTGCCAGCGCTGCCCTTCAAAAGTTCTTTTAACTTTGGCATCTAAATAAATAGTAAAAATAGCTAATAAACAAAAAACAGCAAAAGCCAACTTCGCAGATGTGATGAGTAAGTAACGAAGCCAAGATCGTGAGGCAACTTTCATGTTTTTACTGGTTTTAGTTTTCGTTGTTGACGCTTTTTTATTTTTTGTCATTAATCATTACTACTTCAATGTATTTATACATCTTTTAAATGTCGTTTGGTTTTATTGAACGGCTTGGCATTTTCTGGGTTATCGGGCCAATAGTGCTTAGGATATCGCGCTTTCATATCTTTTTGTACTGCTTTATAGCTACCCGACCAAAATTGAGGCAAATCTTGAGTTAGCTGAATAGGCCGTTGTGCCGGAGATAAAAACTCAATAAGCAAAGCAGTACTTTTAATAACTTGCTTGTTTTCTAACAAAGCAACATCCACTTTACCCACACTAGGTGTTTGCGTTTCGCCATACAATTCTTGCATAGGGAGTGATACTTTAGGAACAGAGCCTTCACTATAAGTGATGGGGCATCTTCGCCCTGTTGGCCCAATAAAGTGCGTTGGCGTAGCTTGCTTTAATATTTGTTGTTGCTGATAATTAAGCAATCCTAACAGCATATCCGATAAAGCCAGTTTGCCTAGTTTATCAATCGATTTAATATCACCTGTAAAAGGCGAAAGCCAAGTATCTCGGGTTGCCAACAAAGCTTGCTCGCTAACATCAGCTAACTCATATTGAGGATAAGTACTATTTAGCCATCGCCATCTTGCTAACAAGGCGTTCTCTTTCTTTTGCCAATTTAAAGCGCCAAGCCCTTTTCTTAGCACATAATCTGACCACATTTCACTTACAGCTGATACACTAAGTTTTGTATCAAGTGGTGACTCTTCAAGCGTTATTGCACCTATTTTTTTTGTGTGTTTCGCGCTAACCCTGCCACTCACTTCATCTATATACGCTTGCTCTTTTTCGATTATCAGTGACGTAAAATTCTGCTCTATTTGAACTTTTTCTATGCTTGCTGCTAATTTCACCAGTAACTTAGCGCTTGCACTACTCGAAGAGTTCTCTATTTGCATGATATCTGCAATGACAAGGTAGCTTTGGGTACTTAACTCATCTTCTTCATTCAGGGTAACCCCTTTGCCGTTGGCACAAATAAATTGTCCGCCCTTTTGCCGAGATTTAGCAATTCTCTCAGGGTATGCAAAAGCGATAAGCAAACCTACACTGCTCATAGGTAATTCATGCACTGCTTCATTAACATCATGGCTAATATAGCTTGTACCCCTTTGAGCATTTGAGTGAGTGTCCTTGTTAGGCTCCTTGTTAAGCTTTTTATTGAAGAGACCAATGCTTTTAGCCAATGCATTAGCTTGTTTGATAATATTGCCCATAACACCATGTGCTTTTGGCCAATTTGCGACTATTTTTTCTACTCGGTATTGAAGATTACAGCCTACAGCAACATCTCTACTTTTACTCGAAAGTAGGTCTTTTTCTTCTAACAAAGCCGTTATAATACAACCTAAAAACGCTGTCTCTTGGCTTATTTCTTGCGCTTTTAATAGCATATGAGCAAAACGTGGGTGACAAGGTAACTTAGCGACGCTTTCGCCATGAGCTGTTAATTTATATTCATGATTAACAATGTCTAAACTTTGTAATTCCTGCCATGACTTCTGCTCTTTAATACATGCTGGTAATTCAATAAGCGGTAGCGATGCTAAAGAAGAGACTCCCCAACGAGCTGCTTCTATCAAAGTAGGTAAAAGATCTGTTTGCTGAATATCACTGATGGCTTGTTCAGGTCTACGTTCAAAGTTATCTTTTGAGTAAAGCCTAATACAATGCCCTGCCATTAAACGACCTGCCCTGCCTGCTCTTTGAATGGCTGAGTCTTTGGCGATAACTTGCTGAGTTAATTTATTAATTAAACTCGTATTATTATAAATAGCGACTTTTTCAAAGCCACAATCTATCACCATATTCACGCCTTCAATGGTTAAAGAAGTCTCGGCAATATTTGTTGCTAGTACCAGTTTTCTCATACCTGTGTTGCAAGGCTGAATAGCAACTTGCTGTTGCTTTAACGTTAAAGCGCCATATAAAGGACAAATACGTAAATCATCAGGACAGCTTTGCAAAATCGCATTGGCAATAAAATTGATATCTGCAATACCGGGTAAGAACACTAAAATAGAGCCTTGGTGGGTTTGCATTTGCTCTTTAATGACGGCAATAGAATGCTCTCGCCAAACTCTACTTTGCTTAGGAGGGTTATATGAATACGTGATGGGATAACTTCGCCCTTCACTGGTAATAACCTTAGCATCGGGTAGTGCCTTTGTAAGGTAATCTATGTCGAGTGTCGCTGACATTAATAATATTTTTAAGTCTTCACGCAATCCTTGTTGTACATCTCGCGTAAGTGCAAAGGCAAAATCACCATGAATACTTCGTTCATGAAATTCATCGAAGACGACTAGCGATGTCTGTTCAAGATCAGGATTATTTTGAATGATTTGCGTTAAAATGCCTTCAGTGATCACCTCTAACTTTGTATTCTTAGATGTTTTCACTTCATTTCTTAAGCGATAGCCCACCGTTTCCCCTACCTTTTCATTTAACTGGCTAGCAAGAAAAGTCGCAATATTTTTAACCGCCAAACGCCTTGGCTGTAATAAATAAATTTTAGTGTTTTTTAAAAAGGGGAAAGATAATAACCATAAAGGTAAACAGGTAGACTTACCCGCACCAGGTGGCGCCGATAAAATTAACGTATCATGGTTAGCTAACTGATGACTAAAATCATCTTTTATCGCGTTAATAGGTAATGAGGCAAAGGTCGACATCATATAAACAAACGTGTAAATTTTTAAGGTATGATGCCATTGTAACTTAAATAACCTGAGCTTGGTTTTATAAATACTACTACCAAGTCCATTAACTACCTATTCATTTTTAATAGCCAAAATGAATAACTACTGCGTTAAACACAAATAACTAAGCATTAGATAAAGGAAGTTTTCGTTGAAATTATCATTGAAATTTGACCAACCACTCATAAAAGCCACTTTAATCAAACGTTACAAGCGATTTTTAGCTGATGTAACCCTAGAAGATGGCAGTATTACCACCGTTTATTGCTCTAATACCGGAGCTATGACAGGTTGTGCTACGCCAGGAGATACTGTTTGGTTATTGCCTAACGACGATCCAAAACGCAAATACCGCCTTAGCTGGGAGATAACCCAAACTCAAGCAAACCACTTTATTTGTGTTAATACCGCACGAGCAAACCAATTAACCGAAATGGCAATCAACGATGGCACCATTAAGGAGTTACAAGGTTATAAATCATTAAAGCGAGAAGTGAAATATGGCGATGAGAACAGTAAAATCGATTTTTTTCTCAGCGATGAACATAAAGCAGATTGCTATGTTGAAGTAAAAAGCTGCACACTACTTGATGAAAACCTGAATGAAAGCCCGGTTGAAGGCCAAGGTTATTTTCCTGACACCACCACAGTGCGAGGGCAAAAGCACCTTAGAGAGCTTATTCATATGAAGCAATTAGGCTTTCGTAGCGTATTACTTTTTGCTGTTCTTCATACCGGTATAAAATCGGTTAAAGCCGCTTCTCATATTGATAAAAAATATGGTGAACTTTTTAATGAAGCTAAAGCACAAGGTGTAGAGATTTACGCTTACTTGGCAGATATTTCAACCGAAAACATGTTCTTAAATGAAAAAATATTATAAAGTGATTGACTAGAGCGCTTTAAACCTGATAAAAAAGCTTGCCTATTTTTATCTTAAATTGTTTAAAACATAACTAAAAATTGGCCAACATTAAAATATATCTCAGCTAAACCATTGGTTTAAATGTTAATTACTTTTTATTTCGATTAATCTATTGATTTATTAATAATAAGCACCATATTAGGTTCGTTATTTAATAACCTTAAAATAAATTTACCATTATTTTTAAGTTTTGATTTATTTTAGCAGTAAAAGACATAAAGTCGCTTAAGCGGCGCATTAGGAGAAAGAGCATGCCACAGGGTAAGCATAAAGCATTGGGTATTCTGGCATTAGCTGGTGTAGAGTCATATCAAGAAAAAGCAAATGAAGAGTATATGGGTGCACCTCAACAAGAGCACTTTAGAAAAATTCTAGATGCTTGGCGTGAACAGCTTCGTCAAGAAGTAGATCGCACTGTTTCTCATATGCAAGACGAAGCAGCAAACTTCCCAGATCCTGTCGACAGAGCAGCACAAGAAGAAGAGTTTAGTCTTGAGCTTCGTACACGAGATCGTGAACGTAAACTTATCAAAAAAATCGAGAAAACCTTACAGTTAATCGAAGAAGATGATTTTGGTTACTGTAAATCTTGTGATATTGAAATTGGTATTCGTCGTCTTGAAGCACGACCTACTGCCGACCTTTGTATTGAATGTAAAACATTAGCTGAAATTAAAGAACGCCAAATGGCTGGCTAAATTTATACATGCAAATTGAGCGACCACCTCTCATAGCTACAACAGAGCAATATCGTGGTCGCTTTGCTCCTTCCCCTTCTGGTTTACTTCATTTTGGTTCATTAATTGCCGCGCTCGCGAGTTTTTTAGATGCAAAATCCTCTATAAATTCACTAGGCCAACAAGGTAAATGGTTAGTTCGTATTGAAGATATTGACCCACCTAGAGAAAAACAAGGCGCTAGTAAACATATCCTCAAAACCCTCGAAGCTTTTGGTTTGCATTGGGATGAAGAAGTACGATATCAAAGTTTACAGTCCGAGCGATATTTAGATTTATTAGCGCAATTACAACAACAAAATTTAATCTATGCCTGTCAATGCACTCGCGCTATTATAAAAGCAAGTGGGGGTTTGTATACAGGTACATGTAGAAACCTCCACCTTAGTCCTGAGAACAACGCTCTTAGGCTCGTTAATCAATACGGTATGTATCAATTCGATGATATCTTTCAAGGTATTGTTTCATGCAATAAACAACTTGCAGAAGAAGACTTTATTATTCACCGTAAAGATGGCTTATTCGCTTATCAACTTGCTGTAGTGGCGGATGATATGGATCAAAAAATCAACCATGTTATACGCGGTTCCGACCTCTTAGAGCCTACGGCTAGACAGCTCACTTTATTTAAAACTTTTTCTTCGCCGTCGCCAAAATATGGGCATATTCCACTTGCCGTTACCGCTGAGGGTTTTAAACTTAGCAAGCAAAATTCGGCACCGCCTATAAATAACGCTGCGCCACAACCAACACTTTTAGCGGCCTTAAAATTTTTAGGTCAACCAATAGAAAGTGAGATGGTTAATGCCTCTGTAGAACAAATTATTAAATGGTCGATAAAGCATTGGCAACGAGGGAAAGTGCCTCAGCAATCAGAGATACTGATTACATAACAAATCTTAGAGCCGTGTTACCTAAATTTATCCGTTCCTCATTCCGACGTTCACCCCATATCGATGCTTTTTCATTCTCTTTTACCTTCATTTGCTGTATCATTGCGCACTTATTTATTACAAAATAAAACTGTGTAAGATAAAACATTCTCGCAGTAAGTGAATTTTCTGAAAAACATTTAAAAAAGGCTTCCCATCATTAAAAGCGTCATTAACTTGTGCAAGAAGGTTTTTAACAAAAAAGCCACTAAAGCGACAAATAAGAAACAAAAGATTAATACCTTTGATCAACCCCTTGTGCTTTCTCGAGATCAACATCCTGTTTCGCGTCAATTACTTAGCCCTAATGCGGTTAAAGTATTATATCGCTTAAATAAAGGCGGATTCGACGCCTACCTAGTCGGTGGAGGTGTGCGTGATATTCTATTAGGACAAAAACCTAAAGACTTCGACATAGCAACCAATGCTACACCTGAAGAAATTAAAGGCCTTTTTAGAAACTGTCGCTTAATCGGTAGAAGATTTCGGTTAGCGCATATTGTTTTTGGTCGTGAGATTATCGAAGTGGCCACTTTTCGCGGTCATCATGAAAATACTCCGAGTGAAAAGGCAAAGAATAAAGCCATATCTAAGCAAAGCGATCAAGGCATGTTATTGCGCGATAACATCTATGGCACGATTGAAGAAGATGCTGAACGCCGAGACTTCACGATTAATGCCTTGTATTACTCTACTAAACATTTTGAAGTATTTGACTTTGCCAACGGCATACAAGATATAAATGACCGCATTGTCCGTTTGATTGGTGACCCAGACAAGCGTTACCGTGAAGATCCTGTTCGAATGATTAGAGCTATTCGTTTTGCTACAAAGCTTGATATGACCATAGAACAAGCAACCAGCGATTCGATTTACGAACTTGCTCCTTTGATGGCCAATATTCCTGCCGCAAGAATGTTTGAAGAGTTCCTTAAAATGTTCATCTCGGGCAAAGCAATCGCCAACTTTGAGTTATTGCGCGAATATGATTTATTTCAATACTTCTTCCCCGCGGTTGATCAAGCTTTAAATCAAAACGATGAGCTTTTAGAGCGTTTTATTTTATTGGCTATGCAAAATACCGATAAGCGTATCAATAACGATCAACGTGTTACGCCAGCTTTCTTATTTGCAGCGATGCTTTGGTATCCTTTACAAAAACATATTCAGCAACTTAATGAAACGGCACACCTAGCCCCACAAGATGCATTTTTTGCTGCTTTAAACGAAGTAATGCCTGAGCAACAACGTAGTATCTCTATTCCGAAGCGCTTCCAAGGTGTAATGAAAGATATTTGGATTTTACAAGACAAGTTAGCTCGTCGTGATGGGAAGCGTGCATTTACCGCCTTTGAACACCCTAAATTCAGAGCCGGTTATGACTTTTTATTATTACGTGCCGAAATAGAACAAACGCCTGCGCTTGTTGAATTAGCACAGTGGTGGACAGACTTCCAAAATGTATCTGCAGAAGCACGACTACAAATGGTAAAAGCCGTTAAAAGTGTTGGTAGTCATAGACGAAATCCACGCAAACGTCGTAAAAGCTCAGCGAAGTCAAATACCACTAACAAGGTGAATTAACGTTCATCATTAGGACTATATTTTATGTATAACCTTGATCCTATTGAAGCCTATATTGCTTTAGGCAGTAATTTATCTAACCCTAGATTACAAGTTAGAAAGGCCATTGAGCAAATTGCTCAAGCAGATAACATCACGCTAATTAAAGCTTCATCGTTGTACATTAGTAAACCTATGGGCCCTCAAGATCAAGAAGACTATGTAAACGCTGTAGTTTGTATTGAAACTTCACTTCCTCCGCTAGACCTTTTAGATACACTTCAAGAAATAGAAAATGAAGCAGGAAGAGTAAGAAAAGATGAACGCTGGGGCGCACGTGTATTAGATTTAGACATGCTACTCTTTGGTGAGTTAGTTATGGACACAGAACGTTTAACGCTTCCACATTACGGTATGAAAGAACGTGAGTTTGTCATTTTACCACTTGATGAAATAACCCATGAATTTATTCTACCCGACGGCGATAGTGTAAAGTTTTTAAGCCAATCTATCGAACACAATGGTATTAAAAGAATATCTTAACTAAGCTTATTTAAAGCCAAAATTTGCAGTCTCATAATTAATATGAGAAAGTACGCGAAATCTGAGTAATTACTCAAAAACTGTACTTGTCATTACATTATATAAACCTAATTAGTTGCGTTTAATCACGCTTATTAATGAGAATAACATGTCAAAAATAACTACTACTACTTTGTTGAAAATGAAACAACAAGGCGAAAAAATCTCAACTATTACCGCTTACGATGCAAGCTTTTCAAAACTGTTCGACCAAGCCGGCATTCATGCTATTTTAGTTGGTGACTCTCTAGGTATGGTTTTGCAAGGGCAAGACGATACACTACCTGTAAGCATTGAAGATATGGCTTATCATACGCAATGTGTAAGACGCGGCGTTGAAAACACGCTTATTATTGGTGACATGCCATTTATGACTTATGCGTCAACCGAGCAAGCACTCACTAACGCTTCTAAGCTTATGCAAGCTGGTGCTAGCATGGTAAAAATGGAAGGTGGAGCTTGGTTAATTGAAACCATAAAAGCACTAGTAGAGCGTGGTATTCCAGTGTGTGCTCATTTAGGTTTAACACCACAGTCTGTAAACGTATTTGGCGGCTTTAAAGTACAGGGCAGACAAGAAGAGCAAGCACAGAAAATGATTCAAGATGCGCAAGCACTTGAAGAAGCTGGTGCACAATTATTAGTTTTAGAATGTATTCCCGCCAGTTTAGGTAAAGCGATAACTGAAGCTATAAATATTCCTAGCATTGGTATAGGTGCTGGTAAAGATACTGACGGGCAAATATTAGTTATGCATGATGCTTTAGGTATTTCTTGTAGCTATATGCCTAAATTTTCGCGTAACTTCCTTAAAGATACCGGCGATATCAAAAAAGCTGTTGAGTTGTATATCAGTGAAGTATCCAATGGAAACTTCCCTGGCGAAGCTCACATTTTTAAGTAAAATTACTTTTAGCAAGTTCACTTTTTAATAAACTCATTTAGCAAAGACTTCTTTCTGTATATGAAAACAATAGACAACATTAAAGACCTACGTGCTCAAGTTAAAGCTTGGAAATTACAAGATCTTACTATAGCTTTTGTTCCTACTATGGGGAACTTACATGACGGACACCTTGCCTTGGTAAAAGCTGCACACAAACATGCTGACAAAGTGATTGTGAGCATTTTTGTTAATCCGATGCAATTTGGTTTAAGTGAAGATATTGATAACTATCCTAAAACCCTTGCTGAAGATAAAGCTAATTTAGTGCAAGTAGATACCGATTTACTTTTCACCCCTACCGCTGACATTATTTACCCTAAAGGCTATACCGATAATAGCTATGTCGAAGTTCCTAATATTTCTTCACTACACTGTGGAGCAAGCAGACCAGGACACTTTCGTGGTGTTGCTACAGTTGTATGTAAATTATTTAATTTAGTACAGCCCGATGTCGCTTGTTTTGGCTCAAAAGATTATCAGCAACTACAAGTAATTGAAGCGATGGTTGAAGATTTATCTATGCCGGTACAAATAGTACCTGTAGAGATAATTAGAGAAACTTCAGGCCTTGCAATGAGTTCACGTAATGGTTATTTAACACCTGAAGAAATGGCTATTGCGCCCAATCTATACAAAACGATGCAGTGGTTAAGCGAACGCTTACAAGATACAGCTCAAGCGAGAGATTATGCAGCCCTTGTTATGCAAGCAAGTGAAAAGATCGAAAAAGCAGGAATGAAGGTAGATTATATCAATCTATGTCATGCTAAAACTTTAGAGCCAGTTGCACCTAATGATAAAGAAATTGTTATTTTGGTTGCAGCCTACCTTGGTAAAGCAAGGCTTATTGATAATATGCCAGTATCGTTAAACTAAGCTACTCCTATATTCTTTCCCCTAAACTAAGACCTAGTTAGCCGGTTACCTAAAAGCTTGATAGCTTGCTAACTTTCTCTTTACCTAAGACTTACTTATTTTTTCTATAATGGGCGTTGCTGCAATTGTCGTAAAGATAATATAGAAGCACGCCGCTGCTATTTGAAAAATACGCGTATAAAACTTCTCACTTGCATCAGCATCACCTAAGGTCGCTGAAGAAACTAATATAATCACCGTACCTAATGCCATAGCAAAAAGTGGTGCGAGTGGATTTTTAGAAAATATAAACTGGGCGAAACAACAAAAAACCAAAGCCATTAATAGAATTAGAAAACTAAAACTTGGCACAAGTATCAATAAAGCATAAACAGCTATCGCTACCACACCACCCATAGTGTTACCCACCAATAAAGCTTTACTACCTTTTATACCTGACACCAAATCAATATTTTGCGCCATAATAGCGACGAAAACCATAATTAAAATGGCACCGGTAAGGTTTAAAGTAAAGAAAAAGATAATGACTGGGACAATCATAATCGTTGATAACAAGGCAAATTTAACTCTAATATGCTTGGCGGCTAATTCACTTGAATCATTCATCTCTTCTGAAGGCAACTCACCATGCACTGGAAAAAGTGTGTTCATTACAAACGTGATCAGCAAAGCGCTAAAGCAAGAAAATAAAAACCCATAGGCGAAAACGGTGGGAACTTGTTGGCCTATTAAGCCCAACATAGGAATTGCCGTCGTACATATAAGTAACATGGTAATGACAAGTTCATTTCCTCCTGAGTTACTCCAGTAAGAAATCCAAAAAATGGCGAGTGTCATCATTAAAATAAAAACGACAGGGTAAGGTAATAGAATTTTTGTTATTAAACCACCAATCAATACGGCTGAAACAATAATAATGAATATAGCCAACAATGTCTTAATAGACGGCGGAGGTTTAGGTGAAGCTAAGAACTTAGCAACAAACACGGGCATGATAAAAGCAAATGGCCAATTAAAACCAAATGAGATAACCACACTTACCACTAAGCCAACAATAAAGCGAAGCCTTTGGGTTTCTTCTCTATCGAGTAAAGACAGAAAGCTATTTGAGTTAGTTGTCATCATAAATTACTTTATCATGGAGCCGCTGTTACTTACTATGATACATAAGTTAAGATACTTTTAATGTGAATCCATAACTTACCTAATGCATTAATGACAAAGTTATTACTGGTATAAGTAATAACGTCGGCTTGACCACCTTCTCTTAGGGTATTCTTTTTGAGTTCGCTGGTATCCAATTTTATAACAACAATAAAACGTTGTGGTTCGCGCATCCAGCCAGTAGATTTTTGTGCTGTAGGAAGCTCTCCTTGAACGCTATTATCAAAACTTACCCCATAACCTACACTAACGATATTTCCTTTGTATACAGAACCGGGCGCTGCATCTAGCACGATATCAACAGGATCGCCTTGCTTGATATTGCCTAAATTATTTTCTCGATAAGAGGCTTCAATCCAAACAGCATCTGTAGAAATAAAGGTCATCACCTTACTACCAACACTCGCATAATAGCCAACATCAGCTTTAGCATATGAAACGACGCCGTCACTTGGGGCTACCACGATTGTTCTGTCTAAATTAAGCTGAGCGTCAGATAATGCGCTAATAGCATTTCTAACTTTTGCATTTTCTTTGCCTTCTTTACCTAGTAGTTGCTGAGCTTTACGATAAGTCGCTTCAGTATTTACAACATTTTGTTGTGCTGCAGCCAAAATACCCCGCGCTCTATCTGCTTCAGATTTAGACACAACACCTTTTGCTGCAACCGCTAATATTCGGCTGGTATTGGCTTCTTTAGCGATTAAATCAGACTTTGCTTTTTCAAAGTTAGCTTTTGCCGCAATAACTGCCTCAACATCTGCACCAACATTTTGGCTAGCAAGCTCTAAATCACTTTCAGCTTTTTCTACAGCATACCGATACGTACGTGGGTCAATTTCAAACAGAGGTTCGCCTTTTTTAACGATACGATCGCCGCCAACATGTATATTTACTATTTCTCCAGACACCTGTGGCATAATAGGTGTTACAAATGCACGTACTCTAGCTAAATCGGTCATCGGGGTTAACCGGTCACCAATTAAGTACCAGGCAAAATAAACCAAAGATAATAGCAAAATTCCCTTTGTTAACTTCTTAGTAAAATCTTGTTTCTTTTCTGGCTTCATGTTCTCTGAACTTTCTTCAACCGTCATATTCTCTTGAATGGTTGTGCCACTTAGCTCTGAGTTTGGTTTATTTTGTTCCATAACAATCTCTTGGGTATATAAATTTATCTTGGGTAATAATTAGGGCGTGTAGATCATTGTTCTCACGCTTTTATATGGAATAACCATACAAAAATCGTGACGCCGCGATTAGCTCGCTTTTAAGTTGAACAAAATTTAATCTCGAAAGATCAACACGTCCTCAACTAGATCGCTATTTAAGATCATTCTGATGCTTCAGCATTATTGTCAGTATTATGCGCTAACCAATCTAGCATTAATTGGTATGCTAAGGCTAAAATAACAGCGCCTACAAATAAGCCAATAATGCCTGCCCATAGCATACCGCCAATAGCACCCATTAATATCACAAGCATAGGTATATCCATACCTCGACCTAAGAATAAAGGTTTAAGAAAAGCGTCGCTCATGCTTACCGCAATACTAAAAATAAGGAACAGAATCGCCGGTGTTGTATCTGCAACAGAAAAATAATACGCCGCAATAGGCCCTAAAACAAGAATCGGAGGTAATTGTGCTATAGCTAAAACTAACACCACAATAGCCCAAAGCCCTGATCCCGGAATACCCGCCATCATCAAACCAATGCCCGATAATATTGATTGTATTACAGCAACCCCTAATACGCCTGTGGCTACACTTTTAATGGTAGCAACGGTGGTTGATATGGTTCTAGCGCCAGCTTCGTTCATTAGACGGGTCATGAGAAGGTCAGCGCCTCTATGACATTCTTGTGATTTAGTTAAAAACACAGCAGCAATAATTAAAGAAACTATAAACTGTAAAATACCGCTTCCTATCCCCAGCACACTCGTTAAGACACTTGCTGAAATCGATTTAATTTGCTCGGAATATTGTGCACCTAACTTACTTAAGTCTGTTGAAGCTTGCTGCCAAAACGAAAATGTTTTTTGTCCAATTAAAGGCCACTCTTTTACGCTCTCATTCGGTTGAGGAATTTTTAAAGTACCCGCTTCAATCTCTGTATATAGATGCTGTGCACTATCAATTGATGAAGACGACAAACTCACAGAAGGCACCGCAATTAAAGCAATACCTATAACGGCAATTAAAGTCGCAGCTAATGATTTCTTACCTTTTAACAACAAGGTTAATTTACTATGCACAGGAGATAGTGCCACTGCAAGTATTCCCCCCCATATAACCAATAAAACAAAAGGTTTAATAATTTGAAAACTATAGAATACAATAAGCGCAATAGCGACAAGCTTTATGGCAATATCTATGACGCTTCGGTTAAACATTTTTTCGTTATCCGTGAGTATCGATTTGTTAGTTGAATTATTCATGTTTACCTTTTCTTATTGGTTATAGGTTTTTAACAGTTTACATGTTTCTGTTTTAATAGAAACAGGCAACTAATGAAAGTACTTTAATTTTACAGCGATCAACGTTATTTCTTTAAAAGAAAGTTGTTTATAGATAAAAATTAAGCAAAAAAAATGAACTTAGCCGAAACTAAACTCATTTAAGATAAAGGCACATCTAGGTTTATTTAGTTACGTGTTGCGCATCTAATTTTTCGCGAAGTGAAACTGCCCACTTTCTAATTGTACGTTTTGCATCAGCTCTGTTAGAAACACGATTTGACCAGTTAGCATAACCGCGGTCACCAACGACTTCATTATCAATAATTCTCGCTAAAATTTCACCGCTTACTGCATCATAAACCTCTAAAAACAGAGTCGCTTCGCCCGATTCTTGAGTATAAGTTCTTCCTCGACTTGCTGTCATAAGATCTGGTGCGTATACATCTAAATCGATAATAGCAGGTTTTATTAATAAAGTTTTACCGTCTACTTTATCTACAAGATAATCGTATTTAGATGAGCTAAGTTCTTCCTTTAACACTTCATCAAATAATACTGCAACTTCATTTTTAATACGAAGCATATCATCGTCTTTAACTCGATTTGATAAAGAGGCTTGATCACGGTTGTAGTCACGCTTCCAATTTTTTTTGAATGAAACCTGGCTAGCTACAAGTTTTACTTTGTCATATTCAGAAAAGTCGACGCCTTCCTTTTTATAAGCTATTGTCGAGCGAGTTGAAACTTTTAAGTTCATGCCTTCAGGTGATACTGCCGGAGCATCACTTGTCGTTGTACAACCTAACATCGTAAATATTGCTAATGATATGACGCTCATTTTCGAATACATTTTCATTTTTTTTTCCTTATTGATTAGATTATTAATAATCACTTTCTTCCACCACGACGATTGGTAACTGGAGATCTGTTTCCCATACTACGAGCATGTTTCGATTTATTCAACTGCTGTTGGTTGAAAGCAGGCTGTTGAGGCCTTTGTCGAGAATGATTCTGTAACGTACTATTAGGCTTAGTATTTATATTATTCCAGCTTTTATTACTTCGCTTTTGCCATGCACCATTTTGATGCCTAACCACATTACCTTGTCTATCTGCAAAGACATTATTTGTTCGTTTTGATGCAACGCGCCCTTGTTTATTTTTTAACTGTTTATTTGGCCTAACTGGCGCATTCCTCGCTTTATTTTGAGCGTTTTTGTATAGGTTATTGGTGCTCAAGTTTTGTCGATCTATGTTTTTAGAAGCTAAATTTTTCTTGTTAAGTTGCAGATCTTTATTTCTTGAAAGGTTATTTCTTATCGTTTTATTATTGCCTATGCTCACGGAATTACCAATATTAATATTCCTATTTACATTCACATTTATATTGTTGTGGCCTCTTCGATAATGCACGCCACTATAACAGCAAGGTCTGCGGTAATGATGGTAGCCTCCTCCCCAAACGACACCCACACGAAAAAAAGGCCCTCCCCAACTAACCCCTACTCGCCATCCTGTCCAAGGGTTATAACCGACATGTAGCCCCCATGTAGGCGGACGAGGATAATACCAACCTCTATAGTAAGGTGGGTAATACCAACCTGTTCCATAAATGGGCACTCCATAGTAGGTATAAGCCCCCATGTAACCTGGTGTATATCCAACATACACAACTTCTGGCGTCGAACTATAAACTTTAACATAAGTTGTATTATACACAGGTGAACTTGGTGGAATTTGATCTATAGCTTCAGAAGGTATCATATCAGCCACAATCCACTTTCCTGTTGCCGTTGGTGCAACAAACCAAACAGCATTATCTACTGCGTAATATTGTCCTTTTATTCTTAGCACTTGAGCTGCTGTATTGACAGCATATTCGACAGAAGTTCCTTCTATTTGTTCAAACAAAGGCTCTCCATCATATTGAACAGTGAGTGATGCTTCGTTTCTTTTAATGGCAGTTGTTTGCGGAACACTTGCATCTAGCACCGCTTCATTGGCTTCATCTGTGCCTGCTACTGAACTCCTTAGCCCTCCAATAGCAGAATCAGGTGGGATATCTTGAAAGCTTTTCGGTAATGTATCAGCACGAACAAATGTCCATGGGCCTCGCTGGTTTTTACTTTTAAACCATCGCCCTGAAAGTAAAAGGTACATGTCGCCAGTTGTTAATTCTCTTAACCAAGGTGTCTCGGTGTTTTCAACATAAAGCAACTGACCGCCCGCTAAGCTTGACCATTTTGGCTCGCCTTCAGAAACAATAAGTTCAGTTGCTTTTGTAGCCGTTACAATAACAGGCGTGTTGGCCACGGGGTTATTGGTATCTATTGGCGTGCTATCGCCCTCTAGATCTTTATCAATAATTTTCTTAAGCTCTAAAGGAGGGTAATTGGTTATAATCCAAGGCCCTAAAGCATTGCTCGCTTGATACCATAATTCACCACTCGTAAGAAAATATTTATCTCTACTTTTCTCTTTCATCACGGCAAATTGTGTATTAATGGCACGTTGGTATTCACTGTTTTCTATATTTTTAAAAATAGGCTCTCCGTCATAACTGAGTAATACAGAGAGTTTATTTTTAAACACAATAGCTGGTGGATCATTTTTTATAAGGGCTAAGCTTTGTTTAACTTTTTCTTCATTGCTTAAAGTTGCACTAAGCTTAGATAAGGAGCTTGTAAAACTTGTATGTTCTAACTCTTTACTCACAAATTGCGTAAAAGCCAACTCATCCTTCTCTGCTGAGTCTGGCCACCTCACTTTAATCACTTCAACCGCGCTAAGTGTTACTAAGTTCGAGCTTCTATCTGTCTCTATCGTTGTAGAGAACCAAAAGACGCCAAAAACAGGCTCATCTGTATCATTCAACTCTAACTGCATTGCAGCCCTGCCAGTTAAAATATTTCCACTTAGCTTTTCCGGTTGTGGCTGATAAATAATAATTGTGCCTTTATTACTTATTATTTCCTGTGGCCATTCATCAGCGTAACTGGAGAACGACATACAATAAAACATGTATGCCAGCATAATTAATAAATATTTATTTAACCTGTATTTCAATGTGTCATTTCTCATTTTGCACCTAAATATCAATGGTTCTAAAAGTAAGGTTAATGCGAATATCTTTTATTTTTTTTGTAGGTGGTAATCTATGTAACCAATTTTCTTGGGTATTGTCTTTCATCACTAATAAGCTTCCCGGTGACAATTCAATATTCACCACTTCTTTTGTCTTTTTATGTTTGAAGCAAAATTTTCTTTGCACGCCTAAGCTAAGTGAAGCAATTGCCCCTCTCTCTTTTAAGTCTCTTTCTCCATCACTGTGCCAAGTCATGCCCTCTTCGCCCGAATGGTATAGATTTAACAAGCACGCGTTATAGGTTTCATTTGTCGCCTGCTCAATAATATCTTTAATTGCCAATAATGGCTTAGTCCAAGGCAGTGAGGTTTTTGTGGTATTTGAGTAGGTATAATTGAAAGGATTGCCTAAGTCTGACTGACCATACCAAGCGACTTTTCTTTTGGTCTCTATGAGTTTACCGAATATTATTGCGCGATCACGAACCCACTCAATTTCATTTAAAAAGCAATTATAAAAATACTGACATTCTTGCTCGCTAACGATTACACCATAATATTCTGCACAGCCGTCTTTTGGTAAAATGTTAATAATTTTCTGCTCAGGGAGAAAACCTAGATCGAGTTCTTGTGTGTACTTCATTCACCATGCCTGTTTATAAATATCTAAATAAGTATATATTAGAAAACCAAAAATAGTTTAATACCAATTTCATTTAATGACATTGGTATTAAACTATTAAATTTCATCCAATAAAAAACCGCATCGGTTAACTTAAGTCGTTACCCTATGCGGTTTAATTAATTCAAACCTAATGGTTTAAATTTTAGCTGAACATAAACTATGTCAGCATAAAATAGTTTTTAACTGTCTATTTTGCTGAGCGGCTTTCGCGTTTACGATCGCTTTCTTTTAAGAATTTCTTACGAATACGAATGTTATCAGGTGTAACCTCAACTAACTCATCGTTATCGATAAACTCTAAAGCTTGCTCTAACGTCATTTTGATAGCAGGTGTTAATACCTGTGCTTCATCAGTACCTGATGAACGAACGTTAGTTAATTGCTTACCTTTAAGTACGTTAACCGTTAAGTCATTATCACGGCTATGAATACCAACAACTTGACCTTCATATACTTCTACACCGTGCTCAATCATCATGCGACCACGAGATTGAAGGTTAAAGATAGCATTTGTTAAAGCTTTACCTGTTGCGTTTGCAATCATAACACCGTTTAAGCGTTGACCAATATCGCCACCTTTATGAGGACCATATTCGAAGAACGTGTGGTAAATTAAGCCAGAACCAGAAGTAATGGTCATAAACTCAGTTTGGAAACCAATTAAACCACGGCTTGGCATAATGAAATCCATACGAATTCGACCCGTACCATCAGGTGCCATATCCGTTAATTCTGCTTTACGGATACCCATTTTTTCCATGATAGTACCTTGATGCTGTTCTTCAACATCAATAGTTACTGTTTCATAAGGTTCTTGTAATTCGCCATCAACCATACGCTCGATAACTTCAGGACGAGAAACGGCAAGTTCAAAGCCTTCACGACGCATGTTTTCGATTAAGATACCTAAGTGAAGTTCACCACGGCCAGAAACTTTAAACTTATCTGGATCATCTAACTGCTCTACGCGTAAAGCTACGTTGTGAACTAGTTCTTTCTCTAAGCGATCTTTGATATTACGTGATGTAACGAACTTACCTTCTTTACCACAAAATGGTGAAGTGTTTACTTGGAAAGTCATATTAATTGTAGGTTCATCAATCGATAATGCTGGTAAGCTCTCCACTTCATTCGGACAACAAATCGTATCAGAGATTTTTAACTCACCTAAACCGGTAATAGCAATAATATCACCAGCATGTGCTTCTGCAACTTCGTGACGATCTAAGCCTAAGTAACCAAATACTTTACCTACTTTACCATTGTGTAAGTTACCCGCAGCACACTTAACAGTTACCTGTTGGTTTGGCTTTACGCTACCACGTGTAACACGACCAACACCGATTACGCCTAAGTATGAACTGTAATCAAGTTGTGAAATTTGCATTTGGAATGAACCATCTGGATCAGCATCTGGTGCAGGTACTTCATCAATAATAGTTTGGAATAAAGGCGTCATATCACCGCCTGTTTCGCCTTCTTCAAGCGTCGCCCAACCATTAATCGCTGAAGCGTAAACTACTTTAAAGTCAAGTTGTTCATCGGTAGCACCTAAGTTGTCGAATAATTCGAAAACTTGATCCATAACCCAATCAGGACGTGAACCTGGCTTATCAATTTTATTGATTACAACAATTGGTTTCAAACCTTGTGCGAATGCTTTTTGTGTAACAAAGCGCGTTTGTGGCATTGGACCTTCTTGTGCATCAACAATTAGTAATACACAATCTACCATTGACATTACACGCTCTACTTCACCACCAAAATCGGCGTGACCAGGAGTATCTACAATGTTTACACGATAGTCATTCCAATTTACTGCAGTGTTTTTTGCTAGAATGGTGATACCACGTTCTTTTTCAATATCATTTGAATCCATTACACGCTCATCGTGACCAACGCGCGCATCTAACGTTCCTGACTGCTCAAGCAACTTATCTACTAGGGTTGTTTTTCCGTGGTCAACGTGGGCTATAATCGCCACATTTCTTAATTTATCTAACACAGGCTTTACTCGCTGTTGTAGTTACACATAAAAGTAGCTTTTGCTAGCACATGCAACGATGGATTTGTCTGGGCGCGCATTATACAGCAACCAAGCCCAAAAAGATAATTTATTCAGCTCGAACAAGATTTTTCTTTCACTGTTTACTTTTAGTAATTTATTAAGGCTATTAATAGGGTGGTAAGTTTATTAATTAACTTAACTTGATATAAATGATCTAATGATTAATGCAGATGATATAAGCACTGAAATGATGCATTTTTTCATGTTGCTCTAATTAAGCACTAAAACACAAGCGTTATCGCACCAAAATGATCCCCTAGCTCACCATATCGCACCAACATAGTGCAAATAATAAAATGTAAATCGCTACAGCTTAATAAATTCAATGAGTTATCTTTGGCATGGTATTAGCTATAGTATGGCCACTGGTATACAACCTACGCTATAAACTGCTTTAAGCAGATAATTAACAGATTATAATAAATAGTTAACCCTAATGGAGACGACAATGTCACAAGAAGTATTCGATATAATTAAAGAGCACGATGTAAAGTTCATAGACCTACGCTTTACTGATTCAAAAGGTAAAGAGCAACATGTATCTATCCCACATCATCAAATCGATGAAGATTTCTTCGAGGATGGTAAAATGTTTGATGGTTCATCAATAGCTGGCTGGAAAGGAATTAATGAGTCTGACATGGTTATGATGCCAGATGCGTCTACTGCTGTTTTAGACCCGTTTACAGATGCAGTAACATTAAACATCCGTTGTGATATTTTAGAGCCAAGCACTATGCAAGGTTACAGCCGTGACCCTCGCTCTGTAGCAAACCGTGCTGAAGAATACATGCGTAGCACTGGTGTTGCTGACACTGTATTAATTGGTCCAGAGCCAGAGTTTTTTGTATTTGACGACGTTCGTTTCCATACTGACATGAGCGGTTCTTTCTACAAAATTGATGATAAAGAAGCGGCTTGGAACTCAGGTA
>JBMYWR010000043.1:0-20781 GCA_049607625.1 Colwellia sp.
CCCTGATTCATTTTTCCTGTCTACAACAAGATCACAAACTTAATGGAACTGGTATTAAATATCTCAAACCGTATAGAGGTTTTCTCTGTGTAATTCAAAAATCAATTATCTATAGAGCATTTTATTTGGTATTCTGTATAATCAATTACCCTTGACTAAAAACACGATTAAAAGCGAAAAAACAATGAGTGAAAAATTATCTACCTCACTGGCAACTACTGAAAAACAAATTAGCCAAATGTTAACAATGCAAGATGCTATGAATAGCCGTGTTAGTGAAACATGGCGTGAAAATGGATATGAATGGTATCGTGCTATTTGGGTTGAATGTGCCGAAATGTTAGATCACCACGGCTGGAAGTGGTGGAAACACCAAGAGATAGACGTAGCTCAAGTACAATTAGAGCTAGTAGATATTTTTCACTTCGGTTTAAGCTTACGCTTAATGGCGGGTAAAAGTGTTGAAGTCATATCTGAAGAGCTTGCTAAAGAGCTTCATCAAGGTAGTACTGAAAATGACTTTAAAGTGGCATTAGAAAACTTAGCTTCAGCTGCGGTTACCCACAAAAGCTTTGATGCAAAAGCATTAGCTGACTGTATGTTCCTAATGGACATGGACTTAGATGAACTGTTCCGTCAATACGTAGGTAAAAACACGCTGAACTTCTTCCGCCAAGATCACGGTTATAAAGAAGGTACTTACATTAAAATTTGGAATGGTGAAGAAGACAACGAAGTGCTTGCGGCGCTTGTTTCAACATTAGATACCAACGCGGATGATTTCCAACAACAACTTTATAAAGCTTTAGAAGAAAAATACCCAACTTAAAGTGCATAAATAACTTTAAATACATCGTTTAAAGCGTGTATTTGAAAAATAAAGGCCAACTAAAATTAACGTTTTAGTTGGCCTTTTTCGTTTTTGCTACCAACTTAAAATATACTTCATAAAGCTTAAAGCATAATTCTGGTCTATTCTAAAAGCTATATATTCGCAAATATTGACACTCGTTCAATACTTTTTAAAAGGTATTGAACGAGTGTTAATATTTTTCTTTAGGGAAGCTCAAATGCGTAAAGTACTACTTTGTTTGTATTTATGTTTTAGCTCATTTTTTATCAATGCTAAAGTCATTAACCATAATGAATATACAACTCCTGCCCTCGACTTTTCTGGCATCGGCTTACTTAAGGTGGCTAATAAAAAGAATTGTACTGCAACACTCGTTAGCCCTAATACCATATTAACCGCTGCACACTGTGTTTATGATAGTGAGTCAGGCCAATATTACCCGCCAAAATTCATTAAGTTTAGACCTGCAAAAGCTTCTTCTGGGCAAAATGAGCCTAATAATTTTGTAGCGATTAAAACTTACACTGTGGGAATGAGAACTTTCCCTAAAGGTAACTTTACCCAAAATGCATTAATGGGAGACTGGGCGTTAATTACCCTCAGCAAGCCACTTAACTGTGCTTTAACTAAGCTCGCGCTAACAAAAGCCAACACTAAGAATTCCCAACAATTAATCGTTGCGGGCTTCCCTAAAGGCAGTGAAAATGAATTAGTTATTGATAAGTCGTGCGAATATGCACTCCCCCCTAAACAGGGAAATATGATCAGATTAAAGTCCTGCCAATTAAAACATGGAGACTCAGGAGCCCCATTAATGCGGGTAGTAGAAGGTAAGTTAACCATCATTGGGACAATTTCGGCAGGTGTAAATGATAGTAAAGGCAGGTATCGAGTGTTTGCCGTACCTAATGCTTCTTTTGCTAAAAGAACAGCGCAGTTAAACCAAGTTTGTCAACCTGAGGTTCAATAGGCTAGATATTTAGACATAGGTTTGCCTTGAATCAAGAGAAACTATCAAGCTAAAGGTGTGCAAGACCATGGATGACGGTGGTGTACGTGTTGAAATACCTGCAAAAATAATCTCTATTGATAGTGATCAAATTAATACCTCAAAAGACCTATTAGACAAAAGTGTACAGCCAGGCTTAAGAGGTGAATGGATAATCTCTCCAACCGTTACGCATCCTAATAAGGCGCGTCGTATTTTATATATTCATGGTGGGGGTTTTTACTTGGGAAGCCCAAAAAGTCATCGTATTATCACCAATAAATTTTCTGAAATCGCTAACGCTGCTGTTTTCGCATTAGACTACCGCCTACGTCCAGAGCACCCCCGATTGGCCAGTTTAGACGACTGTAAAAAAGCTTATCTTTGGTTATTAGAAAATGGCCCAGAAGGAGAACTCGCTTCGTCTCATATCATCATTGCTGGCGATTCCGCGGGGGGAAATTTATGCTTGTCATTATTAGCATGGATCCGTGATGAAAAATTAACGGCACCAGTTGCTGCCATTTGCCTTTCCCCGGTTACTGACAGCACACTGTCTAGCCCGAATGTCGTTAACAACTTAAGTAGCGATGCAATGTTGCAATCAGAAATGAAAGCGTTACTTAAGCATTCATTAACCAGCCTGTTAATCGGCGGTTGGCTAGATAATAAAGTTAAATTAACCGACCCTCGTATTTCACCTCTATTTGGCGATTTATCTAACCTTCCACCACTCCTTATTCAGGTAAGCGACAGCGAATGTTTGGAAGATGATGCTAGACGTTACGCTAATAAAGCCATACAAGCTAGTAGTCCTGTAACACTGTAAGTTTCAGCAAACATGATGCATGTATGGCATACTTTTGAGCCCGAATTAGAAGAAGCTAAAGCGGCTTTTGATGAAATAAAAACGTTTATAGCACAAATAGAAAATTGAGATGAATTATTAATTATGAAGAGGTAATTTCATTAATCTTTCACTTCGCCATACTCTAATGATTTGAATACTCGCTTCATTTAATACATATACAATTCGAAAAGGAGAATGAATTAGCTCCCTGATAGATGGTGTTTGAAATTCAGGAACCTGCCTGACAATTTTAGGGTTATCAGGTAACTTTTCAATATGACTGATTATCTCTAAGATAAAACGTTCACCAATTTTAGGTACTAGCTGTTCGGTATAATACGATTTAATATCTTCTAAATCACATATCGATAATTCTGAAAATTCGATTTTCACAACGATAAACCAAGCCTTGCTTTTACATCGCTAATATCTGATTTATTTCCTTCTTTAATATCTAACATACCTTTGGCTATTGCTTTAGTAAATGCGAGTTCTTCAATGTTTTTTTCATACTCATCAAGCCCCTGTACAACAGCTACACCTCGTCCACGACTAGTAACTAAAACAGGTCTATGTGAGTCTTTAGCATGATTAACGACTTTACCTGGGTTTATTTTGAGATCAGATAAAGGGATTACATCTTCTGAGAATTTTGGTTGCATATTACACTGCCAATAATAAACTTTAATAATACCAGTTTACAGCACCTGTTTACTTTTATCTAGAAATAACATTTCCAGACGCTCCAAATGACCTTTTATAGACAGAAGCTAGCGAGATGAAACAGCAAAGTTTAAGGTTTAAGTACAAAGTTTAAGGAAAAGTAACAGTAAATTTAGAGAATAGAGTAAGTGTGGGGGAAGAATGGGGTGGCTAAAGGGACTTGAACCCTCGACAACCGGAATCACAATCCGGGGCTCTACCAACTGAGCTATAGCCACCACTGAAGTTCTTGGTGCCTCATCCTTGAAGTGCGAGAATTATATTGCATAGTGGTGCATTTTGACAAGCGATATTTATCTATAAATACCGACTTTATCGCGTTTGCTCAACTAAAATACAAAATAGGATGAGTTTATTCTATTCTCGTTTAGTTATACCAATTCAATTAAGTTTTTGCTCACTTGTACTAGTTAAAATAAGCCATGGCTGCGTTCCTCTCAATCCCAATAGCCAGCAGATATACCATCCGAATCAATCATGTGATCATTTCTACTTGTTAAAATCACCAACTACTTCGTTATTTCTTTAATAATTAGAACAACTAGTTACTTAAATAAATGCCTAGTATTTGACAATTTTATCTACGTATAAAGTAGATCACATATTTAATACGAATGGTATTACTCAATCGTTCGCCTTGCCCTGATTCATTTTCCCTTCGTACAACAAGATCACAAACTTAATGGAAATGGTATTATACCGCTTTCATTATAGTTTAAGATCGAAAAAGGTCTAATTAAGCATACAGAAAGATCTATTTAATCATATAGAAAATTCTTAGAAAAACGCTAAGAAAGTACTAACCAAAGTGCGACTAACATCATTAGCCCGCCAGAAATTTTATTAAGCGTTTTTACGTTATCGCCTTTATTGAGTAATTTGCCAAGGGTTCTTCCACCTGTTGCATAAAGCAGCATGCAAATAAACTCTGACAATAAAATAATAGAGATTAAAGCGACTAACTGGGTTGATAGCGTTAGTTCAGGGTTAATAAAAGGTGGTAATAAAGAAACCATAAACGCCCAACCTTTAGGATTAGTGACTGCTGTCATAAAGCCTTGATTAAAAAGCTTACTGCGGGACAGAAAAGGCTTAGAGGTAGGGTTTAGTTCTATCGCCATTTTACCTTTAGAGCGAAACATATTTACGCCAATATAAAGCAGGTAACTCGCGCCTAGCATTTTAAATAAGGTGAAAGCTGCAGGATAAGCTAACATAACGGTGGAAACACCTAAACCAGCTAAAAGCGCAACTAAGCCGACACCAATCACCTCCCCTAGCATCATCCATAAGGTTTTTTTCACCCCAATAGTCATCCCTAATGTCATAGCAAGTGTCATGCACATACCCGGTGTAATGCTAACGAAGAAGAAAGTGGGAATAAAAAGCGACAATAACGTGTAATCAAGCATTTTTAACTATAACCATCCCATGCTCATACTATATTTAATTAACATACCAACACACATCAAAACAATAATACCGCGTAAGTAGGCAGGGTTTATTTTAAATAAAAAGTGTGCGCCAGCTTGAGCACCAATAGCTTGCCCTAGCATCATAATAAGTCCGATAACCCATACAATATGTCCTGCAAAAAGGAACACAATGAGAGAAGCAATGTTAGTGGAAAAGTTAAGTGACTTGGCAATCGCTGTTGATTTAATCAGATCATAGCCTTTACAGGAAACGCCAGCTAAAGCGAAAAACGAACCGGTTCCTGGACCAAACATACCGTCATAAAATCCGATACCTGGAACAACGCCACCTTTATACATACTATCGCTTAAATGATTTTTATCAGGCTTTGCTTTGGGCGCAATTAAAAAGTAAACCGCGATAATCAATAAAACGGCAGGAATCACAAAAGTAAGTACCGCAGTATCTATGAATTGAAGCGCAATAGTTCCTAAAACAGAGCCCATAAAAGCCGTTACCATCAAGGGAAATGTAGCTTTGAGGTCTATTTTTTTATTCTTTACCATCAAAAAGGTAGCCGTTGCTGTGCCCATACTTCCTTGCAGCTTATTCGTTCCTAATGCAGCGATAGGTGGCACACCACTCAAAATAAGAGCAGGTATTGAAATAAGCCCGCCACCGCCAGCTAAGGTATCTAACAAACCAGCAACCATAGCAATAACAAATAGAAATAATAATATTTCTATTGAATAGTTTGCAATTTCCACAAAGGAGCCCTTCTCTTTTAAATGTTATAACTGTTCGTGAACTTTAATTAAACTTTACGTAAAATACCGCTAAAGCATTGTTCATTGTGATTTAGGTTACTTTTTTGATGGCGGATATTGCGCTAATAAACGCGTAACTGTTTTATTAATCAGCTTATCTTTTTCAGTTTGTGGTAAATCATTTTGCCCTTCAAAAGTATCACTTCCATGCCAAATGGCTTTACCTTGAGAGCTAATGTTTATAACGATTTTTGTGATCAGTAGGCTGTCTGAACCAATGGGGATGCTTTTACTGACCCCAACACTCGCGCCACCTCGACTACCCATACTGCCGCCACCTAATCCAATACTGAATGATGAATTTTGTGGTTTTACCGTTTGGCTATAATAAAAACTTACAGCGACTGTCGATTTATCTTGTTTATTAAGGTTTTCACCCTCAACCAAGACCATTGTCTTTGCATTTAATGCTGATGTAATAGCCTTGCCGATTCGTGCCTGATAAATAGGATTTACTTCTTCTGTTACCGGCTTTGTCTCTTCAAAATAAAATGTTTTAAATTCAGCGAAGTTTGTTTCTTGGTTATAATCAACTTTGGGTGGCTTTGGTGTACTACCACAGCCTGAAACAATAATGAGTAGCGTAAGCGCGGTAATAACTTTTGTTTGATTGATAAATTTAGCTAGCATGGGCAGACCTTTTTAGAAGAATATTTAAACCGTGTAAAATCATTATAATAGAACAGGCGTTAACTTCCTAATTGCGTTATGATAAATTTCAGGTCTATACGCAGCTTTGGTAACACTATGTCATTAGATAAACTCACATCACAATTAAATCAATCGACACAAAAAACAGATAAAAAGCTTCCGCCCATAGAGTCATGGAATCCTCCTTATTGTGGTGAAATTAATATTGAGATTAAAACGAATGGCGATTGGTTTCACGAAGGAACCGCTTTTAAAAGAATGAAATTAGTTAAGCTTTTTTCATCGGTTTTGTGGCGAGAAGTAACTGAAGATAAGGATGAATACTTTTTAGTAACGCCAGTAGAGAAAATTAAAATTCGTGTAGAGGATTCCCCTTTTGTATTAACACAGTGGCATTGGCAAGACGAAACAAAGCAAACAATGGTGTTATCGACCAATCTTGACGATGAGTTCATTTTAGATAAAGAACACCCTATCAGCCTTAATGAACAAGGTGAATTGTATGTTTTAGTTCGACGTAACTTACTCGCTAAAGTACACCGTAATGTTTATTACCAATGGGTTGATTTAGCACAAGAAGTTACCCAAGGTGACGTTACAGAACTGGTATTAAATAGCGCAGGGGAACAATTTGTTTTGGGTAGCTTTGCTTAACGCATTTTATAAAACTTTATAATAATCACTAAAGCCCGTTAATATATTGCTGATAGCAATAGAGGAAAGAATTAACCCCATTACTCTACTGATGACACTAGCCCCACTTTTGCCGATAAGACGATTAATATAACCGGCCAATAACATTAAGATATAGGCTAGCAACAGAACCGATAACATCACTAAAGCGGTTTGCGTTTGCTCCCATGTAGAATAAACAGAATTCTTCGTTAATAACACCGCTGCTAACATCGCGCCTGGGCTTGCAATGGACGGAACAGCAAGAGGAAAAATGGCTGTTTCGTGTGAGTCCTCCATTGTTTTAATTTCTTCATCTGGTTTACTATCACCAAAGATCATATTCATAGCAAACAAAAATAAAACAATCCCTCCAGATATTTGAAATGCATGAAGTGGTATCGATAGCGCTGTTAACACTCTTTCACCTACAATCAAAAAAAATAACAACACACATGCAGATACAAAAGTTGCAATTAAAGCAACTTTTCGTCTTGTTTTTGCATCATATTGAGCCGTTACCGCGATAAATACAGGTATTGTACCTATAGGGTCGATAACGGCAAAAAATGTTATGAAAACAGCTAATACATCGATCACTTTATTTACTCACAAAAGTTAATGAATCGGACTCTACCAGTATGAGTTGTATTCAACCATTCAGCAAGAATATCTATAACCTTAGTACTTAAGATAGATAAATTAGGTTTGTGCATTAAACTAAAGAAATTACTGAATGCAAAACAGGAAGACTGATCAGAGTATGTTGTAAACTAACAGTCTTTGCTTGCTAGCTCGATAAAGCTGAGTTTGTACTTGTCTTGTAAAAATAAAAGCCACATTTGCTCAAATTCATTCACTGTTTTTTGAAATGTCGTTTTAATGTCTCCATTTGACTTTACTAACTCTACTAAGCCCTCTTGTCCCCATTTTGAGATAATAAAATCAGTCAAAAAATAACCCACCTTATAAATATTAAATGGATGACTCTCTAAGTTATCTAAATTAGGAAAAGACTGTTTTGAAAAGCATTTCAAGCTAGAGATATCAGGAATAGGTGGTCGCCCTGACTCGTAAATAGCCGTAGCTTCCCATAACCAACGAGGATTATTATTGAAACTAGGGTTCAGTGCTAAGGTTACTAAATGCGTATATTCATGTACAACACCTAAGCCTAAATTAGGTCTACCATTAAAAAACCTAGCTTCCCAATCACTTTGAACCACATAACCTTGTACATATTGAGCATCATCACCGAACTCCAGTTCAAATGCCTTTCTATCCTGCCAAATTCTAACTGTTACATCTGGCATGTTACTTATTTGGAAGTTTTTATTGATACGGCTTTTATGTTCTTCGACTGTTTTTTTTATTTCGTTCATTGCCGCATTCGGTACATTACCTATAGCGACATAATAGATTGAGTTTTTGCTTTCACTGGCTTTTACTTCACCAGCATAAACAGCAAGAACCAATAGAGTAATAAATGTTAAATATTTCACTTCTTCTCTCTTTTAATAATTTAATAATTTAATAATAACTATGTCGTGCTAATTCATTAGAGAACAAGCTATTTATATAGTGTGTTTTTGGTAGCTAAATCAAAAAAGTCATTAACCCCCTCTAATAGCTGATACACATTTTAATTTTTTCGGTCTAATATTTTTTTTAAATCATTGGGGATAGGCATAGGTTTTATAGGGCTAACATTTGCTCCTCCTGGATTGCCAAGTGGTACCCATATTTTTGAAAATATGATTGACGCTATAATCCTCATTATTTGACCAGAGATTTCTCTATAACACTTGGTTTTGATGCCTATTTTAAGCATCCACCAATGTGTTGTAGCATGAGGGATAACAAAGGATTGTCCTAGAATATGTGCTCGCTCTAGATGGTAAAATGACTGAGAATAATCTTGGGTGAAATACGACTGTTTTGCTTTTGTGATTTCAATATTGAAAGCTTCCTTTAATTTAACATCCATTTTATCAACCTTTAATTTACTCTAGTTAACGATAACGACAATAACAACAAAAGAACTAAACATACTGCTTATCTTTTTGATTTTCTCATTCTATATGTAAGTGTTAAAAATGGTATAGAACGGTTGTCTTTATAAAATATCGATATACCCTACTGAACTTTCCAAATACCCTCTTCATTTTTGCACATTAATTCTTTCAATACTTCTTTTTCTTTATTGAAATAATTTGTCAACGTAAGCTTGCGACAATTTCTCCCTCTGCTTTTGCTCATCTTACCTTTAATAATTAAGCCATGGTTTCTCGTCTCAGGATTATTCCATTTCATTTCTTTGCTTGAGCTATTGAGTAGTTTGATTGCACTTTCTTGTATCTGGACAATATCACTATCAGTTAAGTACTTCGCAGAGCGTGAATTTTCATCAACCAATCTTTTTAAGCCTGAAACCACGTCGAAAGGTAGTGAAACTACCCCTTTAACTAAGCCAACAAAAAGACCACTACTCGCTTCTTTTCCAATACTTTTTGCGTCAACAACGATGTCTTCAACTCGTGTTAAATATTGTGGTATATCTTCTCTGGAATATTCAATTTGAGCTAAGTAACGTTGTGAATGAGGACGCCATTTAGCAGCCTCATCCACTGTGCTATTGGTTGAAAGAACAATTGCATCAACACGTTTTAACACTGAAGGTAATTGTTTTTGGATATCTTGTAATTGTTTTTCCAAACTATCTAGTTTTAAAAATAAAGTAGGTAATTGGCTCGAGTATTGCTGACTTTCCTGGACAACTTCAGAGATAGTTGGTCGGGTTAACTCTACTTGATTCAAAATATCAGGGATTTGCTGATTAATTCCATCAACAACTTTAACCGTTTCATCAACAACCCTAACGGCTTCATCAACCGTTTTCATGATATCTTCTATTTCTGGTTTTAAACCTTCTACCGTTATTGAAGCTTTGTCAACGGCTTGTAAAATAACTGGTACTTGTGTCGCAACCTTAGTTAACGAATAAGCTAACCAAGCTATTGCTAATGCGAGTAGTGCCTGTGATATAGAAAACTGTTTCATGACTTGCCTTTATGTCTGTAATTTCCTGTTCTTTTGAGCGCTATTATCAATTCATATTTATTCATACAAGTCCGTTAATTTACCTGTTCATTTTTAATATTACACTTAATTAATGGAATTGGTATAAACAGTATTATAGTAGTAAACCCTTTATAGATTTATTTAAGCAAATAAAAAAGCCCAAATGCATCATACATTCAGGCTTTGTTCTTTCTTCTTTTTTGCTATTTCAAGTCTTTATTGTAACCTTGAGTTGCTCTAGCAATTTTCTTTTTCTGGGTATAGTTTAGTTTTTTCTTACCAGCAAATGGGTTTGCCGTTTCTCTAAACTGTATACGAATTGGTGTACCCATCATTTTTAATGATTTACGGTAGTAGTTCATTAAATAACGCTTGTAAGAGCTTGGTAATTTTTTAGCTGAATTACCATGAATTACAATAATAGGTGGGTTATAACCACCAGCATGCGCATACTTTAACTTAATGCGTCGACCTTGATACATTGGCGGTTGGTGATCAAAAACTGCCATATCAAGAATTTTTGTAACCATCGCTGTAGAAATACGTTTCGTTGCGCTAACAAATGCTTCCTCAACAGACTCATATAAGTGACCTACACCAGTACCATGTAGTGCCGAAATAAAGTGGATTTTGGCAAAGTCGATAAAACCTAAACGTCTATCGAGCTCTGTTTTCACTCTATCTCTTGCATGTTCTTCTAAACCATCCCACTTATTTACCGCTAGTACGAGCGAGCGACCCGCTTCAAGAATGAAGCCAAGTAAGCTTAAGTCTTGATCGCTAATACCTTCTCTCGCGTCAATAAGTAACAAACAGACGTTAGCATCTTCAATAGCGCGAAGTGTTTTAATAACAGAGAATTTTTCTACTGCTTCTGTAATGTTTTTACGGCGACGAATACCCGCTGTATCGATAAGCGTATATGAACGACCATTGTGCTCCATTGGAATATAAACACTATCACGTGTTGTTCCCGGTGCATCATAAACAACTACACGGTCTTCACCCAGAATACGGTTAGTAAGTGTTGACTTACCTACGTTAGGCTTACCGATAATGGCTAATTTTATGGTGTCGTTTTCATTCGGTGCATCTTCAATTTGCTTTGAGAGCTCTTCTTCAGATAACTCGTAGTCACCATCAAACTCCCCTTCTTCATCCGACTTAGGCGCACCTAATGCTTCAATATGAGGCGTTAATGCAATGGTTAATAACTGAGTAACACCACGGCCATGTGCGGCTGCTATTTGGTGAACTTGTTCACCTAAACCTAATGAGTAGAATTCAGCTACTGCTGAGTCACCGTCAATACCATCGATTTTATTTGCTGCAACAAAGATTTTTTTATCTTGTTTGCGTAAGTGCTCTGCAATGCCATGATCGGCAGCTGTTAAGCCATCACGTGCATCAACAATAAATAATACGGCATCAGCTTCATCAATCGCCATTAGAGACTGCTCTGCCATTTTAAGGTCTATACCTTCTTCATCACCATTGATACCACCTGTATCAATAACAATAAACGGATGTTCTTCAACTTCAGCTTGACCATACTGGCGGTCACGCGTTAAGCCTGGGTAATCGGCAACAAGTGCATCTCGACTACGTGTTAAGCGATTAAATAGTGTTGATTTACCAACATTTGGACGACCCACAAGGGCGACGACTGGAAGCATGAAAACCTCAAATAAATATAGATAATACCAAGCCTACAATGTTTTTGGCTGGGTACAATAACGTTAATTAGTTATATAAAATAGATACTTAAAAACTCACTAAAACATCTGAGCTAATTTATACCTGTTTATTAAAGATAGTTTATATAATCAATAATGCGAGAATTGCAATTAATACCAATTCACCAAGTATGTAACACAAATAAATGCACATACGTAAAATAGATAACGGCTTCTACGTTTAAACGTAAAAGCCGTTAGTTTTAAAACTCAATTTAAAGGAGTATTTAATAGACCTAATAAATATTAATTAGATGCTTTGATAATCTTCGGTGTTTCAATTGCTTGAAGATCACCATCTATAGATTGCGTATAAAGCATATTGTCTGAAACGGAAGGAGTAGTATCGATACCACTGCTATCTACTTCATGACGAGCAACAATTTCGCCTGATTCAATATCTAACCAATGAAGGTAACCTTCAAAATCGCCAACTACAATGTAACGATCTACAACTGCAGGGCCAGTTACACCACGATTAGTTAGAGCAAGGTTGCTCCACCTTTCGATACCGTTGTTACGGTTAATCGCATAAATATGGCCACTTATCGTTGTGATATAAATATCGTTACGGTGAACAGATATTTCTCTGTAAGAAGAATATTGACGCTTCCAAATAATACGTCCACTTTTTAGCTCAATTGACGCTAAATTGCCTCGAGATGAAACAGCATAGACTTTATCACCGAAAATTACTGGTGCAGTATCAACATCGATAACACGCTCTAATTCTGTTGAGCCTGTTGCTTCACCTATTTCGGTTTCCCAACCTTGCTGTCCTTTTTGTAATAAATAAACAGCAACTGAGCCTTTGCCAGTGCCAATTAAAACACCACCTGAAGCAATGGCTGGTTTACTTACACCACGTAAAGTTAAAGCAGGCACGTCTTGTTCTACTTTCCAAATCACTTCACCCGTTTCGCCATTAAAAGCTTGCATGATACCTGACACGGTATTTACAACAACAATACCTGAGTTAACAGCAGGTGCATTGATAACTTCACCTTTTATATCTGCTTCCCAAGATAATTCGCCCGTTGCCGCATCTAAGGCAAATACCTTACCGCTTTCACTGCCAATAAATATTTTATTTAAACCAGCTGTAGGACCGCCTGCAAGCATCGCTGAAACAGAGGCGTCCCAAAAGCTTCGCTCATTATTGATATCGCTTAAGTCAACTTCCCAAACTTGTTCACCTGTTTTGGCATTTAACGCAACAACAACACCGCTTCTGCTGGCAGTATAGACATTATCGTATGCAACAACGGGCTTTAAGCGAGAGAAAAAATCATCAGAGCCATCGCCAATGCTTTCTTCCCAAATAACTTCTGGCTCAAACTGTTCATTAATTTCAGTCAACTCAACGGGTAAGTCACTGGTATCTTCTTCCTCATCGGTAGAAGAACAGGCAAGTAAATTAGCCGACAATAATGACACGGCTAATAACTTAGCTAAGTTTGATTTTTTAGAAGCGCCTTTCGTAAGCATTCTATTTACTGTTTTATTAAAAAGGGACATCTTATCTTCTTCTTATTTTTGGAAAAAAATTACTGCCTGAATTCGAATTATTCCGATTCAGCAGCACTTTCAACTAAAGCATCTGGTGCTGTGTTTAAAACAACCGCTTGTGCTAAGTCATCAAGCTTCATTTGCAATGATGGGTTTGCATTTAAACCGTTTGCCGCAATAGCTTTTTGATAAGCAGCACGTGCTTGATCGTTTTTTCCTTGAAGAAGGTATGCATCACCTTTTATTTCTTCAACTTGATCAACAAAGGCACTAGAGATTGGTTGCTCTAATGTTGCTAATGCATCTGCATAAGCTTCTTGCTGTACTTGAACACGGGCAAGTCTAAGTGTTGCAATAGCCTTGATACCTGCATTAGGAGCATTTTCAATTGCTGTTGAAAGCTCTTTTTGCACTTGGCTCCAGTCTTCATGCTTCGCAGACTCTTTAGCTAAAGCTAAGGCTGTTAGTGAGGCGTAAGAACTTTTATTGTTATCCGCTATAAATGCTTGACCTTGCGCGATAAAAGCGTTGCTGTCATCAGCACTACTTTCAACAAGTGTTTGATAAGAATCTGCTAGGGCTAATTCTTGGCTTAACTTATTATCTTGGTAATAATTAAAACCAACAAAACCACCTAAACCTAAAACTAAACCAGCAACGATCATGTTGCCGTTATCTTTTAGATAATTCTTAATTGCTTCTTCTTGTTGTTCTTCTGTTTGATAAATTTCCACTACTTCACCTTGGCAAACGCCTTTAAATTAATGCTGATAATAATTGTGGAACCTCTTCAAGGGCCACATTTTTTTGTTCTGATTGACCGCGTAAATATTTCACCATAACAGATTTTTCTGCTAATTCGTTATCACCTAATATTAACGCGATTTGTGCGCCAGACTTGTCTGCACGCTTTAATTGTTTCTTCATATTGCCACCACCACAGTGACACTGCAAATGTATTTCTGGAACAAGGTCTCGCCACTGCTCTGCTAACTGATTTGCAGGAATTTGTGCATCGTCGCCTAAAATAACGACATAGGCGTCAACTTGAGGTCGAACATTATTTACTTTTTCTAAGCTGCTTAACATTAACACTAATCGCTCAATGCCTAAAGCAAAACCAAAACCTGGTGTCGATTTCCCACCTAATTGTTCCACAAGCCCATCATAACGGCCACCAGCACAAATAGTTCCTTGAGAGCCTAAGCTATCCGTTACCCATTCAAATACCGTTCTGTTGTAGTAATCTAAACCACGTACAAGTCTTTCATTTAACTTGTATTGTACGCCCGCTGCATCTAATCGCTTACATAATGAGTCGAAATGCGCCTGCGTATCTTCACCAAAATAGTCCGATAACTTAGGAGCTCCCGTCAGCGCTTCTTGTACTTTCGGGTTTTTACTATCTAAAACTCTAAGCGGATTGGTATGCATTCTACGCTTTGAGTCTTCATCAAGTAACGCTTCACGTTCTGTTAAGAAAACAACTAATGCATCACGGTAATTAGCACGTTCTTCATTACTACCTAAAGAGTTTAGCTCTAAGGTAACAAATTCATTAATACCTAACTCTTTCCATAACCTTGCAGTTAACAAAATAACTTCAGCGTCAATGTCAGGTGTAGCAATACCAAATGCTTCTAGACCAAACTGGTGGAATTGACGGTAACGACCTTTTTGTGGGCGTTCATGTCGAAACATTGGTCCCATATACCAAAGACGTTGCTCTTGGTTATACAGTAAACCATGTTGATTACCCGCTCTAACACAACTTGCAGTACCTTCGGGACGTAAAGTTAAGCTATCGCCGTTACGATCATCAAAGGTATACATTTCTTTTTCAACAATATCAGTTACTTCTCCGATAGAGCGTTTAAAAAGTGCTGTAGGCTCAACTATCGGCATTCTTATTTCTGCAAAGCCATAGCTGGCTGCAACTCGGCGTAAAACCGATTCAACCATTTGCCAAATATTTGTTTCTGCTGGTAAGCAATCGTTCATTCCTCGAATTGCTTGTAGTGCTTTAGTTTTAGACACTGAGTTGTTCTCTCTTACATTTAAATAGAATACCAAACGACATGCATATTGGCGCTGGCATTATAGCGATAAAATGACAGCGTTAAAACTAAATAAATATTGTCCATTATTTAGTCTGATAAATACCTGAACTTAAATCCTTGTTTATAGGCAATATACTTGTCTGTTTATTTTTTTAGTCGTTTAATGATTTAATATTGATTTTATTCGCTGGATCTAAACTGGCATCCATAATACGAGCTTTTGCACGTATACGTTGCTCTAATTGGTCGACTAAATCATTGTTATCGAAACGCTCTTTCTGGCGAATACCATCTAAATAATATCCACTTTTTTTACTGCTGCCTGTTAAGCCAAGATCTGAGACCATCGCTTCCCCAGGACCATTTACGATACAACCAATAATAGAAACATCCATTGGTGTCATAATATCTTCAATACGTTGCTCTAATGCGTTAACCGTCGCTACCACATCAAATTCTTGACGTGAACAACTTGGACAAGCAATTAGGTTAATACCGCGACTACGTAATTTAAGGGATTTAAGAATATCAAAACCGACTTTAATTTCTTCTACTGGATCCGCGGCTAAAGAGACTCTTAAGGTATCGCCAATTCCTTGTGACAACAGCATGCCTAAACCAACAGAAGACTTAACCGATCCAGAGCGTAACCCGCCTGCCTCTGTGATACCCAAATGTAATGGGTTATCTATTTGCTTCGCTAAAAGCTTATAAGACTCTACCGCTAAAAATACATCTGAGGCTTTAACACTAACTTTAAACTGATCAAAGTTTAATCTATCCAGGATATCAACATGACGCATAGCCGATTCAAGCAACGCTTCTGGTGTGGGTTCGGTATACTTTTCTTGAATATCTTTCTCTAGTGAACCACCGTTTACACCAATACGAATTGGAATATTATTATCACGTGCACATTCAACCACACTGCGAACTCTATCTTCACGGCCAATATTACCCGGGTTAATCCTTAAGCAATCTGCACCATATTCTGCAACTTTTAAGGCAATACGGTAATCGAAATGAATATCAGTAACTAAAGGAACATTCACTTGCTTTTTAATCTCTTTAAATGCTTCTGCTGCATCCATGGTGGGTACACTTACACGTACTATGTCGGCGCCAACAGCTTCTAAAGATTTTATCTGCGCTACAGTGGCCGCTATATCCGTTGTTTCGGTGTTAGTCATCGATTGAACAGAAATGGGTGCATCACCACCTACAGGTACATTACCCACCATAATTTGACGGGATTTTCTGCGGATAATTGGAGATTCTTTAAACATAATTTCTCTTTAAAACAAAGTAATAAATCATCACTTAAGTAGTAATTTTAAAATGATTATTCGCTGATTACAGGTAAAGCAAATTTAGCAATATTGCCGCTATTATACTGCGACATATCTACAATTTCATCGTTAAATGTAATGCTAACAAGTTCTGGTTTGCCAATAGTTACTCTAAATGGTGCCTTACCTTTAAGGTTCATTATATAGCCTTGCTTTTTAATTCCCCACGCTATTCTCTCATTGTTAGCGTCAAAAATGTTAACCCAACAATCACCTGAAAACGTAAAAACAGCATGATCTAAAGTAATCGACTCTGGTGTTGTCTGGTTAGCTGTAACAGAGGATTCAATCGTGTTGCTTAACGGATTCTCATCTGTATTTATTGCTGTTTGATTATCACTATCTGTATTAACAATAGTTACTTTATTACTAGGGACTATCTGTGCTTGTAAAGGCTCGCTATCAACTTGTTCAGTATTAATATTTTCAGTAGGGATAACCGCTTTATCATTATTAAGAGAGATACTTTCTTCTGTCGCTGCAATCGTTGTAACAGAGGAAACTTCTTTTTTACTCTCGCGTTCACCCTGAACCCACCACAAAACAGTAGAAGCGAAAAGAATGGCAATAATAAGATAACTAATCCACATTAAACGGCTATGTTCCGCTTGTTTGGCTGTGTTATTTGAGAAGCTTTGCAGCTCGGTTCGTTGAATTTGTGCAGCGCCAAGAGACTCATAACTGGCAATAATATCTTCTGGCGTGATACCAACTAATTTTGCATAGTTACGTAAATAACCACGGTTAAATGTAGCAGGTAACTTTTGATCATAAACATCTTGCTCTATAGCAACGATTAATGTGGTGCAAAAGTTGAGCTTTTTAGCAACATCTTCTTGCGTTAAAGAAAGTTTAACCCTTGCTTCACTTAGCATTTGTCCTGGGCCAACAACTTCTATATCGTCGCTAAGCTCGTTGCAATGCTCCTCGTCAAATGCTTCATTTTCTTGGCTTGCTGCATTCAATAAGTCTTTATTTATTTCGTCTTTCATAATACTTCTATTTTTTGTGGGCAAAACCCAAATTTTATTAACTAGGCTTACTTACAAATAGCGATTGACCACTTCTGATACCCGATGATTCAGATAATCCATTCCACTTGCGCAATGTACTTATTTTAACGTTGTATTTAATAGAAATTTTGTAAAGTGTTTCACCTGGAGCAACGGTATGAGTTTTTTGTTTTTTATCAGCTGATGTAGTTATCGCTTGCTTGTCTTGCTCCAAAAATACTTCATCAAGCATTGACTCTTTGCTCTCAATCTCTTTTTTCAACTGAGCCGCTTTAAGTTGTTTCTCTTGTTCAAGTTGCTCTGGTGTTTTTTCAGCAATAATTTCATTGATCACGCTTTCATCTTTAACCGGTGGCATATGAATTTTTGTATTCGCAGCTAACCGAGGCTGTTCATTACTTTTCAAAGGAGTGAAAGTGGCATTTACTGGTTTTGCCATTGCACTACCAGTAGAGGGAGTAATAAGCGAGGTCGCTACAGCCGCTGAATTAGCTGACGATTTTACATTATGTTCTGGCAGCGCTACAGCAACAGGCTGTTGCTGTACAAAATCACTTGATAAAACAGCTTCTTTTTGGGCCTCTGTTTTGGGCTCTACTTTTGTTTTAGTATTAGCAACTGTTTGGCGATTTTTATTCGGCGATAATTTAAATACACGTTTTTTAGGATCTGATGCTGGTGTTACCTTTGCCGATTTTGCCTGTACCAATCGGTATTTTTCAGCCAACGTATCGGCTTCGATTGTCTTTAATCCATTTAGCATGTATTGCTTAGATTCCCAGGACTGCGGATACATTTTAACTAACATCGTGCCGTAGTTTTTTGCCGTTTTAAACTGTCTTAACTTCATATTAACTTTGTAGTTAAGTGCTAAAGACTCTGAGGTAAACCTTCGAGTTACTTTTTCAAATTTTTGGCTGTAAGCACGCGCTTTTTTATAATTTCCCATTGCATATTCAATACGAACTAATGCAAGTAACACTGAAGATGAGTTGGGGCTGTGCATTAAGGCTTTAGAAAGATAGATTTCTGCTTGTTCAAACTTATCGTTTTGCAAAAAACAAGATGCTAAGTTTTCGTAACTCTCTGACACCAACGTATAGCTTGGTACTGCAATCGCTTTTAAAAACTGGGTTTCTGCTTCAGCCAATTGACCGTTACGACATAAGTAAACACCATAGTTATTTAACGTGTCTGGATCATCATCTTTAATACTGATCGCTTTTTCATATGATGAAATCGTTAATTCATGCTCGCCCACTTCCGCGTAATAATGAGCGAATGAGGTATAAACTTGCACCATTTCAGGTGAGAATAATCTGGCTTTTTCTAAGTTAGCTTTCGCTTGTGCCATATTACCCATTCTTAAGTAACCTAAACCAAGGGCTATTCTTGTCGCAGCCATTTCATCACGGTTAGCTTGATTTTCTACAACGGGCTCGTCATTCTCAAATTGTTGAGTGACACAACCACTCAACGATAGCATTAAACCTGCTAATACTAGTTTTGATAATTTACGATAAGTAAAAAATTTATCCATAATGAATTACCCGTTATCTTGTTTGTTTGTTATTTTATAATACCATCAGATACCATAGCACTTTCATTACAACACTTTAAGTGAAATCGCTTCAGCTTTTTTGTATTTTTCTTCTAATGTAATATCTTTACGTTTGGTTCTATCTTTTACTTCACCCGCTAATTGCCCACAAGCCGCGTCAATATCGTCTCCACGTGTTCTACGCGTTATAACGGTTAAGCCATAACTTTGTAACACTTTATCGAAACGATCAATTCGAGAATTACTAGAGCGTTTATAAGGCGAACCTGGGTAAGGGTTAAAAGGAATTAAGTTGATCTTACTTGGTAAATCTTTTAAAGCATGCGCTAATTCGTGCGCTTGCTCAGTGCTGTCGTTAACATGATCAAGCATAACATATTCGATTGTTGCTTGTTTATTTGCCTTCGAACCGTCAATGTAACGCGCTGAAGCTTTAATAAAATCTTCTAATGGGTACTTTTTGTTGATAGGTACTAACTCATCACGCAATTTATTATTTGGCGCATGAATAGAAATAGCGAGTGCACAATCAATTTTTTCTTTTAGCATGTCTAATGCTGGAACAACACCTGAAGTGCTTACGGTTACACGGCGTTTAGATAAGCCATAACCTAAATCATTTAGCATGGTATCAAGTGCCGGGATTAAATTCTTCATGTTTAATAGTGGCTCACCCATACCCATCATTACGATGTTGGTAATAGGTCGTTTGCCAGCAATACGTGTCGCACCAATATCATTGGCTACACGCCATACTTGCCCGATAATTTCAGACATAGATAAATTACGGTTAAAACCTTGTTGCGCCGTTGCACAGAATGTACATTCTAAAGCACAGCCAACTTGTGAAGAAACACATAAAGTTGCACGGTCATTTTCAGGAATCCATACGGTTTCAACTTCTTGACCGCCTTCTAAAATAAGTGCGTATTTTATAGTGCCATCAACAGAAACTTGTTTCTCGCCAATGGTTGGCGCTGAAATCACACAATTAGCTTGTAATTTTTCTCTTAACTTCTTGTTGATATTGGTCATTAGCTCAAAATCACTGTAACCAAAGTGATAAATCCACTTCATGATTTGGTCAGCTCTAAAAGGTTTTTCCCCGATAGATTCAAAGTATTCACGCATACCTTTCTGATCGAAATTTAATAAATTTATTTTACTCATAATGGGATACCTAACAAACACAATATAAACTTTACTAACAGTTAAATCATTAATAAAGAAGAAGAAAATAATAACGTAATTTAAACGCAAAAGGATTTTACTGAATTAACAGTAAAATCCTTTTAATCATTAACTCAAAAACTAAAAAGTTTAAGATTTAATTAACGAGTACGTGGGCAGATTTCTTCGTCAGAGAAGAAGTAAGCAATTTCACGTGCTGCTGATTCTAAAGCATCAGAGCCGTGAGCAGCGTTTTCGTCAATTGAGTCAGCAAGATCAGCACGGATAGTACCAGCAAGTGCTTCAGCAGGGTTAGTAGCAC